>JAKSSJ010000001.1 GCA_024403215.1 Clostridia bacterium
CACCAACCTCGTCCATTAATAGCTTGGAACGATTAAGGCTCTCGCTAGATATAAGACCTCTCTTGTAATCAACTGCTGCCAAAAGATATCTTCTGATAATTTCTTGTTTGCTAGCTTCTATGCAGGCCTCTTCATCTGTGATGCAAAAGCCTACTCTATTAACACCCATATCTGTAGGTGAATTGTATTCTGATTCTGTTCCAGTAATTTTTTCTATAATACGTTTAATTACTGGGAACATCTCAAGATCTCTATTGTAGTTAACGGCTGGCACTCCATACTTTTCAAGATGGAAGTTATCAATCATGTTAACATCATTAAGATCTATTGTTGCTGCCTCGTATGCGATATTTACTGGATGCTTAAGAGGCAAATTCCAAATTGGGAAGGTTTCAAATTTTGCGTATCTTGCTTTAACGCCATTCTTTGCTTCATGATAAAGCTGATTAAGGCAGGTTGCGAGCTTACCAGAACCAGGTCCTGGTGCATTAATAACAACAAGTGGCTTTGTAACCTTTATATATTCATTAGCACCGTATCCTTCTTCGGATACAATGGTTTCTACGTCTGTTGGATAACCCTTTGTTGCGTAGTGCTTGTAAGTTTTGATTCCTCTTCTTTCGAGTTTAGTTATAAAAGTATTAACTGCAGGCTGATCCTCATAGCGAGTAATAACTACACTATTTACATAAAGACCATAAGAACGGAACATATCTATTAATCTCATTACTTCGAGATCATAGGTGATTCCAAAATCCTGGCGAGTTTTATTTGTGAGTATATCTCCCGCATAAATGCAAATAATAATTTCTGCATGATCCTTCATCCTTGCAAGAAGC
This sequence comes from Clostridia bacterium, assembly GCA_024403215.1. Lineage (GTDB taxonomy): Bacteria > Bacillota > Clostridia > Peptostreptococcales > Anaerovoracaceae > RUG13409. The sequence continues at coordinate 840 of JAKSSJ010000001.1, forward strand.
TTAATCTTTGCATTTTCGTCAAATCCAGGGAGCACCCTTGCAGCATGCTTATCTTGAACAAGCTTGCCACCAAATTCGAGGTAAAGTCTGTCGCATTCTTTTGATCCAATGCGCTCTAAAATATATCTTGACTGTTCCTCTAGATATTTTTCTGAATCAAAACCAATTTTCATAACAATTAATCACTAATTCACAGACTAGTTTGGCAAGCCCAACGGTTTGCCATATATAATAGGTAGATTTAACCCTATTATTATATAAAAAAATTGCGGCTCGTTCAAGGGCCGCAATGTTTTTTTAGCTTTTTCTAGTGAGCATCTGCGTCAAATGGAAGAAGAGCTACTGTTCTTGCACGCTTTACAGCTGTTGTGATAAATCTCTGGTGCATTGTGCAAGCGCCTGTGATTCTTCTTGGAAGAATCTTGCCTCTTTCTGTAACGTATTTCTTGAGTGTTTCTACATCCTTGTAATCTACCTCAAGGCTCTTATCTGCGCAGAACTGGCATACTTTCTTTCTAGCATGCATTCCGCCGTTAAAGCTTTTTCTTTTGTTATCTCTTTCCATAATTAATGGTTTTCCTCCTGAATTAGACTAGAATGGGATATCGTCCTCAGTGAGCTTTTCAAATCCAGTTGGAGTTTCGTCTGAAACATCAGATGAACCCTGAGTCTGGAAGTTACCTCCCTGAGCACCGTTTGCCCTATCTAAAAACTGAACACGATCTGCAATAACGTCTGTAGTGTAGACTTTTCTACCGTCCTTTTCATAAGAACCGGTTTGAATTCTGCCTGTAACACCTACAAGACGACCTTTTCCCATGTACTTTTCTACAAGTTCTGCTGTCTTGCCAAAGCATGTAATACCGATAAAATCAGCTGTCTGCTCTGCGTCCTTGCTAGCTCTATCTCTGTCAACTGCAATAGTAAACTTTGCAATTGCCATTTGATTACCTGCACTATAACGTACTTCTGGATCTCTAGTTAGTCTTCCGATTAAAGCTACAGAATTCATATTATTTACCTCTACTTTTCGTCTTTTGCTACGATGATGTGTCTTATGAAGTCATCTGAGATTCTGAGTCTTCTATCCAGTTCCTTTGGAAGAGTTGGATTTCCGTTGAATTGCATTACAACGTAATAACCTTCTGTCTTCTTTTCGATTGGATAAGCAAGCTTCTTCATTCCCCAAATGTCAGTGTCAACTACTTCGCCGTCTGCTGCAATGATTCCTTTGACAGTTTCGATTGCTGCTTCCTTTGCGGAGTCTTCTAAGACAGGATTGATGATAAACATCACTTCGTACTTATTCATTTTGTCACCTCCCTGTGGTCAATGTGGCTACGGACATCCTCCGTAGCAGAGAGCATTAGTAATAGACGAATGCCTCAATATTATACACACGAAGCCTTGAAATTGCAAGTGTTTTGTGATGCAAAATTTTAAGGTTTCGGCATAATTTACTAAAAATTTTTTAAAAAATTTCTTTTGGTTGATTACGGACCTGTTTGGGTATTTTAGGGTATTATCTAAGCTACCGAAACCTTATGCCATAATATTACCAAATATATACAACTATGTCAATATCTTTTTTGTATTTTTTTCCATCAACCTTGCCAATGGGGTCAGACCCTTTTGACAACTCCATTGACAACTTTTAATAACTAATATACACCTCAGCCTCCGGGCTGATTCTAGGTGAGGGCAAGCAGCCGTAGGCTGCGCAGGCCGAACCAGCATCCAAGCCCGAGGCGGCATTAAAAGGCGCAAGTAATTAAATAGCTTTCTGAACGACTTCGCGAAGCGGCAAGTGAAGAAAGTCTATTTATTACTTGCGCCTTAGTTCACACATTTGTTGTCAAAAGGGTCTGACCCCATTGACAACTATTTTGTAGCGGCAAAGGCGGCCATGAGGGCGCCGGCATCTTCTATATCTGACAGCTGGCAAACCTCACCTGGACTATGGATATATCTTGTTGCAACGGAAATTCCGCCCGTCCAAACACCAGATCCGCTGACTCTCATCTCTCCAGCATCTGTTCCACCAGCTCTAAGCACATCAAGCTGCGCCTTAATTTTCTTTCTCTTTGCAAGAGCCATAATCTTTTCTACCATTTCTGGGTTACAAATTACGCTCTTGTCCATAACCTTAACGGCAGCTCCACCTCCAAGCACAGAGGTTCCAACGTGATTTGCGTTTGGAGTATCGTCAACAAGGGTTGTATCTGCAACAATTGCATACTCTGGCTCAATTCCAAAAGCAGCAGGCTTTGCGCCTCTTAATCCAAGCTCTTCTTGGACAGTGAAAACAAAATATGTATCGTAGTAAACTTTTTTAATTTGCTGTATTGCAAGTATTGCAGCAACGCAGCCTGCTCTATTATCAAGATAAGGAGAAGCTACTCTATTTTCGCCAAGCATAAGTGTTGGCGTGTTATAAACAGCCATGTCACCAACGCTTACCATAGCAGCTGCTTCTTTTTCATCCTTTGCTCCAATGTCTATAAACATTGAATCTATTTCTCTTTTTTTAGCTCCACCGTTTTCGTAAATAGTTCCAACAACTCCATTTGCAAATCTAACAGGTGTTGCAAGAACATCGTCAGGATGAATTCCCCCAACCATACCTATTCTAAGTAGGCCATCCTTTTCTATGTGAGTAACAATAAAACCAATGCTATCCATATGGGCGGCAATCATAAGCTTTGGACCGTTTCCTTTTTTGTGAACGATGAGATTCCCCATTACATCTGTTTTAATCTCATCTGCATAAGGTCTTACAAGTCTTTTAATCTTAGCAGCAATTTCTTTTTCGTTGCCAGATGGGCCAAAGCACTTATTTAGTTCTTTTAATATTTCAAATGTAGTCATTATTTATACTTCCCTTCAGAAACTGCTTTGATGAAAAGCTTTGCTAGTGAAAACGCAGCGTCTATATCTTTTTCGTTTGCAATAGTATTTGCGCTATGAATATTTCTTACTGGCACTGAAATGCTTTCTACTCTTACACCAGCAATAGATCTTTGAATCGCCTGAGCATCTGTTCCACCAGCAATTCTCTCTTTAATCTGCCATGGAATATTATTCTTTATTGCGAGCTCTCTTGTCATTTCAAATAAAGCCCTGTCGTAAACCGCGCCGCTGTCCATAAAGCCAAGAACAGCACCCTCGCCGCATCTAGTTACTTTTTTATTTTCTGCGACCTTTGCAAAGTCTGCAGCTGTAGTTCCTTCAAGCACTAACGCAATATTTGGCTTAACACTACAGGCCGCACCAAAAGCACCTCTTGCTCCAACCTCTTCCATTGCGCTAAATACAAAGGTGACATCCTGAGGAAGTTTTTTCTCAAGAAGATTTAGCATTACAGCACAGCCAAATCTATCATCAATTGCTTTTGCTTTTACAAAGCCCCTTCCAAAGCATACAAAGTCTGAATCGAAGACAACGCTGTCGCCAAGAGAAACATACTTCTCTGCTTCCTCTTTGTTCTTTGCACCGATGTCTATATATAGACTTGATTCCTTTGGCATTTCAGAGCGTTCTTTAACTGTTGTAAGATGTATAGCCTTAAGTCCTAAAACTCCAGGAATGCTGTATGGACCAACATAAACTTTTCTTCCGAGAATAACCCTTGGGTCTATTCCGCCAACAGCAGAGAATTTTAGATAACCTTCATCTGTTATCTTCTCTACCATAAAGCCAACTTCGTCCATGTGAGCTGTTACAACAAGCTTGGTTCCTCTCTTGGCACCTTTCTTAAAAACGATTACGTTTCCAAGAGCGTCTACCTTTATGCTGTCTGCATATTTTTTTGCATGCTCTATAATATAATCTCTAACATTTCCTTCATCACCAGAGATTCCAGATAGATTGCAGAGATCCTCTAAATACTTTAGCATGAGAGCACCTCCAATCCTGGATTCTGCGCATATTCCGCAACGAGTCTTGCGCAGTATTCAATATCTTTTATGCTTACAGTTTCTACTGGTGTATGCATATATTTAAGCGGCAAACCGATAAGACCTGTTGCAACGCCTTCTCTTGTAATTTGCATTGCCCAAGCATCTGTTCCTGTTCTTCCGCTTTGTACTTCAATGTTGTATGGAATCTCTTTTTCTTTTGCGAGCTTTATCATTTGGTCTCCAACAATCTTAGAAATGTTTGGACCAATAGAAAGCGATGGACCACTTCCAAGTTCAAAGCCCTGAGCGTCTTCCTGCATATCTGGAGTTTTTCCATGAGTTACATCAATGGCTGCGCAAACAACCGGTGCTTCCTTAAAGTTAGCAACAGCAGCTCCCTTGCCAGCTGTTTCTTCGCAAGTACTACCAACAAAAACTACATCCCAAGGAAGTCTCTTTCCCTTAAGAAGTTCTGCTGCTCTAATAAGCGCTGCAAAGCAAGCTCTATCGTCAAGAGTTTTGCTTACGTATAAATCCTCGCCAAGATTAAAGCCTTCTGTTCTAAATGTTATTGGTGTTCCAATTGGAATTTTCTTTTCTGCTTCCTTTTGCGAAAGACCAACATCTATTCTAAGCTGATCCATAGGAATTGCCTTTTCCATGTCTTCTGGTTTTAAAACATGAGGAGGCATAGCACAAACAACACCAAGCATAGGTGTTGGTGTCATGATAATAAGATCACGGCCAGGAAGCATGCGCTGATCAACTCCGCCTATTTGCCCAAAGCAAAGGAAGCCATCCTCATGACCTGTAACTATTAATCCTATCTCATCAAGATGCGCAGCTATGAGCATCTTCTTTGCATTTTTCTTTTTGCATTTCTTTGTTGCTATAAGATTTCCAAGAACGTCTATCTCTACGGTATCAACAAAAGGTTTGATTGCTTCTTTTGCAATTTCAGCAACACCTTTTTCAAAACCTGATGGTCCTTGGCTTTCACATAGCAAATGCAGATAATCTCTTATTTCCATTACCAAAGTTTCTCCGGATATTCTCCTGCTAAAGTTTTTTCTTTCATTGCAGCAACCATTAAAGCTCTATCTTCTTTATTTGTTACTCCAAACCATTTATCGTCGGATGGAAGAACCTTAACCCTTGCTTTATTTTCGTTTACAAGATCAGATGTAACAAGTGGAATATAAAATTCACCCTTGATTGGATCTGTCTTAAGAATATTTTCTAATTCCTTTGGGAAGCGAGCCTCAAGCTCAGAGAAGATGCTCTTTGTAAATCCAAAGAAGTTCATAGATACTGGAGTTCCCTCTGCTATATCTGTCCAGGTTTCTCCGCCATCTAATGTGAACTGAATCTTCTCTCCGTTTCTTTGAACAACCTTTCTCTCATCAATATGTGAAAGATAGCCATCCTTTGTTACGCATACGCCTCTGCTTACGCTTCCAAGTTCAGAGAGTGTATTTTCGATTTTATATCCTGCCATGCAGTATTCGTAATACTCTCCGTCTTCTGTGTTGCAAAGATAATCATATAAAGCCTTAAACACTCCTGGTCCATAATAGTCGTCTGCGTTAATAACAACAAATGGGCCATCAACCATATCCTTTACAGCAAGTATTGCATGACCTGTTCCCCAAGGCTTTACTCTTCCTTCTGGAATCTTAAAGCCTTCTGGAATTGCGTTTACATCCTGCAAAGCATATTTGATGTTCATATGTTTTGCAGCACCTCTTTCCATAATAGCCTTAAAGTCTTCTTCAATTTCTTTTTTAATAATGCAAATTGCTGTATCAAAGCCTGCGCGTTTTGCATCATAAAGAGAGTAGTCTATGATGAGTTCTCCTGCTGGTCCTATTGGATCCATCTGTTTAAGTCCACCGTATCTACTTCCCATTCCTGCGGCCATAATTACTAATACTGGTTTTTTCATTTTGCCACCTATCTTACTGAGTTCTGATAATCTCTTGAAAGCTGCATCAGCTTTTCAAAGAATTCATAAATATATATTGAAAGTTCTGGTTTAACTTCCTTGGAGTGCTTGTCTAAGATCTCTTTTTCTCTTTCAGGATCTCTTGTTGGAAGATTGTTTGCCTTTTTATATGCGGCAATATTTTTAGAGACCTCCATGCGCTTTTCAAAAAGCTTTACAAGCTCGGCATCAATCTCGTTAATTTCTTTTCTGTAGTCTTTTATGTCCATATAGCCTCCAACTGTCATATTGCCCGGGCCGGCCGCAGGCCGTCCATAGGGTTACTGATTAATCTTTTTTACGGCATCCAAGTATTTACCTAGCATGCCAATGTTGACAAAGTAATAAGAGAAGCTCTTTTCTTTCTGCACTTCAACCAGCTTAGATCCCGTAAGCACATTCATGTGCTGAGAAATTGTTGATTGACTGTAGCCAAAATGCTCAACAAGCGTTTTGGTGCAAGGCTTTCTTCTTTGCATATTCTCTTGGTAGATGAACTTAAATAGCTCCACCCTCAAAGGATGTGCTAATGCATCAGAAGCTCTTGCAATTATTTCTGTGTCTTCTTGGAATAATGTTTTTTCTTTTCTTATTCTCATCGCGTTGTTACTTTGTAATCAATTCAAAAAATTCTTTTAAGTAATCTCCGGCAGCAGATTCTATCTCGCCGGCGTCGCACGCAGAAGCAAGCGCAGCATCAATTGGAAGCTCCGCTGTATTTGGAATGCCGTATGAAAGCGCAAGCTTTTTAATATGGCTCTCGCCAAATGGACGAATAAGTTTTCCGCAATCAGGACATTTGATATAGCTAAAGTTCTCAACAATGCCAAGCACAGGAATGTTCATCATGCCTGCCATCTTTGCTGCTTTTTCTACTATCATACCAACAAGCTCTTGTGGACTTGTTACTATTACAACACCATCAACTGGCAGACTCTGAAATACTGTGAGCGTTACATCGCCTGTTCCTGGTGGCATATCTACAAACATAATATCTTCATCTTCCCAAACAACATCTGTCCAGAACTGCTTTACTGCACCTGCAATAACAGGGCCTCTCCAAACTACTGGGTCAGTTTGATTTTGAAGAAGATAATTTACAGACATAGTATCAATTCCTTCTTTGCTCTTAATTGGAATCATATACTTGTCGTCCTTTAATGATGGAATACCAGCAAGACCAAATGCTTTTGGTATTGATGGCCCTGTAATATCGGCATCAAGAACTGCTGTCTTTAAGCCCTTCTTTGCAGCTTGCACTGCAAGAAGGCTGGTAACCATACTCTTACCAACTCCGCCTTTTCCTGATATTACGCCTATTACTTTTTTTACTTTTGAGTGTTCGTTTAAGTAGACTCTAAAGTCTGGCTTCTCTCTATCGCCACAGCCTTCTACGCCGCAGCTACTGCAATCATGAGTACATTCTTCTGCCATGTGGTCTCTCCTTTATTGTCTTTATGATTAAAATTTTATTGTCCGAGCATTAATAAAAGGTAAGTTGCTGCACTGCCAATAAAAATCAGTGCGAGGGCAAATGCAAGAAATCTTGCGGCACCTTTTTTCTTTTTGTTTTTCTTTTCTGCTTTTGTGTTTTTATTGTTTGCCATTTCTAATAATCTCTATATCTAACATGTTTCTGCTTTCTGCAAGACCTTTTAAACTTATGTCATAGTCTATTGAAAGCTTATTCTCTTTTTCTCCGCCTATGCTTCCTTTAACATCGTTTGTTAAAAGCTCCATGACAATGCTTCCATACGGAGTAGAATATAGTCCTGTGTATCTCTTGCCTTTTTCAAACTCCATGATTGTTTCTTCAAGAGCTTCACCTTTTCTTGTCATAGTAACTTTACCCGGAGCGATGGTAAGAGATGTTTTGCAACCTTCCATTCCGGAGATTGCTGTCTCTTCATAACTTATGTAGGTTGTATCTCCCATAGACGAGATGGTACCCGGTGTTATGAACTCAACTACATCTTCTTTATTTTCGTCAAGGTTTATGTTTTTAAACGAGGTAAGTGTTTCTCTTGGAATTTGCTTACCTGTTATTTTTAGCATTATATCTTTCGTAACCATAATCAATTATCTTGTCAATTATCTCTGCATAGCTTAGGCCTTTTTTCTGCATCATCATTGGGAACATTGAGATGCTTGTAAAGCCTGGTATTGCGTTGATCTCGTTGATGTAAAACTTTTGTGTTTTCTTATCAAGCATAAAGTCTGCTCTTACAAAACCGCTGCATCCGCAAGCTTTGTACGCAATCTTTGCCATTTCTAAAACTTCTTTTTGTTTTTCTTTTGAAATTTTTGCTGGTACTAATGTTTTACTTTCTGCGTTGTTGTATTTTGCATCGTAGTCGTAAAACTCTGCGGCTGGAACTATCTCGCCAGGAACACCAGTTATCAGCTTATCGTTTCCCATGATTGCTGTTTCAATTTCCAGGCAATCAACGCCTTGCTCAACAACTAAGCGTTCGTCATATTTTGCTGCAAGCTTTAATGCAGCCATTAAATCTTTTTTATCTTTTACCTTTGTAATGCCAACCGATGAACCCATGTTTGCAGGCTTTACAAAAAGAGGATACTTTAATTTTTTGTTAATCTCATCTACTGTCTTCTTGCCAATTTGATTACTGGTGAGAGCAATGTATGGCGTTTGAGGAAGACCTGCATTTGCGAAAATTTCTTTTGCAACTATTTTATCCATTGTGACAGCACAGCCAAGTACACCGCAGCCGCCATATGGAATATTGATAAGCTCAAGTAGGCCCTGAACTGTTCCGTCTTCTCCATTTGGTCCGTGAAGGATTGGAAGTGCAAAATCAATTACATTTTTAAGATTCTTTCCGCCGCATCCTAAGATCTGAATTGCAAAATGCTTTGGGTTTTCTTTAAGATCCTTTTTAGCCTTTGCTTCCCATCGTCCATTTGCGATATCACTTACTGGACCCTCGTATAAAAGCCACTCGCCCTTTTTGGTAATACCAATGGTCTTTACTGTATATTTTTTCTTATCAATAGCGTTAATTACGTAGCTGGCAGAAACTCTTGAAACTTCATGCTCGCCGCTTTTGCCACCAAAAATTACGCCTACTTTAATTTTTGCCATTTTGCGCTCCTTATATAATAGAAGATTCCGTAAATTGAATTATACCATTTTTGGAAACTTTAGTCCATTTTGTTTAGGCCGCAGGCTGCCAATTGACAGTTTATTTCCTCTATTGTATACTTACGGCAAGCAGGTGACCTTTATGGCACCCAGTGGAGGTTAAAATTGAAAATCTTATCTGACAAGGCGCTAGATGCTCAAGTCAGGAAGGAAGTTGCAAGTACGCTTCTCCTTACCCTTATCTGCGCTCTTTGGCATGTTATTACTGCGTTTGCTTTAAACAAAAGTGGGCTCTATTTTCTTGGGATGCCTGCCTGGTTTTCAGTGAGCGTTCTTGGAACGATTCTGATAGCTATTATTGGGGTCGTATTTTTGTGCAAAAAAGTATTTGTGGACTTTGAATATCCTAGCGAGGCCGCCGGCAGCATTGCCGGCGCCGGCGAAGCCGGCCGCGCCGAAGGCGCGAGGGGCCTCGCGGCCGAAAGATCCTTCTTTATTGGCGGCCGAGACATGGGCGGCCTAGTCCTTGCCATGACAACAATGGCTACTTACACATCTGTAAGCTCTTTTATTTCTGGTCCTGGGGCTGCCGGCCTTACTTATGGATATGCCCAGGCCTGGATTGCAGCCGTTCAGGTGCCTGTAACCTTCCTTGTCTTGGGGGTATTAGGTAATAGTTTTGCAAATATCGCTAGAAAAACAGGTGCCGTTACTGTATCTGGGTACCTTAAGGCAAGATATAAGTCCGATGCCCTAGTAATTGTGACAAGTCTTCTAATGGTTGCCTTCTTTATAGCACAAATGATTGCCCAGTTTCAGGGTGGCGCAACACTAATCGAATCAGTTTTTGGACTTGAATATAAGAAGGCACTACTAGTATTTGGGCTTATCGTCATCCTATACACATCATTTGGTGGTTTTAAGGCTGTCGCTTTAACTGATGCCGTCCAGGGCCTCATTATGTGCTTTGGAACCATAATTTTCGTTGTTTTGGTTCTAAAAAATGGTGGTGGCCTTGAAGCTATAGACCTAAGACTTGGTGAAAATCTGCCAAATATTTATGATAATCTTACCGCAATATACCGCCCAGGCACACTTTTGTCCTACTGGGTATTGGTGGGCTTTGGAACCGTCGGTCTTCCACAAACTGCAGTAAGATGTATGGGCTTTAAGAATACCCAAAGCTTAAAGCGCGCCATGCTCATTGGCGTTGTCTGCTGCTCACTTGTAATGGTTGGAATGCACACGGCCGGGGTTTGGGCCGGCGCGCTCATAAATATAGGAGGCCAGGGCGCCAGCGGCGCCGCAGGCGCCGGAAGTGCAGCCCTCCCAAGCTCTGACTACTTTATTCCTTATATCATCCAAAAGATTATGCCTGGCGCCCTGGGCTACATATTTTTATTGGCGCCGGCCGCAGCCGTCATGTCAACAGCAGACTCACTCCTTCTTTTGGCATCAGCTGCAATAGTAAAAGATTTATACAAAACCTACATTGTTAAAGATAATCCAGTAAAGCTCGAAAGATATAATAAAAACGTAAAGAAAATAACAAGCCTTAGCACCTTGGTCTTTGGAATCATAGTTGTGCTTCTTGCAACAGATCCTCCAAGCATAATTTTCTTCCTAAACCTTTTTGCTATGGGTGGTCTTGAGTGTAGCTTTTTCTGGCCTTTGGTTGGAGGAGTTTTTACAAAAAATAAAAACGCCCGCTCGGCTATCGCTGCCAGCATTGGCGGTGTTGCAATATATATCTTCTGTTACTATAATGTAAAGGTACTTGGTATTAATGCTGTAGTATGGGGGCTTCTTGGAAGCGGCCTTCTATATTTTATTTTCTAAACAAAAACATGAAAAACTTTATCATTAAAAAATTTGTAAAAAATCCCGATAACACAAAAGATCCAAAAACAAGGGAAAGCTACGGAAGCGTTGCAGGAATTGTTGGAATTATTTCAAACATAATTCTTTGCGTTTTCAAAATTGCATCTGGCCTTATCTTTTCTTCAATTGCTATACTCGCGGATGGAATCAACAACCTTGCAGACGCAACAGGATCCTTAATAACTCTCGTTGGTTTTAAGCTTGCCGGCAAAAAACCAGACAAAGATCATCCTTATGGTCACGGCAGAACTGAATATCTTGCAGGACTTGTAGTTTCTGTAATGGTTCTTGCAATTGGTCTTTCTCTTCTTAAAACTTCTATCGAGAAAACAATTCATCCCGAGCCACTTGAGTTTAGCATCTTAACTATTGTTGTTTTAGTTGTAGCTATTGCAATCAAGCTTTGGCAAACAAGCTTTAACGTTAGCATCGGTAAGATAATAGATAGCGATGCACTTCTTGCAACTGCTGCAGATTCAAGAAACGATGTAATCTCCACATCAGCAGTTCTTCTTTCTGTAATCATTGGCAAGTTTGCAAACATAAATCTTGATGGCCCTGTTGGAATCGTGGTTGCAGCTTTTATTCTATTTAGCGGCATAGGTCTTGTAAAAGAAACTATTGCACCTATACTCGGCCAAGCACCTGATGAAGAGCTCGTACAAAATCTTGAGAAGCTTGTTACATCAGATCCTGCAATTCTTGGCATCCACGATTTAATAGTTCACGACTACGGTCCAGGAAGACTCTTTGCGTCGCTGCATGTTGAAGTTGACGGAAGCGCCGATGTCTTTGAGCTTCACGATACAATTGACAATCTAGAAGTTGCAGCCCTAGAACAGCTGCATGTGCTTCTTACAATACATATGGATCCAGTAAAAGTTAACGACCCAATAACAAACGAAGCCAAGGCTTATCTTGAAGAAATTAAAAACGAAGTAGAAGGTCTTTGGAACGTTCACGATGTTAGGGTTGTAACAGGACCAACTCATATAAACGTTGTCTGCGACATAGTTGCAGATTACGACTGCAAATATTCTGACGAGGAGCTCAAACAAATTGTTGGAGCAAAATTAAAAGAAAAGGATCCTAAGATGAACGCGGTCCTCACCGTCGATCACCGTTTCGCGTAAGATTTAGGATAATCTAAAGTTTGAACCTAGGATAATCTAAAGTCTAAATATAAGAGGTAAAAAAAATGAACAACAAAATGACCACAACCGGCGGAGTTAAAAGCGTTGGAGCTGTTTTCGCAGAGCTAGTTCCAGTTATTATTCTTGCCTTTATAGTAAATTATGTTTTCTTAAACCCAATTGTAGATCAGAAGATATTAGACAATGCAGCTTCTGTTTCTTGGACCTGCCAAGAAGAATTTACTGGAAGCGCAAAGGTTGATAAGGAAGAAGTTGAATACTCCTTTGAGACCGGAAAAACTTACGAATGTAAGATGGGTGATAAATATTTCAAAAAACTCCTTGATAGCCTTCAGAACATGAAGGGCAGGAAGGTTCAAACCGTAAATGATCAGACCATCCAAGAAACCTTTATCATAAAAGCTGGCACAGAAACTCATAAGGTTGCCTTTGGCAGCAAATATATAAGGGTTGATGATCAATGGTACAGAATTTACGCTGGTAAATTTACCGCAATATATTGCTTTAAATAACTTCTAATTGCCGAGCATTATTTGAAGAATTTCTTCATCTGTGCTCTTCATTCCTTCGCGGCCCATGCGGCCAAAGTTAGCAATCGTTTGCTCTATATCTTCAACTATCATGCCTTCGCCAGGCTTAAAGCTTCTATCGTTTTTAGCCTGAGCGTAAGCAACAAAGCCAGACATAACAGATGCAGCAATTTTTGCTGCGCATGATGACTTGGCTCCATCACATACCATTCCACCAATTGTAGAGGCCGTATTGATAATAATATGGCCTATTGTTTCATAATCTTGCCCTTCTAAAAATGCAATACCGCAAATTGACGAGCATCCAGCACAGCATGCTCCGCAGTATGCAGACAGATCACCAATATATCTCTTTTGCAAAAGCGAAACTAAATTTGCTAAAGCGAGAGCTCTATACAAATTTTCTTCGTCAACATTTTTTTCTTTTGCGTAAACGTAAAGCGGCATACTTACGGCAATTCCCTGGTTACCACTTCCTGAGTTAATTACAACAGGCAAAGCGCAGCCATTCATTCTGGCATCAGAACCAGCAGCTGCCGTAGCAGCAGCCTTTGCCATAACATTATCCTCGCCAAAAACTTCAAGCAAAGTCTTTCCAACATTTGCTCCATAGTTTTCTTTAAGTCCTACCTGAGCAATAGCATAGTTATATTCCACCTGCTGCTTTAAAAGCGGCTTAATCTTTTCTACATCAACAGTCTTTGCAAAGTTATAAATATCTTTTAAGTTTAAGCAGCTTTTATCCGCCCTACTGTCGCCGATTAAATCTTTTTCTTTGAATATTACTTTTCCGTTCTTTTTAATCTCGGACACAAATGTGTGTTTTGTTTTTACAATGCAGCTTGCAGTTTCAGTTCCTTTTGAAAGCTCTACTCTCACATAAAGATTATCAACGTCTTTTTCGTGAAAAACATTAATGATCTTTTCAGAAATTAATTTATCTGCGAGCTTTATATCTTCCTCTGTTACAGAATTTAATACTTCAAGTTCTTTGTCTGCTCTTCCGCCTACAATTCCGAGCATTGCAGCAACCTCAATTCCTTTTTGCCCATTGGAATTAGGCACAGTTACAGCTTTTACATTTTTAATAATGTTTCCGCTGCAATATACATCTACATGGTCTGGCAAACTGCCCAAAGCCTCTTTAGCTTTAGCTGCGCAAAAAGCAACAGCGATAGGCTCCGTACAACCCAAGGCCGGACGAAGTTCTTCGTTTAAAATGTCTAAGTATGCCTCGAGATTACTCATATAAGTTCCTCTTTCTTAAACTATATCTGCATTTTATGAAGTGCATTAACAAGTGGAGGAACTATCAAAAGCTGAATCACTATTGCTGGCCAAGCCATTACAAATTCTGTAGTAATAAACATCTGCCAAGTAAATGGCGTTTGTGCTATGCCGAGCATAATAAGCCTTGCAGCTCCCCACACCATTCTACCAAAAAGCATCGAAATTACAAGTGTCCCGTAGGTTCTTAAATACTTTGTTTTCCTGAAAAGATTATGGAAATAGCCGCAGAAAAAGCCATAGGCTGCAAGTTCAAAGGCCATGCCCAAAGCCGTTGGGTACATAACTGGCATTCCAAAGATGAGGCTTCTTGTAAGCGGCGTGATAAATCCGAGCACAAGGCCATATATAGGTCCTAGCACAAAGCCACCAACCATTACCGGAAGGTGCATTGGGCAAAGCATGGTTCCAAGGCTTGGAAGCTGCCCTGTTAAAAGTGGCAAAAGCCAGCCAATAGCAAGCATCAAAGCCGAAATTACTAACTTTTTTGTTTTTTCTACGTTTTTTGAAGTCATTTTGAGCTCCTTTCTCTACATCTTTGCTTTCTACATTTATACTATCATAAGATTTTTATGCCAGAAAGCCTGGTAGGGGGTTACAATTTCAAGCTTTTTTTGATATTATGTAGCAGTACGAGGACACAACAATGAATAAAAATGAAGTAATACAATTTTTTAACGATCACGCAGAAACCTGGGACGAACACAGAATTCGTAACCAAAAGGTTATTAATTATATTCTAGACGAAGCCGGAGTAAAGGAAGGTGTAAGCGTTCTTGATATAGGCTGCGGAACAGGAGAGCTCTTTGCGGATTACCAAGACAGAAAAGTTGGAATCTTAATGGGCGTAGACATTGCAAGCAAGATGCTTGAGGTTGCAAGAAGAAAGTTCCCTTACGTATCAACAATTTGCGCAGACGCAACAGAGCTTACGCTTGAAAGCAGATTTGATTGCATTGTTGTATATAATGCATTTCCTCATTTCCCTTATCCTGAAAAGCTCATACACCAAATGTCTCACCTTTTAAAACCAGGCGGAAGACTAACGATTGCTCATGGCATGAGCCGCGCCGCAATCGATAAGCATCACGAGGGCGAAGCAAAAAAGATTTCTATGGGTCTTATGGAAGCAGACGAGCTTGCTGATCTTATGGGAAAGTACCTTACAGTTGATAAGGTTGTTTCAGATAAGGAAAAATATTTAGTATCTGCTGTTGCAACCTGGACACCAGAAGGGGAAGGCAGCCATCAGCACGATCAAGACGCAAAAAAGAAACAGCTCAATAGGCTTGCAAGGGCAACAGGTCATCTCAACCATGTTAAGACCATGATGGAAAACGGCGAAGATGTTTCAGAAATTTTAATTCAGCTCTCCGCAGTAATCTCCGCACTTAACGGGCTTGGCAAAGAAATGATTAACGAGCACATTGTTCACTGCTTATCACACGCAATTGAAAATGGCGATACCCAGGCAATAGAAGAGCTTAAAAAAGCAATCAACAAATTTATCTAAGCAAAAAATATTCAAGCAAAAACCCTCGGCAATGCCGAGGGTTTAATATTTCTTAATTCTTTTTATAAACCAAGTCCAAAGTGATCCTTTACACGAGCCATAGTTTTTTCTGCAATTGCATTTGCACGCTCTGCACCATCATTTAAGATATCAACTAGTTCTTGAGTTTGTCTAATCTGATTGTATCTTTCCTGAATTGGAGCAATTGCATTAACAACAACTTCAACCAAATCCTTCTTTAGATTACCGTAGCCCTGTCCTTCGTAGGACTTAACC
This sequence comes from Clostridia bacterium, assembly GCA_024403215.1. GTDB lineage: Bacteria > Bacillota > Clostridia > Peptostreptococcales > Anaerovoracaceae > RUG13409. Next base: position 16,470 of record JAKSSJ010000001.1, read on the forward strand.
AAATCTTCAACGCTCTTTCCGGAAAGTGCACTGTATATATTGAGAAGATTTGAGACACCAGGTTTTTCTTTAATATCAAAACGAATAACGCCCTCGCTATCTGTTGTTGACTTCATGATAGCTTTTTTAATTTTTGAAGCATCATCAAGAAGTGAGATTCTTGAAAGCTCGTTTGGTGCGGACTTACTCATCTTTGATGTTGGATCATCAAGAGCCATAATTCTTGCACCTTCTTTTAAGAATCTTCCGTCAGGAACAACAAAAGTATCTTCGCCGTATTTTCCGTTTACTCTTATTGCCAAGTCTCTTGTAAGTTCAATGTGCTGCTTTTGATCATTGCCAACAGGAACAATATCTGTATCGTAAAGCAAAATATCAGCAGCCATCAATACCGGATAAGAGAACAGCCCTGCAGGAGCAGACTCCTTTCCCTGGGCTTTTTGCTTAAACTGAGTCATTCTTGAAAGCTCACCCGTATACGCATTGCACATGAGTATCCAACCGAGCTCTGCATGTCCACTTACATCTGACTGTGCAAATACAATTGATTTTTTAGGATCTACTCCAACAGCTAAATATAAAGCTGCAATATCTTTAATATGTTCTTTTAAAAGCTTTGGATCTTGTGGAACTGTGATTGAATGCATATCAACAACGCAGTAAATGCATTCGTTTTCTTCCTGAAGCTCTACAAACTGAGTTAATGCTCCAAGATAATTTCCAAGATGCAAATTTCCTGTAGGCTGTACGCCCGAAAATACTCTTGCCATTTTTTATCCTCTTTTTGTTTGGAATTATTCTTCTGTAGGTTCGTCTTCTTCTCTTGGTGCTCTTGCCATAGTAACAATCTCGGTGTCTCCCTCAACCTTCATGATTCTTACACCCTGAGTTGTTCTGCCAAGTCTTGAAACTTCTCCTGCGGAAATTCTAATGATTACACCATCTGAGTTGATAAGGAATACTTCATCATCATCCCTTACAACCATAGCACCGATAAGCTCTCCAGTCTTTTCAAACTTTGATTTATCGTAAGTCAGAAGACCCTTTCCGCCTCTAGCCTGAATCTTGTATTCCTTAACTGGTGTTCTCTTTCCAAATCCGTTCTTTGTTACAACAAGAAGCTCTTCGTTCTTTTCAGCAAGCTCCATAGATACAATTGCATCTCCTCTGCTTAAATCGATTGCGTGAACTCCGCTTGCTGCTCTTCCCATTGGACGAACATCTTCTTCACTGAAGCAAATGCACTTGCCCTGCTTTGTGATTATGATTACATTAGAAGTTCCTGTTGTTTCTTTAATATCAACAAGCTCATCGCCCTCTTTAAGCTTAATAGCAATAAGGCCGGTCTTTCTGTTTGTAATAAACTCGGAAACAGAAGTCTTCTTTATAATACCATTCTTTGTGCAAGCCATGAGGAATCTGTTCTCATCAATTTCTGGAACAGCCATGATGCTTGCAATTCTTTCATGCTGCATGAGATTGAGGAAGTTAATTGCAGGAATACCCTTTGCTGTTCTGCCTGCCTCAGGAATCTCGTAAGCCTTAAGCATGAAGGCTCTACCAAGAGATGTAAAGAAGATTAAGTTGTCATGCGTTGAGCATGAGATCAAATGACGAACGAAATCGTTCTCTCTTGTTGCAAGGCCAGTAACACCCTTACCGCCTCTCTTTTGAGTTCTATATGTATCTGCTGTTACTCTCTTTACGTATCCAAGGTGAGTAACTGTTACTACTACATCCTCTTCTTCGATAAGTTCAGACTCATCAACCTCATCTTCGTCGGCAATGATGTTTGTCTTTCTCTTATCTCCCCATTTCTTCTTGATTTCTGTAAGCTCGTCTTTAACAACGCCCATGAGCTTAACATCATCAGCTAAAAGCTCGCAATAATATTTAATCTTCTTTTGAAGATCTTCATACTCTGCTTCAATCTTGTCTCTTTCCAAACCCTGAAGTCTTCTAAGCTGCATGTCTAAGATGGCCTGAGCCTGCTTATCAGAAAGCTTAAATTTCTTCATGAGTTTTTCTTTTGCGTCATCATAAGACTCTCTAATAGTCTTAATGATTGCATCGATATTATCAAGGGCTATTCTGTATCCTTCTAAGATATGAGCTCTTGCCTCTGCCTTTGCTTTATCAAACTCTGTTCTTCTTGTGAGAACTACTCTTTGATGTTTGATGTATTCTTCAAGGATTTGTTTTAATGTAAGAACCTGAGGTCTGCCGTTAACAAGAGCAATCATGATGATGCTGATGTTGCTTTCAAGTTCTGTGTGTTTATAGAGTCTATTGAGTGTTACATTTGGATTTGCATCCTTTTTAAGATCAATAACAACTCTAACTTCTCCCTTGGAGGACTCATCTCTGATATCTTTAATTCCCTCAAGCTTTTTGTCTCTAACAAGTTCTGCAATATGCTGAATCATCACAGCCTTGTTAACCTGATAAGGAATCTCTGTGATTACAATTGAAACCTGGCCTCTTGAACCTTCTTCAATTGATGTTTTAGCTCTTACTCTAACTTTTCCTTGGCCAGTCTTATACGCCTCTTTGATTCCAGACTTACCAACTATTGTTGCAGCAGTTGGGAAATCAGGCCCTTTGATGACTTTCATTAATTGTTCATCAGAAAGCTCTGGATCATCAATTAATTTAATTGTTCCATCAATAACCTCTCCAAGATTGTGAGGTGGAATTGATGTTGCCATACCAACGGCAATACCATTGGAACCATTAACAAGAAGGTTTGGATATCTTGCTGGAAGAACAACTGGCTCTGTTTCTTCACCATCATAGTTTGGAACAAAGTCTACTGTGTCTTTATCTATATCTCTTAGCATCTCCAGAGCAAATGGTGCCATTCTTGCTTCTGTGTAACGAGAAGCAGCTGCGCCATCTCCATCCATAGATCCAAAGTTTCCGTGTCCATCTACAAGTGGATATCTCATGTTCCAGCTTTGTGCAAGACGAACCATAGCATCATAAATTGATGCGTCACCATGTGGGTGGAATTTACCCATTACTTCACCGGTGATTCTTGCAGATTTTTTGTAAGGCTTATCTGGTGTGTTGCCAAGTGTAGACATTCCGTAAAGAATTCTTCTATGTACTGGCTTAAGACCATCTCTTACATCTGGAAGTGCACGAGCTACGATTACCGACATTGAATAGTCAATGTATGACTTTTTCATTTCGTCATAAATTTCGTGCTGTATTAATCTTCTATCATTAATTAAATCCATATCAGCACCTCCTTAGAAATCGAGCTCTGCATACTGAGCATTCTCTTCAATAAACTTCTTTCTTGGTGGAACCTTATCTCCCATCAAGGTTGTAAATATTTGATCTGCTCTTGCAACGTCATCAATAGTAATTTGAACTAAGGTTCTTTGTGCTGGATCCATTGTTGTATCCCAAAGCTGCTGGGCATCCATTTCACCAAGACCTTTATATCTTTGAATATCAATCTTCTTGCCTGGATATTGTTTTGTCATTTCGGCAAGAGTCTTTTCTTGTTCTGCATCTGAATATGTATATCTCATATCCTTTCCAACTGTGCATCTAAACAGTGGTGGCTGAGCTGCATATACATAGCCATCTTCAATAAGCTTTGGCATGTGGCGGAACAAAAGTGTAAGCATAAGAGTTCTAATGTGAGCACCGTCTACATCGGCATCGCTCATGATTATGATCTTATGATATCTAAGCTTCTCTACATTAAACTCATTTCCGATTCCGCAGCCAAAGGCTGTAATCATATCTTTAATTGTATCTGAAGCAAGCATCTTATCTAATCTTGCTTTTTCTACGTTGAGAATTTTTCCTCTGAGTGGGAGTATTGCTTGTGTCTTTCTATCTCTTCCTTCTTTTGCGCTGCCACCTGCAGAGTCTCCCTCTACGATAAAGATTTCGCAAAGTGCTGGATCTTTTTCAGAGCAGTCTGCAAGCTTTCCTGGAAGTGATGTTGAATCAAGAGCAGTCTTTCTTCTTGCAAGATCTCTTGCCTTTCTTGCAGCTTCTCTTGCTCTTCCTGCTCTTACGCATTTATCTACGATAATTTTTGCTTGCGAAGGATTCTCTTCAAGGAAGGCCATGAGATCTTCTTTAGTAACTTGATCAACTAAAGTTCTCATGTCTGCATTTCCGAGTTTTGTTTTTGTCTGACCTTCAAACTGTGGCTCTGTAAGTTTTACAGATACAATTGCGGTAAGACCTTCTCTTATGTCATCGCCTTCAATGTCAGGATCTTTATCTTTTAAGATTTTTGATTTTCTTCCGTAATCATTAAATACCTTTGTGAGCGCTGCTTTAAAACCAACAAGGTGAGCGCCACCTTCTATAGTATTAATGTTGTTTGCATATGAATAGATGTTTTCGGAATAAGCATCTGTCCATTGCATTGCAATTTCTACTTCTCTATCTTTCTTTTGTGCTTCAAAATAAATGATGGAGTTATGAATTGGAGTTTTGTGTTTATTTTGGAAAGCTACGAATTCTTTTATACCGCCTTCGTAGTGATAAACCTCTTTTTTCTTCTTTCCTGCTCTTTCATCTTCAAGAGAAATTTTAATTCCCTTGTTTAAGAAAGCCATTTCTCTAAGTCTTGCCTGGAGTGTGTCAAACGAATAAACTGTATCATCAAAAATTTCTGTATCTGGTTTAAAAATTACGTGGCAACCAGTTTTGTTTCCGCAGTCGCCAACAATGGTCATCTCTGATGTAACCTTTCCTCTTGAATAGGTCTGTCTATAAATATGACCATTTCTCATGCTTTCTACTGTCATGCTTTCTGAAAGCGCATTAACAACAGATGCTCCTACACCATGAAGACCACCAGAAACTTTATAACCACCCTCGCCAAACTTTCCGCCTGCGTGAAGAACAGTCATAATAACTTCCATAGCTGGTTTGTGCATCTTTGGATGCTCATCAACAGGCATACCACGGCCATCGTCTAGTACATCTATGGAATTATCTTCCTTTATAGTTACATTTATGTTTCTGCAGTAACCTGCAAGAGCTTCGTCTACAGAGTTATCTACTATTTCATAAACCAAGTGATGAAGACCTCTTGCTGATGTACTTCCGATGTACATTCCAGGTCTTTTTCTTACTGGATCAAGCCCTTCTAGAACTTGTATTTGGCCAGCATCATACTTCTTATTTTGATCTTTTTCCTTTTCGTCTGACATTAAACGTCCTCCATGCTTGAAATTAAGCGGTTTATCGGCTTTTTAACCGTCCTATTATACAATTTTTGGGGCCCAAAATCAAGGATTTAAGCGAAAAAACAAGGGTAAAGTTTCAAAAACGGCAAAAATTCTTTTGCATCTCTAAAATTGGCGATTTTTCAAAAATCCACAACCCCTTGTGGTTGTTCAAAAAGTGTAATACCTTATCCTCTGCTTGTGGAAAAACTGTGGAATACCTAATTTTTTCGCTTTTTTGCTGGGTATATTCCTGTGGAAAACTTATTCTGCTATAATAGGAGCACACACAAATTAGAGGATAATACGCTATGACAAAAACTGAACTTAAAGACAAATGGCAAGAGGTTTTAAACAAATTAAATGGGCCCCTCAATAGCCTTATAATTTCAACCTTCTTTGAACCCCTTAAGCCTTGCAAAATCAACGATAAGGAGCAAAAAATAATCCTGCTGGATGAGTCTGGCACAGGCATTATGAGAACCTCAGCATTAAAGTACATGGAAAAGGTGCTTCCTGTTGTTGAGTCTGTTTTTGGCGCGCCTTATACCTTAGATATAGTAGATAGAGAGCCAGGAGAAGAAGAAACTGACGAACTTATTGATCTTTTCCAAAAAGAAGACGCTCTAAACCCTGAATATACATTTGAAACTTTTGTAAACGGACCAAACAACAAGCTTGCATTTGCAGCATCCTTGGCCGTTTCAGAAAGCTTTTCTAAAAAATATAATCCTCTATTTATATATGGAGGCTCTGGCCTTGGCAAAACTCACCTTATGCATGCCATTGGCCACTACGTTTTAAGAAACAGACCTAAAAAGAAGGTTCTTTACGTTTCCGCAGAAACCTTTGTTTCCGAGTTTGTAGAAGCCGTAAGAACAAAAACCCAGCAACAATTTAAGGACAAGTATAGAAAAGTTGATTATCTCTTGTTTGATGATGTCCAGTTTATTGCCGGAAAGTCATCGGCCGTTGAGGAAGAACTTTTTAACACCTTTGAGGCCCTTGATAACTCTAATAAACAGATAGTATTTACCTCAGATAGACCACCTAAAGAGCTTGGCGAGCTCCCAGACAGACTAGTTGCTCGCTTTGCGCAAGGAATTCCTATCGACATACAGGCTCCAGAATATGAAACAAGAATGGCAATTCTTAAAAACAAGGCCATACTTGAGGGCTTAAATGTAGATGATGAAAATCTCATTGCCAGCCTTGATATTATTGCTCAATCTATTGAGGGTAATATAAGAGAGCTTACCGGGGCATTTAATAGAGTTAAGTTTAGTGTACTACACGAGGGTGGCAGTTTTTCTGTACAGAGAACTAAAAAAATCCTAACAGACATATTTAATGTAAAAGAAAAAGAAATTTCGCCTGCATTAATAAAGAAAATTGTCGCAAAATACTATAATGTCAAGGTTTCCGACCTTGAATCTCCAAAGAGATCTCAAAATATAACCTATCCAAGACAAATAGCTATTTATTTAATCAGACAAAATTGTCCAACCTATTCCTTCCCTAAAATAGGAGAGGAGTTTGGTGGAAGAGATCATACAACAATAATGCATAGCTATGAGAAAATAGAAAGTGATTTGGGTATAATTCCGGATTTAAAATCTGTTATTACCCACCTTCAGGAGCTTATTGACGAATAGTTATCCACAAGCCTGTGCAAAACATGTTTTTTGTTTTCCACAGCTTATAAACTTCTATCTTCTATTAAATTTAAGGCTTTGTTTAACTTTTCAACAATTACACAGGCCCAACAACTACATCAACAACAAAAATATAATATAAAGAAAGGCATTCTAAATGAAATTTACTTGTTCACAAGCTATTTTATCTAAAGCTATTAATACAGTTAGTAAAGCAGTTTCTGTTAGAACAACTATTCCTATTTTAAAAGGTATTTTATTATCTGTAAAAAACGGAAGACTTACTTTATCTGCTTCTGATTTAGATATGAGTATTGAGACAACTATTGATGTTCAAAATAGTGAAGATGGAAATAGTGTTGTTTCTGCAAAATTATTTGGTGAAATTATAAGAAAATTACCAAATACTTTAGTTACTGCATATAAAGATGATAATAATCAATTTAATATTAATTGTGTAGGATCTAATTTTAATATTATTTCATTACCTTCTGAAGAATTTCCAGTAATTAAAGGAATAGAATCTAAGAATTTTATTGAAATTAAAAAAGAAAACTTTATTAATTTAATTAAGAAAACAGCTTTTGCAGCAAGTATAGATGAGAAAAAAGGAATCTTAACAGGAACACTTTTAAATTTTGAAAAAAATAATTTAGAAATGGTTGCTTTAGATGGATTTAGAATGGCTGTTGCTAAAGATGAAATAGAAACAGGTTTAGAAAAGAAAATTGTTGTACCTGCAAAAATATTAAATGAAGTAAATAAAATATTACAAGAAGAAGATGGAGATACTTTATCTTTACTTGTAGATGATAAGAAAATAGAAATTAGAACAGAAGATACAGTAGTAATTGCAAGATTACTTGAAGGAGATTTTATTAAGTATAATGATATTATTCCAGTATCATATAAAACAAGAATGGTAGTAGGAAGAGAAGATATACTTAATAGTATAGAAAGAGCATCACTGCTTGCTAAAGAAGGAAAAAATAATTTAATTAAAATAACTTTAGAAAACGGTAATGTTGATATTGCATCAAGAAGCGATGAAGGAAATGTTAATGAACATGTTTCTGCTGAAGTAGAAGGAGAAAATATTGTCATTGGATTTAATTCAAAATATTTAATTGATGTATTAAAAGCTGTTGAAGATGAAGAGATTGCTTTTGAAATGGGTACTAGTGTAAGTGCATGTATTTTAAAATCAGTTGATTCAGATAAATATACATATTTAGTATTACCAGTTAGAATTACAGCTGCTTAATGTATTTTAAAAAAATAACATTAAATAATTTTAGAAACTATAAAAATTTAGAGCTTGAGTTTGATAAAAATTTAAATTTATTTTTAGGAAAAAATGCTCAAGGTAAAACTAATTTATTAGAGTCTCTATTTATAACAGGTCTTGGTAAATCTTTTAGAACAAATAAAGATCAAGATATGATAGCCTTCGGAGAAAAAAATTCGAAGGTTATTTGTCTAGTTGGACAAGATGATAATAATGAGACAGAAATAGAAATTAACTTTTCTAATGAAGGAAAAATAATAAAAGTTGATGGAGTTAAATTACAAAGAACAATAGATTTACTCGAAAATGTATATATTGTAGTTTTTTCTCCAGATGATTTAAGAATAGTAAAAGATGGTCCTGATAATAGAAGAAGATTTTTAGATAGAGAGCTTTGTCAAATTAAGCCTTTATATTATTCAGACCTTGGAAATTACAAAAAAGTATTAAAACAAAGAAATCAGTTACTAAGAGAAAAAAATAAAGATAAAAAATTATTTGAGGTTTTTGACGAATCTTTGGCAAATTATGGTATTAGAATAGTAAATGAGCGTAAAATCTTTACTGAAAGATTGCTAAATATAAGCAAAAATATACATAAAGAAATATCTCAAGGGGCTGAAAACCTTGAAATTTCATACGAAACAAAGATTACAACAAATGAAGAATATATAGATCAGCTCCATAAAAACATGGAAAATGACTATATTAAAGGCTACACAAGCTTTGGACCTCACAAAGATGACCTGGCAATTTCAATAAATGGGACAGATATTAGACAATTTGGCTCGCAGGGACAGCAAAGAACAGCCTCTCTTTCAATGAAATTGGCAGAAATTGGATTAATTAAGCAAGAAACAGGCGAAAATGCCGTACTTTTACTAGATGATGTACTATCCGAGCTCGATAAAGATAGGCAAAGATACCTTATTGAGGCAATGAAGGATGTTCAAGTCTTTGTAACGGCCACGGAAGTGGATGAAGACTTGAAAAATAAACTGCCAAAGGGTAATACCTATAATGTTGACAACGGTAAAGTATACTTATATAATATTTAGGCTATTCCCTAATATGGGGGATAAGCGTTTTTAGCATGGAAAGGAGGACACACCATGGCAAAGGGAGTTATGACATATCAGCCAAAGAAGGGCCAGAGATCAAAAGAACACGGATTCAGAAAGAGAATGGCTACAAAGAATGGCAGAAACGTTCTTAAGAGAAGAAGACTTAAGGGCAGAAAGAGATTAAGTGCATAGTGCTTAAAGAAGACGTACTGAGAAAACGAGAAGATTTTAATAATCTTAGGAAATACGGTAAGTCTTTTGGTAGTGCGTATGTTGTCCTTGTTGTTAATAATAAAAAAGGACAAGCACTTAATCGTAAGGCCTTTTTGGCGAGCAAAAAGGTTGGAAACAGCGTGGTAAGGCACCGCGCAGTTAGATTGATGAAAGAAAGCTTTCGTCAAATAGAAAAAGAAAAAGCACTTAAACAAGGATACGATCTCTTGTTTATAGCAAGACCAACAATCAAGGATTTGAAATGTGCGGATGTGAAAAAAAGTATTGAAGCCGCAATAAGAAGAGCTGCGTTATATCAATGAAAAGTTTGTTTATAGTTTTAATTGATATATATAGAATGTATATTTCTCCAAGGTTTCCGTCTAAGTGTAGGTTTACGCCAACATGTTCGGAATACACAAGAGAAGCGATTATGAAATACGGAGCTTTAAAAGGGTCTTGGCTTGGAATCAAAAGGATCTTAAGATGTCACCCTGGTTCAAAGGGCGGCTATGATCCAGTACCATAACTAGGAGTTTAAATGGGCGCAATAATTGGATTTTTTGCAAAGATAATAGCTTATCCAATGAAGTATATTTACCTTTTCGTAAATAACTATGGTGTTTCTATTATCATACTGACAGCACTCATCAGAGTATTAATGATTCCGCTTTATGCAAAGCAGATAAAACAATCAGCTAAAATGGCAGAGCTGTCAGAAAAACAAAAAGAGATACAAGTAAGATATGCACGTGATAGACAGATGATGAATGAAAAAATGCAGGAGCTCTATCAAGAGAACGGCGTTAGCACAACAGCCGGATGCCTGCCTTTGGTAATTCAGATGCCTATCCTGTTTGGACTTTATGAATTGCTTAGAAATCCACTTTCCTACATGCTTGAGAGCAATATGATTGCTGCAGTACACGAATCATTCCTTTGGGCTGCAGATCTTTCTCAACCAGATAGTTGGATTCTTCCAATACTCGCAGGACTTACAACATATCTCACAACAGCTCTTTCAACAGCAAGCGCAGATGCTACAACACAAGGAACAATGAATGCAATGAAGTATTTCATGCCACTCATGATTTTCCTTCTTGCAAGATCTATGCCTGCAGGACTCTCATTGTATTGGACTATCGGTAACCTTGTAATGATGGTTCAGAACGCTTTCTTTAACAAAAAGAAAAAGAAAGAAAAAGAACAAAGAGAAGTTGAAAAAGAAGTATTAAAAAGACAGAAAGCAAAAGAATAGCATCTTTGGAGGCTAAGATGAAATATGCAGAAAAGTGGGGAGACAGCATCGACGCTGCAGTTGAGCTGGCCCTGCAAGACCTCAAGCTTACCAAAGACCAAGTAACGGTTACAGTATTAGAGGAACCAAGCAAAGGTTTTCTTGGAATCGGAGCTAAGCTTGCAAAAGTAAGAGTAGAAGAGATTGCAAAAGAAAAACCTAAGAAAGAAAAACAGCTTGCTCCAAAAGCTGATAGCTTAGAGGTTAAAGAGGAAAAGAAAGCTCCTCAAAAACAAAAGAAAGAAAAGAGTGCAAAAGCACCTAAAGAAAAGAAAGAAAAAACAAGAGAAGATGATTTAGAATTAGACATTGCTCTTGTTTCAACAAGACCAACAGATCTTACTGAGGTAGAAAGCCACGTTGCAAAAGACTTCCTCAGAAAGGTTGCCCAAGATATGGGCATTGAAATTGAAATCAAAGTCTTTGTAAACAAAGACAGCGTTTACGTTGATATTGATGGCAAGGACACCGGTACTGTTATCGGTAAGCGTGGCGCAACACTGGATTCAATTCAGTACTTAACAAGTTTAGTTGTTAATAAAGATACTGAAAATTATCTCCGCGTTGTAGTTGACGCTGAAGGATATAGAGCAAAAAGAGAAGAGACACTCAAAAAGCTTGCATTAAGACTTGCTGATAAAGCATTAAAGAGCGGAAAGAGTGTTAGACTCGAACCAATGAATCCGTACGAGCGCAAGGTTATACATTCAACTCTTCAGACTGTTCCTAATGTAACAACAAAATCAGAAGGACAAGAACCATACAGAAAAGTTGTAATCGTTCCTGCACGAAAATAGAAATTAGGGCTGCCTGTTGGCGGCCCTTTATTTTTAAAAAATATTTAGATGAAAGATACAACAATTGCTGCAATCTCTACAGCTTATGGAGAAGCCGGAATTGGCATAGTAAGGCTAAGCGGTCCAGACTCATTAAAGATTGCAAAAGAAATTACAAATAAAGAGTTGCCAAACAGAAAGATGGTTTATACCAAGGTAAAAGATGGTGAGACTGTTTTAGATGAAGCTTTGGTAGTATATATGCAAGGTCCTCATTCCTACACAGGAGAGGACGTTGTTGAATTTCAGTGCCATGGCGGTCTTTTATCTACAAAAGAAATTTTGGCCCTTCTTTTAAGGAGGGGCGCTGTTATGGCAGAGCGCGGAGAATTTACCAAAAGAGCCTTCTTAAACGGAAGGATGGATCTTTCTCAAGCCGAGGCCGTAATAGATTTAATTAAGGCAAGAGGCAGCAAAAGCTATAACGAAGCCCTCTCTCAGATGCAAGGAAAGCTTTCAGCTGAGGTAAATAGCGTTAGAAAGAAGCTCCTTGATCTTCTTGTAGACCTTACGGTAAACATGGACTACCCAGACGAAGACATAGAGCAAATAACATACGAAAAGATAGGAAACAGCTTATCGGTAATAAACGATAAACTATTAAATTTAAAGGATTCCGCTGGAGAAGGACGCATTGTAAGGGAAGGTCTTTCTGTTGCAATAGTTGGAAAGCCAAATGTAGGCAAGTCCTCCCTTCTTAATGCCTTTCTTAAGGAAGAGCGGAGCATAGTTACAAATGTCCCTGGAACGACAAGGGACACCATAGAAGAGCAGGCTCAGCTTAGAGGCTTTACCCTAAGATTTATTGACACTGCCGGAATTCATAAAAGCCAGGACGAGGTAGAAAGCATAGGAATCGAAAAGAGCATTAAGGCCTTAGAGTCGGCAGATCTTTTGTTGGTTCTTTTGGATGCTTCAAGACCTCTTGAAAAAGAAGACCAGGAAATCCTTGATGCCTCAAAAGACATCCCAAGGATAATTATTATAAACAAAGTGGATTTAGGCGAGGCCAAAAATCTCCAATTTGAGGGCTCAAAAGATGCCATCCCGGTATCTGTATCCACCGGATTTGGGCTCGAAAAAATAGAAGATGCCATCGAAAAATATATTAGCGGCGGAAGAGTAAGAAGAGAAGATGATTTGCTTGTTACTAATATTAGGCACGCTAATTTGATAGAAAAAGCTTACGGTGAAATATGCCAGGCACAAGCTATGACAGGTGCGCATGAGGCAATAGATTTTATTGAAGTAAATGTTAAGGCTGCTTTTGATTATCTTGGCGAGATAATCGGCGAGACAGCAACAGACCAGGTTATATCAGAAGTATTCCAAAGATTCTGCCTTGGTAAGTAAAGAAGTTATACAAGAATGGAAACAAAAAATCTTGGACAATTTGATCTTATTGTAATAGGCGCAGGCCATGCAGGTTGCGAGGCCGCACTTGCTGCTGCAAGGATGGGAAAGAAAACTCTAATTCTTTCTATTAATCTTGAAGCTGTTGCAAACATGTTTTGTAATCCTGCTATAGGCGGAACAGGAAAAGGACATCTTGTTAGAGAGATTGATGCTCTCGGTGGCCAGATGGGTCTTTGCATTGATAAAACTTTTATTCAATCAAAGATGCTTAATGTAAGCAAGGGCCCTGCTGTTCATTCCTTAAGAGCTCAGGCAGATAAGAGGCGTTATCACGAAGAAATGAAACGCACTCTTGAAAGATGCGAAAATCTTCTTCTTAAACAAGGAGAAGTTATTGATATTGATTATGATGAAAACGGAGTACATGGCGTACTTCTTAGAACGGGCGCATACTACGAAGCAAAAGCTGTAGTCATTGCTACAGGAACTTTTCTTGGCGGAAAAATATTTATTGGCGACAGCGTAGTAGAAAGCGGACCTAACGGTCTTGCGCCAAGTACTATGCTCGCAGATAATTTAAAGAAACGTGGATTTAAGCTTAGAAGATTTAAGACAGGAACTCCAGCAAGATGCTTAAAAGATTCTTTGGATTTTTCTAAGATGAAAATTCAAGAAGGCGATGAGCATGTTGTTCCATTTTCTTTTTTGAATAACGATTTAGATAAAGAGCAGGTTCCTTGTTACCTTACATATACCAACGAAACAACTCACAAAATAATTAGAGATAATTTTTCAAGATCCGCTCTTTTTGGTGGACAGATTGAAGGTATAGGTCCAAGATATTGTCCAAGCATAGAGAGCAAGATTGATAGATTTAAAGATAAAGAAAGACATCAGCTTTTTGTAGAGCCAGAAGGACTTTCAACTGATGAGATGTATCTTCAGGGTATGAGCACATCTCTTCCAGAAGATGTACAGGAGGCTTTCTATAAAACAATTCCTGGTCTTGAAAATATCAGAATTACAAGAAGCGCTTACGCAATTGAATACGATTGCATTGATCCTTTAGATATGAAGCAGTCCCTAGAACATAGAGAAGTAAAAGGACTTTTCTGTGCAGGACAATTCAACGGATCAAGTGGTTATGAAGAAGCTGCAGCGCAAGGCCTTATGGCAGGAATAAATGCTGCGCTTTGGATTGATAAAAAAGAACCATTTATTCTTGATAGATCAGAAGCATACATCGGTGTTCTCATTGATGACCTTGTTACTAAAGGAACTAACGAGCCATATAGAATGATGACAAGTCGTTGCGAATATAGACTCGTTTTAAGACAGGACAATGCAGATATGAGACTCACAGAAATGGGAAGAGAACTCGGTCTTGTTTCTGATGAAAGATACAAAAGATTTTTGGATGATAAAAAATCTTTTGAAGATGAAATGCAAAGATTAAATGATTTGCAAATTACTCCAACGATTGCAAATAAATTTTTAGAAGAGAGAGGCTCTGCCCTTCTTGACAACAGAATTTCTCTTGCAGAACTTTTAAAGCGTCCAGAATTTTCTTACGATGATTTAGAAGAGTTAGATCCTGATAGAAAAAAATTATCTTATCATGTAAAAACAAAAGTTGAAGTTGCGATTAAGTATGCTGGTTATATTGATAAACAAATGCAGCAAATAGAACACTTCAAAAAACTTGAAACAAAAAAACTTCCAACAGATATTGATTACATGAGTATTGATGGAATAAGAATTGAGGCAAGAGAAAAATTAAATCAATTTAAACCAACATCAGTTGGACAGGCATCAAGAATTTCTGGTGTCTCCCCTGCTGACATAAATGTACTGCTTGTTTATCTTGAAAGAATAAAAAAATAATCTATTTAGTTAAATGGAAAATATTTACAAATTACTAACTGAATATATTTTAGACTGGAATGAAAAGATAAATGTTACTGCAATAAAGGATCCTGAAGAATTTTATGAAAAGAATATAAAGGATTCGCTTGCAATAACAAATAGACCAGAATATATTGCTGCAAAGAAGGTTTTAGACCTTGGAACAGGCGGCGGCTTTCCTGGCTTACCCCTTGCAATTTCAAGTCCAGAGAAAGATTTTATTTTGATGGATGCTGTGGGAAAGAAGCTAAAGGTTATAGATGATGTAGCCTTAAAGCTTGGTTTAAAAAACGTTACCACGGTGCATTCTAGAGCAGAGGATTATGTTTCACGTGAAACATTTGACCTTGTTGTTTCAAGGGCAGTGGCAAACATGTCTACCCTTTCTGAATACTGTCTTCCTTTTGTAAAGCTTGGCGGATACTTTATTGCTTACAAAACAGAAGATGCAAAAGAGGAAATAGCAGCTGCCTCAAATGCTATTAAGCTTCTTGGGGGTGAGCTGGCAGAGATTGCGGACAATGGAGAAGGCTCTAATGGGCACATATTTGTAATAATAAAAAAGGTCTCCCCTTCCCCTTCTAAATATCCGCGGAAGGCTGGAATTCCAAGCAAACAACCGCTATAACACAAAGGATGTTTCACGTGAAACATCCTTTTTCTTTTGATTCTTTTTCAGGGAGAAAGCGTACTAATACTTCTTCGGGAGGCAGGTCCTCGCGCTGGGCTGAATTGCAATCCTGGAAACGTCAGCACGCTCTTATTTTCAGGGAGAAAGCGTACTAATACTTCTTCGGGAGGCAGGTCCTCGCACGCTGTTAAACTAACGGCTCTGCTCGCTGCTCTCGTCGAAAGGGCTCCTTCGCGACGCTCGCATCGCCGAGTTTAAATACGCTTTGCTGTGGAGGCTCCCTCATAAGCATTAGCACGCTTTCCCCCTTGAAAAATGAGGCATAAGTGATATATGGCTTTCCGAACGACTTCGCGTAGTGACCGTTTTGCAACACTGCGAGGCGCCCGTAGCGAGACGTCCGCCTTCCGGCGCGAGCAGGGCGCCAAGCAGATGTTGCACAGGGCACGCAGCGGCAAGTGAGGAAGGTCATGTATCACTTCTGCCTAAATTAAATTTAAGAGGAAAGCGGTTGATTGTTTCACGTGAAACATATATAATGAAGGTACGATTAAAGGAGATCACTATGGGAAAAGCAATAGCAATCTTTAACCAAAAAGGCGGTGTAGGCAAAACAACAACAAACATTAACCTCGCAGCCTGCCTTGCACTCAAAGGTAAGAAGGTCTTAGTAATAGATATTGACCCTCAAGGTAATACAACCTCAGGTCTTGGAATTCCAAAGAAAGACCTTGGTAACACAAGCTATGATTTAATGATTGAAGAGGACATAAATCCCCTCTCCACTATCTATCATACAAGTGTAAGAAATATGGATATAATTCCAGCAAGCGTAGATCTTGCCGGAGCAGAAATAGAACTTGTAGAAATTGATGGCAGAGAAAGAAGACTGGAGAAAGCCTTAAATGCAATAAGGCCACTTTATGATTACGTCTTTATTGATTGTCCACCAAGTCTTTCGCTTTTAACAATCAACGCTCTTACTGCGGTAGATTCAGTACTGATTCCTATTCAGTGCGAGTTCTATGCACTTGAAGGAGTAACTCAGCTTGTTAGCACAATTGAACTTGTAAGAAAGAGCTTTAACCCTTCAATTAAAATTCAGGGCGTAATTCTTTCCATGTTTGATGGCAGAGCAAACCTATCCATTCAGGTTGCGGAAGAAGTTAAAAAATTCTTTGGAAGCAAGCTTTATGCTACAGTTATTCCAAGAAACGTTAGACTTGCAGAAGCACCAAGCTATGGTCTTCCAATTACAAGTTATGATCCACATTCTAAAGGCGCAAGAGCCTATATGGCATTTGCAGATGAGTTCCTTGAGGCGGAGGTAAATAATGGCTAAAAAGTCTGGTCTTGGAAGAGGACTGGGATCGTTATTTGGCGATAACAATATAACCCAGACTCCAGTTTCTATAATCGAAGACAAAAAAACTGAAGAAAAAAAGCCTGCAAGCGCAAAGAGTGCTGCCCCAAAAACAACTAAGGCTCCTGCAAAAACAGAAGAAAAAAATGATGCAGCAGAAAAGGTTGTATACATTGGAATTTCAGACATTAAGCCTAATAGCGCACAGCCAAGAAAAATATTTTCTGAAGAGGCTTTAGAGGAACTTGCAAACTCCATCAAGGAGAACGGACTCATTCAGCCAATACTTGTTCGACCTGCAAAAAAAGGCTATGAACTTGTTGCCGGTGAAAGAAGATGGAGAGCTGCAAGAAAAGCAGGCCTTAAATCTATCCCTGCAATTATTAGAGATCTTGACGAAAGACAGAACGCTTTTTATGCGCTCATTGAAAATATGCAGCGCGAGGATCTTAATATTTTAGAAGAAGCTCAGGGCATTGATGAGATTATAACCAAATACGAGCTTACCCAGGACGAGGCAGCTAAAGCCGTTGGTAAATCAAGGTCTTACGTAACTAACGCTCTTAGAATTTTAAAGCTTCCAAAAGAAGTCCAAGAGCTTGTAAATTCAAAGAAGCTTTCAGCTGGACATGCAAGAGCTATTGCTGGTCTTGCTACAGAAAAGCTTCAGATAGAAGCTGCAGAAAAGGCTGCAAAGGAAGGCTGGTCTGTAAGACAAATCGAAAGCTATACCGGTGCAGTTTCTACTCACAAGAAGAGAGGCAGATCTGCTGGCAGGGTTAAAGACGTTGAAATTAAAAGCGTTGAGGAAAGGCTTTCAAGGACAATTGGCACTAAGGTAATCATCAACGGAACCGAGAAAAAGGGAAAGATTGAAATCCAGTACTATTCAAGAGAAGAATTAGACAGATTGGTTGATTTCCTTGGGGAATAGCAGCTAAAAACATATTAAATCATTAAATAGCGATGGCTTTGCGCCATCGCTGTTTTGTTGGACAAATCACTGACAAATCCAGGAAATCCTGCTTTAACTTTTTTCTTATATATTTTATAATATTATCAATATGAAAATAAAAAACGGGACACTTTTCAGAATGAGGATGACAAAGTGTTCTCTTTTGGATTACACGGAAAGGATAATACAAAAATGAAAAAATTCCTATGTTTGATTCTGAGTGTTTGTATGTTGGTAACATTTATGCCAACTGCAATCTTCGCAGAAGATGAGGGTGAAAACATCTCATTGCTACTCAACAACGGAAAGTTAGTAGCAGAAAAAATTTCAAACCCTACACATGGTGAACGTGAAGCCGATGGTCTTGTAGAAGGCGGCGACAGAATGAACAGCTATGCGTGGTCCATGACAAGATTAGGCGATTACGTGTACATTGGAAGCAATCGCAATCTTATCTATTCAGCAGTTTATTCTGAATTGAACAGAATGATAACAGAAGGAGAAATAGAGCTTGCATCATCAACAGATCTAAACAAGTCAATGGAAACATTAGCAAAAGCTGTTGATGTTGCTACAGCGGGAGATGTATACACGGACTGCACTATTGATCAGTTTGTTTATGCTGTTATCGTTCGCTACAACATAAAGGACGGAACAATAGAAAAATGTTTTGATGCTGCGGAAAATGCCTTAGATAATCCGTTCTATAATAATCCTGAACTTTTTGCTATAGGAAATAATTTTGTTACAGATATGGCGCAAGGTGTTGATGTTAAGCAAGCTCTTTATAAGATGGTAGCATCAACAACTGATTTGTATACAAATAGTGGGGAAGCTGAACCGCCTACGAAGGCAGCTATAACATGTGGTGAGATAACAGATCTTTTAAAGGCATTGCAAGGCAGTGGCAGCACAGGAGAAGGTTTGCCTGAAAAGTTGATCTATACACCAAAGATTCCAATTGCACCATATTCAAATATTATTGGTTTTAGAGCAGCACAAACTTTTAAAAACAAGGCTATCTTTAACGCTACGTATTACGGAACAACAATGGCAGATACAACGAGTGGTTTTCTTGCAATAACAGAAACGACAGACGGAGCAGTAAGTATTGAGCCAGTATTTACAAACGTAGAAGCCACATTTAGCCTTAGAGCAATGGGGCTTTCTAAAGATGGAGATACTTTGTATATCGCAGGTGCATCAAAAGCTACTAGCGGTGAGTTCTCGGTAAACCTCTTTAAATCAGAAAATGGTGAAACGCTAGAACAAATAGCTCCAGCTGGAACAGAACCAGGAACCCCAATAGGAAAACTTCCAGCAGAAATACGTTCATTTGGCGGTGATGTCTGGGATGTGATTGAATATGACGGAGATTTATTCGTCACAGTTATGACTCTTGCAGGAGCCGTAGTTTATAGAGGAAGGCTTGGCGAAGACGGATGGACATTTACCGTATTTGCTGGAAATGAAGAAATAAACGGAGAGGCTGGAAAGTATGCTGTTTATCCAATAGGATTCGGAGTCCCAGAGTATTATGCAGTAACACCAGTAGAGTTTAAAGGAGATTTATATTTCTTAACCTTTGCAAATGCATATGACCCTGTGTTCTGGGCAACAGAAGGCGTGCTCTTCTCATACCTAAAGAAAGACATAAGCGTGCTTTTCAAAGAAATGGAAAGCATCGAGCGTTCGTTTGATAAACAAACAGCGATTTATCGTTTGACAAAAAATGAGGCTGGAAACGAAATCCTTCAAATGGTTGTTGGCGACAGAACAGATATTGTACCATATATCCAATATAAAGCAACGAAAGGATCTGGATTTAATAATAAAGACTTTGGTACAACTCTCTATAACTGGAGAGCAGCAGTATACAATGGCCAGTTATATGTTGGAACGTTTGATTCATATCAATTACTTAAGCTTACAACTATTTTTACAAATGGTGATTTGCTCCAGTTAGATGCAGAAACATTCTCTAACGAGTTAGATGAAATCTTAGAATTGCTGGATGATTTAACAAATCTGAATGTTAAACAGTATGAAGGACTTAAGACCTATATTGTTCAAATGCAGCAGATGCTAAAGTTGACAGAGCCATATTCAACAGAGGCTATTAACTGGTTCCTTTCACACATAAAAGAAATCAAGGCTCTTGTTAAGACCCTTGAGGGCCTTGCGTTCACAGCATCGTCACTATCTAAATTACCTGTTGTAAGGTCAATTTATGCAAGGCTAGCATTTGCTTTGGACGGATTATACCATACGCTTGACTCTATAGATGTTGAGGGACTTAGCACATATGTAAGAGTTTCAAAAACAATTGCAGCAAATGATAACCCTGGATTTGAACTTTATAGAACAAAAGACGGAATCTTCTATGAAACGCTTGCAGTAAATGGTTTCAATGATAAATACAACTACGGTGTAAGAACACTGTTACCTATTGAAAACGAACACGAAGGCAGTGGCTTGCTGCTTGGTACAGCAAATCCATTCTACGGAGCACAGCTTTGGAAGATTGTAGAATTCTGCGATGAGGATGAGCATGTTTATGATGGCTACTGTGACGAAAACGGATACGGCAGATGCGTCAAATGCGGATGGTATTGTTTCCACGATGAATATATTGATGGAATTTGTACAACTTGCGGACATGAATGCCAACACGAAGATCATGGCACAGACTGCATTTGCACAGTATGCGGCAAGACGGGAATTGCTCATAAATATAGCGATGGTGTTTGCACAGTTTGCGGATATGAGTGCACACACAGCTGGTCTAACGGCAAGTGCACAGTTTGCGGAGTAACATGCAACCATCCAAGCCACGACCAAAAGGGCGTTTGTGCAGTTTGCGGAAAGACAGGAATTGCTCATACATATAGCAAGGGTACTTGCACAGTATGCGGAGCAGTAGAGCCACAGCCAAAGCCACAGCCACAGATCATTGTTTGGGGCGGCGGAGACAGCACACCAGCTAAGCCAACTCCAAAGAAATATGTTGTTAACGTTACAAAAGGAGTAACAGCAGATGTAGTCAGTGCAGCAAAAGGTGATACAGTAACATTAATGCTTGATGCATTATATAGAGTTCCTGTAATTAAGGATGCAAATGGAAAGGTTATTTCCTATTCAAGAAACGGAAAGACCATAGCATTCACTATGCCAGATTCAGAAGTTACTATTACAGTAATGTGCTCAAGAGATGCAAATTGCCCACTTACAGTTTACGATGATGTTGATCTTTCAAGATGGTATCATGACGGAATTCAGTACTGCCTCGAAAACAACATTATGCAGGGACTCACAGATACAAGCTTTGGTGTTAACTCACCAGCAACAAGAGGACAGTTCATTACAATGATCTGGAGAATTGCTGGAGCACCAAGAGTAACAGGCGTAGATCTTAAGTTTAAAGACATTAAGACAACAGCATTCTACATGGACGCTCTTCGCTGGGCTATCAAGAATAATATCATCACTGGTATCACAGAAGATACATTTGGTCCATATGTAGAAGTAACAAGAGAGCAGATTGCTACAATGCTTTACAGATATGCAAATCTTAAGGGAGAAAAGTACGAAGGAAATGTAAACAGTATTCTTCCTTATGTCGATGTAAATAAGATTGGCAAATTCTCTAATGAAGCAGTTCACTGGGCTGTAGAAGAAGGACTCCTCAAGGGAAAGACAGCTACAGAACTTGATCCAAAGGGCATTGCAACAAGAGCAGAAGCAGCAGGACTTACACAAAGATTTTGCGAAAGATAATATAAACTATAGTTTTTGAAAGAAGGTATTATTATGAGAAAAATTATTGCACTATTATTATCGTTGGCAATGTTATTCTCCCTTTGCACTACGATAAGCTTCGGAGATGATATTGAGGTTGTCCCTATAACAGAGTCCTCAATACAGTATTCAAGGTATGTTGCTTTTGGCGATAGTATGACAAGAGGAACAGGTATCGATGAAAACGCTGATGCTAAAGCACGCAATCCGCTTTATAGAAATGTTTATAACATTTATGGTGATGCTGCATATCCTTACCTCGTTTCAATGGCAGTTGATTGTAAGGCAAATGATAAGTATTATGAATCGTGGCAAACTCAGCCGTTCTATAACGTGTCTAACAACGGATTAACGCTTGCCGCTGTTATGGATATTTTAGGGCTTGAGAAATATCCATCAGAATACGTACTAGATAATGTGTTTGATTATTATTACCAAGACACGGCAACTATGTTCGGTAATAACGAAACTAAAACAAAAAAATATGAGCACACAAACGTAAGCTTATTTGAGGAGTACAGCAATCAAGCGTCCTATATAAATTTACCAACCGATACAAATTTACCAACAGTAGGGTCTGGTGTTGTTGACTTCATTGAAAACGCAGAAGGATCAGATGAAAAGAAGCCTATCTTAATTACAGCAAACCTTGGTTTAGCAGATGTGGTTCTTGAGCCTCTTGCTAGGTTCGCTTTGGACGTACAAAACCATAAATACGATAATGTAGCATTTTCAGATGCGTATTTTGTAAATGAGCTTGCAGAAAGCTTTGACTATTGGAAGACAACATATCCAAAATTTGTAGAAGCTCTTTATGAAATGAATCATGATGTAGACATTGCCCTAATTGGATATTCCAATC
This sequence comes from Clostridia bacterium, assembly GCA_024403215.1. GTDB lineage: Bacteria > Bacillota > Clostridia > Peptostreptococcales > Anaerovoracaceae > RUG13409. The sequence continues at coordinate 38,900 of JAKSSJ010000001.1, forward strand.
CATTTGAAGGATTTAGACTTGACGACAATCTGGTTCTTGAAATAGGCAATATAGTAAAACCTTTTATCATGGCAATGAATGATGTTGTAAAACAGATTGCCAAAGATTACGATTATTGCATATATGTTGATACCAATAATGCGGAAAGCAATATTGACGAATTCAAGCTGACGCTTGATGACCTTTGGGATTATAGTAATTTAGAGCTTGTTTGGGCAACCCATCTTTCAGGAAATGCCCACAGATATGTTGCAAGACAGATTGTTAAAGCTGTAGAAAATCACTATGATAAACCTGTAGTATCAAAATATAACCAGTATAATATTGTTGTAGATCTTGGAAGAGAAGAATTTGCAGGCCGAGATATAGATATAAAAGTTACTATTAATGGTCTTGAGGTTCCAGCAAGATTAGAGGGCACGGTTCTTTATGTTGAAAATATAAATCCATATGCCGTAACAATGAATGTTATAGTTTATAGTTGTTATTATAATGAAGCTAATAGCAGTTGGGAGGATGCGTTATTCAGTTACGTTCTCAATTGGGAAGAAGATCATTTCGAGGCGTGCAGGGTCTATAGTACAAACAGCATTGATGATACCGTTGATACAGTAGTCGATAACACAAAAGCGGTTGTAGATACTGCTATTGAAGTAGCAGTTGATGTTGCCACTTTCCCACTTGAGGTAACAGATGCAGTAATTGACCGCGTTCTGGATGCTCGCGAGGGAAATTCTGTTGGAGAAAGAGAAGCAGAGCTTTGGAATGCATTTTGGTATGGTGCAGAGCACGTAGGAGAAGCCTTTGTCTGTGGCGCAAGCAATGTTGCAAAAGATATAGCCTGCTTTAATTATGGGAAGGCAGCATGCGATTTTGGCTGTATGCTAGACAAGGTTGCATATGCTGTTGAAGATGCGCTGATTGCGGGAGATGACAGCGGAATAGGCGTAATAACAGCAACAGTAAACCTTTGGGAAGCTGCTGGCAATGCTTGGAACGATTTCTGGGGAAATGATAATTAAAAACTAGTATCAAAAATTAAGACATTTTAAAACCCTGCCTTGCATTGCAAGGCAGGGTTGCTTTACAAATCGTCAATTACCGATGAGTTATTTATCTTACGCCGTCTATTCCCTTATTTGCCAGGGCGTCGCAGCGGTTATTGTATTCAATTATCTTTGAAAACTGTTCAAAACTGAATAAATCTCCGTTGTGTTCCTTAAATTTTTTGTAGTCTGCCTGGCTTGGGCTTTTAACATGGCCTTTTACTAAAAAATAGCTAGGTTTTTGCTTTTCTAGGAGCAAAATGAGCTTTTCCCAAAGATCCTGGTTCTCAACGGGGTCTTTTTTACTGGTTTTCCAGCCGTTCTTTTGCCAGTTTAGGTGCCAGCTTTGTTTGAAGCAGTTTATAAGATAAGAAGAATCTGAGAAAATTCTTATCTCAAGACCCTCTTTTTTGAGTGCTGAAAGGGCATTTACCAGGGCCAAAAGCTCCATTCTGTTGTTTGTGGTGTTGATTTCGCCTCCAAAAAGCTCTTTTTCAACCCCTTCGTACTCCAAAACAGCTCCCCAGCCGCCTATATTTTGTTCATTTTGGTTGCCTGAGCAGGCACCGTCTGTGTAAATATTAACCAATTCTGCTCCGCTATCTCTTGAAATTTCAAGCCTTGTTGACATAATACTGTAAATTTTGCTTAACTTCAATGTAAATGTTCTGTAACATACAAGAAGTATACTAATACTGTACAAAAATATTATAAAGCCGAAATGGCCTTTGGTCAAAAAGAATTTTGATCAAAGAAATTTTGCATCAAGAAAAACAGGAAAGGAGGAGACATGAAAAGGTTTAGCAAACTAATTGCATTTGTTCTTTGCTTAGTAACATTAGCATCAACTTTTGCATTTGCGGTTACACCAGCAGCTATTACAACAACAAATGCTGCAGTTGTTAAAAAACAAAACATTGCAGAGATTGTAAGCCCTGTAAGTGGTAGTGCAACAAAATCAGACAGTCTTCTCGTTTCCGTTAAGCTTAATAAAGCGGCAACAGTAAAGGTTACTATCTATGAAGAAAAAATAGAAAATAGAAAAGTAGTAACAAGTTATGTTTCTGGTGTTGCTATTACAAAAGAAGCAATTAGTTACACAAGTGTAGATGTTACTTCCTTTGGCGCAGTAAGTAGTGCAGCTATTACAAGCGCTGCAGCAACAACTACAAAAGAGGCTGTAAGCGGCAGTGCTGTAAATGCAAGTTCTGCAGCTGTTAAACCTTATGTTGATAAACTTTTTGTTAGTCCAGTATATTACACAAGCAAGGATGAGCTTGGTTTCTACACAGGTCAAGTCAATGACGTAAAGCCTGGCTTATACAAGATGGTTGTAGAAGTTGTTGAAGAAAAGACAGCAAAAGATAAAGACGGCAAAGAATATAAATACGAAACATCTATAGAAAAAACAGAAAGTATCTTTGCAGTACAAGAAAAGCCTGCTGAAGAAAAAACTCAGGCACAAACAAAGGAAAAGGCAAACGCTCTTACGATAATAACAACTATTCTTAAATCACTGTTCAAATAATGACAAACAGAACTAAAGAAAACATAAAATCAGTAATCATAGTAGTATTGTTTCTTACAACAATACTACTTTTATATTTAGTCTTTGCAAAATCTGCAGATGTAAACATCAAAAATCTTTTGCCTCACCAAAAGCAAGAAGAGGTTTTGGATGCTGTGCTAGCAAAGGATGTTGCCGTGCCAAAGAAAGCTGTTTATTCAAACGGCAGCGGTGCATATATTAGTGCAAACGAAAAAGACAGATTGTTTGAAAAAGCTCTTGCGTTTTTTGCATCGGCCTCAAACCAAGGCACAATGATGGTTTCAGAGGTTTCACTTGCAGAATACGAGGAGGCTGTTCACCATGCAGAATCGCTCAGCTTTAATTTTGATTATTCAATTCCGTTCTCAGAGTTTATAAAAACATATGAAATAAAAAGAGCAAGTGGTTTTGCAAATATTAATAGCATTTCCGCATTTGTTTTTTCTGGCTCGGACGCAAACAACATAATTGCAGCAGACTATTTCACCGGAAAATATTTTAGAATTGTTTACGAATCAGAACGCGCTTGGAAGGATGAAATTCTTTTAGGCCGTGAACCATCAGGAGAAAGCTCGTATAGAATAGATCAGGTGCTTGGCCTTGGTGCTGGTGCTTTGGTGCCAGTTTCAACATCAAGAAAAACAGAAGAGATAGTTTTCATAACTGAAGACTATTCTGAAGAGTCACCAATATTAAAATCTGTTGCATCAACTGTATTTGGAAACAACTTTAGTTTTGTAAGACGTATTCACGACAATTTTGGAAACCTTACATTTATGTACGGCTATGGCGGAAAAACCTTAAGCTCTAACGCAAATGGTTCTTTGGAATACAAGCAAACAGATCTTCAGGATGGAAGTTCAAATGGATTTTATGGAGACCTGCAAACTGCAGTAAACTTTATTGCGGCTTGCGGTGGTTTTAATGTAAATAAGGATAGCACTCAGTTTGTATTAGCTGGTGCAGAAAAAGATACAAGCTCTGATTCATATACCTTCTACTTTATGCAAGAGCTTGACGGAGAAATAGTATACACAGAAAAACCATTTGCTGTAATGGTTAGAGTAGAAAAAGGACAAGTAAGCTCTTACCTAAGACAAGCAATTTATGCAAACAGATCCTATGCACAAAGAGAAGAAGTTTTGCAAGCAGCAAATGCAATCATTCAATCAAGGTTTGGTTTTGATTTATCAGTAACAGCAGAAAATTTAGTAAGCATTTCAACATGCTATAAAGAAAAGGATGGAAATCTTGTTCCATCTTGGATGCTTAGATTTGCAGATGGGAGCACAGAATGGATTGGTCTAAAGCGAAGTCAGTATTAATAATTGCACTGCTTGCTGTTTGTTTGCTGCTCTCTGGAATTTTGCTTGAAGGAAAGCTTGCGGACAGCAAGAAAGAAAAGATTGCAATTGAAGAAACAAAAGAATATATAAAGTCTATCGGCGCAGAGCTTAGCACGGAGATTCCTCTTGATAGGCCAGCTCTTCCTGTAATTTTTGTTGAGTATGATGAAAAGGCAGAAGGCCTTACATATAAAGACTACAAGGTTTATGCTGGAGCAAAAGAGGCAAGTGGCTACTCACTCTCAAAGGAAGGAGAAAGCAGTGCTAAGGTTATACCTGCTCACATTGCTCTTCTTCAGGCTGTTTCAAACGCAGAAAACAAGACTGAAATTACAAGCATAGAGCTTGTGTACTATATCGATACTAGTGTATATAGCGGCAGCCCAAACAGCGATACAGCTATTCCTGCGTGGAGGGTTGAAACAAGTAATGGAACCTACTACGTAAATGCTTATGCACAATAAACAAATAAACGACACATCATCTTCACATAGTTATACGATAATATAGGAGCAGAAATGAATTTGGCGATATGCTCTCTTGCAAGCGGGAGCAGCGGGAATTGTTACCTGGTAAAATCAAATAATACATCAATTCTTGTAGACGCCGGTCTTTCAGCAAAACAAATTTCTGAAAGGCTACTTTGCTGCGGTGTGCGCTTAGAAGATTTAAGCGCGGTGCTCCTAACTCATGAACATTCTGATCATACGCAAGGAATCAAGGTCCTCTTAAAATCAGAAAACATAAAACTATACACTAACAGGAAAACTTTTAGCGGCACAAATTTAAATTTGAATGAAAACCAAGTTGTCATAGTTAAAACTGGCGAAACCTTTCAAATAGGTGATTTAACAGTTTCGTCCTTTCAAAACTCTCATGATGCCGCTGATCCAATGGGCTTTTCAATTAGCGCAAACAATAAGACCATAACAATAGTTACAGATACAGGTTTCGTAACAGAAGAAGCATATAATAATATGAAGCTTGCTGACATTCTTGTCTTAGAATCTAATCATGATGAAAACATTCTAAAGATAGGAAGATATCCTTGGTTTCTTAAGCAAAGAATACTTGGGGATAAGGGGCACTTATCAAATGACGCCGCAGCAGAAATTCTGCAAAGGCTATACAAAGAGGGCGTTTGGAAACAGGATTTGGGAAGCGAGGCTCACCAGGTTCTTTTAGCCCATCTGTCTTTGGAAAACAATTTTCCAGAGATGGCTCAAACAACAGTATCAAATATTTTAGAGGCGGACGGAGTAGACGTTGGCAGAAGTGTTAAGTTATTTACACTGTCGAGAACAGAACCAAGTCCGCTGTTTGAAGCATAATTTTTTAGGTGAGGTATTGTCCACCTAAAGGAGGAAGAAATGAAAAAAGTTGCAGCAGTAGTGCTTATTGTAGCACTCGCATTCTTGGCTGGCTTTAGCGGCGGCATGCTTGCAAATCAGCAGTCAGGATCTGGCGTCAGCATTGATGCCTTTGGCCAAAGATTTGAAGTAACACAAAAGAAGGAAAAGACTCCTGCTCAAAATGTTACAATCAATGTTTCTGAAGAAGGAACAATAGCAGAAGCAATTGCAGAAAAAGCCCTTCCATCAGTTGTAGGAATTACAACAACATTCGAAAGCACTTATCAGAGCATAGATATGTTTGATTTCTTTGGCTTTGGCGGTGGCGGCAGAAATTATAACTATGAATCAACAGGAGTTGGAACTGGCTTTATCATTGATGAGGCCGGCTATATTCTTACCAACTCTCATGTAATAAACGACGGTCAGTATAAATCCGTAAAGGTAAGTCTGTATGATGGCGAGGAGCTTGAAGGAAAGGTTCTTTGGAATGATTCCACTTTAGACCTTGCAGTGGTAAGGGTTGAGGCCACTGGCCTTACAGCTGTAGAAATTGGAGATTCCGATACAGTAAAAATTGGGTCCTATGCGGCAGCAATAGGAAATCCTTTGGGTCTTGCATTTGAAAGATCTATGAGCCAGGGAATCATCTCCGGCCTTAATAGAACAATAACAGTAAGCACGGATGGCAGCACAACAAATGCTACTACAATGGAAAATCTTATCCAAACAGATGCTACTATCAATTCCGGAAATTCCGGCGGCCCACTTTTCAACTCTAAAGGAGAGGTTATAGGCATCAATTCCGCAAAGGCTTCCAATGGCGAGGGCATGGGCTTTGCAATTCCAATCAATATTGCAAATCCAATAGTGCAGCAGATAAAAGAGACTGGTAAGTTTGAAAGACCATATATTGGAATTTCAGGCGTTGGACTTGAGGGCCAGACGGGCTATAGCTCGGATCAGCTTAAGGAAATGTTTGGTACCGACAAGGGTATTTACGTAAATAGCGTAGTAGAAGGTGGCGGTGCCGAGGCGGCTGGCCTTAAAAAGGGCGATGTCATTACAAAGGTTAATGGAACCGAAGTTGGTACCATGAACAAAATCAACTCAATTTTGATTAAATTTAAGGCAGGAGACAAGGTTGATGTTGAATATATGAGGGATGGCGAGACCAAAAAGACAAGTATCACCCTCCAAACACAGCTACTTAAATAGTATTTAGCGCAGTGAAAGCCGGGCCCGAATGGACCTGGCTTTTTGTTTTACTAACCAAATCTTCATTAATTTTTCTATTATATATTATTGTAATAGACAAAAACTTATGATATAATTACGTACCAAAATTCAAAATTGTATTGGGGAAACAAAAAACCAAGGGATTTATAAGGAGAATTTTATAGATGAACAACAAAAAAGGACCACAATTATTTAAGGGACTAGCACTTTACGCAGTAATTTTTCTGGTAGTCATTGCTATAGTTTCTTCTGTTTCTGGAGGATTCTTTGCAGATGACCAAAGCACAACAGAGCTTGAGTACTCAGACTTTGTGCTTTACCTAGAAAAAGGCATGGTAAACGAGGTTATCGTAAAGGAAAATTCCCTTACCTATAAAGGAAAATTAGTAGACGGCACTGCTTTTGTAGTTTCTGTTCCGTCATCTTATGATGCTGCAGTAATTACAGAAAAATATTTAGTGCCTCTTTCAGCAGATGGAGTACTTACTGTAACAACAGTAAAGGCATCTGCTTTGTCGGGCTTACTCGGCTGGCTTCCAACCATTCTGATGTTTATTCTTCTGATAATTATGTTCAGAAGTCTTTCAGGTGGCGGCAAAGGCGGAGTAATGAACTTTGGAAAGTCTAAAGCTAGAATGACAAAGGGTGAAAACAAAATCACCTTTGAAAAGGTTGCAGCTTTGGAGGAAGAAAAGCAAGAGCTCGCAGAAATTGTCGATTACTTAAAGAATCCAAAGAAATATAAAGAGATGGGCGCAAGAATTCCAAGAGGAGTTCTTCTTGTAGGCCCTCCAGGAACAGGTAAGACATATATTTCAAAGGCAGTTGCAGGTGAAGCAGATGTTCCATTCTTCAGCATTTCTGGTTCAGATTTTGTAGAAATGTTTGTAGGTGTTGGTGCATCAAGAGTTAGAGATCTTTTCGCTGATGCAAAGAAGAACTCACCTTGCATAGTATTCATTGACGAAATCGATGCTGTAGGCAGAAGAAGAGGCGCAGGCATTGGTGGTGGAAACGATGAAAGAGAGCAAACATTAAACCAGCTCCTTGTTGAGATGGATGGATTTGATGAGAACTCTGGAATCATTGTGCTCGCAGCAACAAACCGTCCAGATGTTTTAGACCCTGCTATTTTAAGACCTGGTAGATTCGATAGACAGATTGTTATCTCTACTCCAGACGTTAAGGGCAGAGAAGAAGTCTTTGCACTTTATGCAAAGGGAAAGCCACTGGATGAACAGATTGACATGAAGGTTCTTGCAAAAAGAACCCCAGGCTTTACACCAGCTGATATTGAAAACACTATGAATGAAGCCGCACTTCTTACAGCAAGAAGAAACGGAACTATCATTCATATGGATGATATTGAAGAAGCAATCACAAGAGTAATTGCTGGACCACAAAAGAAGTCAAGAGTTATCAGTGAGAAAGAAAAGAGACTCACAGCTTACCATGAAGCTGGACATGCAGTTGTTATGCGTAGTACAGAAGGCGGCGATCCAGTTCACCAGGTAACTATTATGCCAAGAGGAAGCGCTGGCGGATTTACAGAGCAGCTTCCACAAGAAGATAGATACTATGCAACAAAGACTCAGATGGAAGAAGAGATTAGACATCTTCTTGGCGGAAGAGTTGCTGAAGCAATTTATCTTAAAGATATTTCAACTGGCGCATCAAACGACCTTGAAAGAGCAACAAAGATTGCACACGACATGGTTACAAAGTATGGTATGTCAGAAGCAATCGGTCCTGTAAACTATTCTGATGCAGACGAAGTATTCCTTGGAAGGGACTTTACTTCAAAGCAGAATTATTCAGAAGAGCTTGCATCAAAGATTGATGCAGAGGTTAAGTCTATCATAGAAGCTGCTTATGCTGAAACAGAAAAGATTTTAAAGAAGCATAAGAAAGAGATAGAAAGAGTTGCAGAGGCGCTTCTTGAAATGGAAACCTTAGACCAGGAAGAATTCGAAGCAGTATTTGCTGGAACAAAGACTATAGAAGAGCTTAAGTCTGCAGATGCAGAAAGATTTGCCGCAAGAAAAGTTATTGAAGACGAAGAAGCCAAAAAGCGTGCAGAAAAAGAAGCAGAGGAAGCAAAGGCTGCAGAAAAAGAAAAGCTTAATGGCGTAAGAGTTGCAATTCTTGATAAAGACGGAAAATTTGTAGTTAAAGAAAACGAAGATAGTGCCGAAGATAATCAGGCAGAAAATTCTGAAGAGAGTTCTGAAGACAATTCCGAAAATGAATAACGAAACTTTTACTAACAATTTAATAAACAGCAGTATTTATCACCTGCTTAATTTTGAGAAGTATCAAAATTTTCAGCAGGCTGCAAGACAAGCCGCAACAAACAATAACTATCAAATTGTTTTGTTTTCTGATGACTTTAATACTCTCTTCTCAGTAGAGACCAAACATGATACAACAATAGAGGCTGCTATCAGCTCGTCCTTTGCTCAGGTAGAGGATAGAGAAAAGAAGGGCTCAAGAGTTGATGTAAACGGCGTTGCAACATACTGGGGACCTTGTATGGTTGCAGGCAACAAATATTATTTGATGCTTGTAGACAACGACAAAAAGTATAGTCAGGAAGATATAGTAAAGCTTGCAGAGATAATTGAGCTTGCAATGGGTATGTGGAACTACGTTCCACTCAGGGATCCATCAACGGAGTTTATTAGGGCTTTAAGAAGAGGAAACAAAGAGCTCGCACAAACTCTTGCTGCAGAGCTTAAGCTTAACGAAAATGATATTGCACTTGTTTTTGCTGTTTCAGGAATTAAGAAGAAGGATGCTCAAAAGCTCCTTGCAAAATTCCAAGCAGAAAAGAACATGACAACAATCATAAACGTTGAGCAGGATGAAATCACAGGAATAGTTTTAAGGACGCCAGGCCTTGCTCCATACAATTCAGAAGATTGGGAAGATTTTGCTCAAAAGATGTACGAGCAGGGCGCTCCAAAGACTATGCATGTAAGAGGTCTATACAATATAGAAGATGCTTGCAATGCATTTAGGCTCGTTGGGGAATCAGAAGCTTTCCTTCAACTCATATTCCCATACAGACATTCGTTTAGTAAATATGAATTAGTGTTTACAAGCACTTGTATAAATATGTGTATGCAAGGCGGCGTAGCAAAAAAGAATTGCTTAGATTTAATAAGACCAATTCTTGTTAGAACAGATCTTAAGTCCACGCAGCTAAAAGAAACGCTTGAAGTTTTTGTGCTTGACGCCGGACTTTCAACAACAAAGACTGCAGAACTATTAGATGTTCATGTAAACACAGTTCAATATAGACTAAAGAGAATAAGAGAAATTTTAGGTGTAGATATAACATCTAACACAATAGTACCAGCGCTGATGAGCGCTTTGGCAATAACAAGAATCGAAAAGGAGGCAGGGCCACTCTAAATGAGGGCGCGAGCACAAATGTTATTAGCAATTGATGTAGGTAATACAAATGTAGTCTGCGGACTATATGATGGAAAGAAGCTATTGCAGTTTTGGAGAATGGAAACTTCTCAAAGAAAATCTGCTGACGAATATGGAATAGCATTAAAGCAAATGTTTGAAGCAGATGGCTATTCGTTTAAACAGGTTGACGATGTAATCATTGCAACAGTTGTTCCATCGCTTACTTATACACTTCAGCATTTTTCTGAAAAGTATTTTAAAAAGACACCAATATTTGTAGAGCCTGGAATTAAAACAGGACTTATAGTTAAATACGATAACCCAAAGCTTCTTGGTGCTGATAGAATAGTAAATTCTGTTGCTGCCTATGAAAGCTATAAAGCACCTCTTATTGTAATAGACTTTGGAACAGCAACAACAGTTTGCGCTGTATCCGATAAGGCTGAATACTTAGGTGGTGTTATAGCACCGGGAGTTAAAATTTCATCAGAGGCGCTGTTTGAAAAAACAGCCAAGCTTCCAAGAATCGAACTTGAGGTTCCAAAGCAAATCATTTGCAGAAATACTGCAGAATGCATGCAGTCAGGCGTTCTTTATGGTCACATAGGAATGATTGAATATATTGTTGATCACATGAAGAAGGAAATTGCAAAAGAATGCAAGTTTGAGGAAGGCTCGAAAAAAATCACCGTTGTAGCAACTGGAGGACTTTCAAGTCTTATCGCAGAATATACAGATGTTATTGATGTTGTAGATAAGAGGCTCACTCTTACAGGACTTGAACTTATTTATGAAAAAAATAGATAAACCGGTAATGGCGCCAATGGCTGGTGTAACGGACTGTGTTTTCAGGTATTTTGTTCATAGAGAGGGAGCGGCTCTTTCATATACGGAGCTTGTGTCTGCAAAGGGTTTGTATTATAAAAATGCGGGCACGGAAGAACTGCTATATATAAATGAAAGAGAAGGAGATGTATTTATACAGCTCTTTGGCTCGGAGCCTGAGATTATAGCTCATGCGGTAAGATATCTTGAAGACAGGCCTAATGTTGGGATAGACATCAACATGGGTTGCCCGGTACCAAAGGTTTTTAAAAATGGCGAGGGCAGTGCGCTTTTAAAAGACCCAGAGCTTGCGGCCAGGCTAATAGAAGCCGCAAAGAAAAGTACTAAAAAACCAGTCACTGCGAAAATGCGAATAGGAATTGATGATAAGCCTTATGACTACGTTGGCTTTGCTAAAAAATTAGAAGAGGCCGGCGCAGACATGATAGCTGTTCACGCAAGAACTAGGGAGCAATATTATAGCGGCAGCGCAAACTGGCAGGCAATAAAAGATATAAAAGAAAACGTAAAGGTGCCGGTTATAGGCAATGGCGATGTTAAAGATCTTGATGATGCAAGCCGCATGAAAGAAGAAACTGGCTGCGACATCGTTATGATAGGAAGGGCTGCTATGGGAAACCCTTGGGTTTTCTCGGGTCGTCATCCAGGAAAAGAAGAAATTAAAAATCAAATTCTAGAGCATATGGCTCTCCTAATAGATTACAAAGGAGAACAAAGAGCAATCAAAGAAATGCGAAAGCACAGCTCTTGGTATCTAAAAGGAGTGCCTGGTGCGCCAGAGTTTAGAAGAAAAGTTAATGAAGCAGCAACGGCTGCAGAAATAGAGAGTTTATTAAAGGAGATTTAAAAATGGCAGACGAAATTCTTTTAACACAACAAGGCTACGACGACATAGTCAAAGAACATGAGTATTTAGTTACAGTTCGTCGTGCAGAGGTATCCGAACACTTAAAGGAAGCAAAATCCTACGGAGACCTTTCTGAAAATGCAGAATACGATGCTGCAAAGGATGAGCAGGCAAACCTCGAAGAGAGAATCGCTCGTCTTGAGTACATGATGAGAAACGCAAGGGTTGTAAGCGAAGATGAGCTTACAGGCGAACACGTTAACCTCGGACTTACAGTAAAGATTAGAGACATTGATACAAAAGAAAAGTATACTTACACCATTGTAGGTATTACAGACGCAGATCCATTTGAAGGCAAGATTTCTAATGAATCTCCTGTTGGCAAGGCTCTTCTCGGAAAGAGAAAGGGAGAAAAGGTTGAAGTTGTAATGCCAGATAACAAGATAGCAATTTATCAGATTATGGAGATCACAAAGTAATGGGCGATAATCAAAAAATGCAAAATAACGCTCAGCCTCAGGTTTCTGAGTCAGAGCAGTTTCAGATTAGAAAAGAAAAGCTTCTTGCGCTTCAGGCTGCAGGAAAGGATCCTTATGTAATCACTAAGTTTGATCAGAACAACTTTTCAAAGAATATTAAAGAAGAGTTTGCTTCTTTAGAACCAGAAGAGCACACAGGCAAGGAATTTAATCTTGCTGGAAGACTCATGAGCAAGCGCGTTATGGGTAAGGCTTCTTTTGCTGGACTTAGAGACGACAGAGGAGATATTCAGCTTTACGTTACAAGAGATAATCTTGGAGAAGAAGACTACGCTGATTTTAAGAAATTAGACATCGGTGATGTAGTTGGAGTAACAGGCGAAGTATTTAAGACAAAGACAGGTGAAATCTCTGTTAGTGTTAAGAAGCTCTCGCTTCTTTCAAAGTGCCTACATCCACTTCCAGAAAAGTTCCACGGCCTTACAGACCTAGAGCAACGCTACAGAAACAGAAGCGTGGACCTCATTGTAAATCCAGAGGTTAAGGAAACGTTTAAAAAGCGTAGCGCTATTATCAATGAGATAAGAGCTTATCTTAATGAGAGAGATTATCTTGAAGTTGAAACACCAATTTTAAATCCTATTGAAATTGGTGCATCTGCAAGACCTTTCGTAACTCACCACAATACTTTAGATATTGATATGTTCCTTCGTATTGAAACGGAGCTTTATCTAAAAAGACTCATTGTTGGTGGTATTGACAGAGTATATGAAATTGGTCGTATCTTCAGAAACGAAGGTATGGATAGAAAGCATAATCCAGAGTTTACTTCAATTGAACTTTATCAGGCCTACACTGATTTTGAGGGCATGATGAATTTAGTTGAGGAGCTATTCAAAAGGCTCGCAGATAAGGTTTGCGGAACAAGACAGATTCCTTACGGAGATCTTACAATTGACTTTGACAATTGGACAAGAATGACTATGAAGGAAGCTGTAAAGAAATATTCCGGCGTTGATTACGATGATTGGAAGACAGACGAGGATGCTATTAAGTCTGCCAAAGAGCATAAAGTTGAACTTCCAGAAGTTAAGACAAAGGGAAATATTCTTGCAGAATTCTTTGATGCGTTTGTTGAAGACAAGCTTATTCAGCCAACATTTATCTACGATTATCCAGTAGATATTTCTCCATTGGCAAAGAGAAAGCCAACAGATCCAGAATTTACAGAGCGTTTTGAGTTCTTTATTAATGCAACAGAGTTTGGTAATGCATTCTCCGAGCTTAATAACCCTCTTGATCAAAGAGAAAGATTTGAAAGACAATTAAGAGAGCGCCTCGCAGTAGAGCCAGATTCAAGATGTGCTTTAGACGAGCCTTTCCTTGTTGCAATAGAAACTGCTATGCCTTGCACAGGTGGTCTTGGTATTGGAATTGACAGGCTCGTAATGCTTCTCACAAACAACCAGAACATTCAAGACGTACTGCTCTTCCCTACAATGAAGCCAGAAGGCGTTCAGGTAAAGGCTGCTCCTGTTAAAAAGGGTGAAGCACTTGTTTCGCCACTTACAAGGGAACAGGCTTTAGAGCTTTTAAAGAAATATAACCAGGATCCATTCCACATTCGCCATGCACTTACAGTTGAAGGCGTAATGAGATGGTATGCAAAAGAACTTGGTCTTGCAGAGGAAGAAGAATTCTGGGGTCAGGTAGGTCTTCTGCATGATATTGATTTTGAAATGTGGCCAACAGAGCACTGCAAGAAGGCGCCAGAGCTTCTCAAAGAGGGCGGCGCAAGTGAAGAGATGATTCATGCTGTATGTGCTCATGGATTTGGTCTTTGCTCAGATGTAGAGCCAACACTTCTTATGGAAAAGGTTCTCTTTGCAGCAGATGAACTTACAGGACTTATTTGGTCTTATGCGTTGATGCGTCCTGAAAAGTCTTGCGAAGGAATGGAGCTTAAGAGTTTAAAGAAGAAATTCAAGGACAAGAAATTTGCAGCAGGCTGCAGCAGAGATGTAATTGCAGACGGCGCAGCAAAGCTTGGCTGGGAACTCGATGAACTCCTCGAAAAAACCATTTCCGCAATGCAATCCTGCGAAAAATTCGTAGAAGAAAGTTGCCACTAAAGTTGTCAACGAGGTTGTCAATGGGGTCAGACCCCATTGACAAGTTTTCATAGAAGCCAGAAGCTTAAAGCTTGAAGGAATGAAACATGTTAACAGGAAAACAAAGAGCTTATCTAAAAAAGTTAGCCATTGATTTGGAGCCAAGTGTTTTCATCGGTAAGAATGAACTAACTGAAAACATCATAAAAGAAATGGACAATTATCTTGAAGCGCATGAGCTTGTAAAAGTGAAGCTGCAAGAAAGTGTTGAGATGTCTCCAAAAGATACGGCAAACGAGGCTGCCGAAAAGCTCGGCGCAGAATATGTCCAGGCCATCGGCCGCAAATTTGTCCTCTACCGCCCAAGCCAATCCAACAAACAGATAATCATTTAATTTGATTTCTATACGTGATTAGCGTATAATTGATATACGTTAATCACGTATTTTATGTTAAGAGGAACAGAAATGGAATATAAAATTGACATTAAAGAAATCAGAGTATGTGAAGGGTTGAGCCAGAATGCTTTTGCGGAAAAATACGGCATTCCTGTTCGAACACTACAAGAATGGGAGCAGAAGCGAAGTAAACCTCCTGCATATATTGATAAGCTCTTGCGGAGTGCATCTATGAATCAGCCATATCCTTCTATTGATGAATTGTTTGCATCATACGATGGAGATTATAAGGCAGCAGAAATGTCTTCTGGTGATATGGTCGGAAAGGAGCTGCTCTAATGAACTTTCAGCCTAAGTCCGGAGATATTATCTGGATTGATTTAGATCCTCAGAGTGGTCATGAACAAAAAGGAAGAAGACCAGTATTAATTGTGTGGGGCAATTCGGCTTTAAAACACGTGCCGGGATTGGCTCAGGTTTGTGCTATCAGTAATACTGATAATGGGTTCCCTTTGCATGTGGCGCTTGATGATGAAAGTAAGAATACAACAGGATTTGTTCTTTGCGAACAGAATAAAGTACTAGACCTCAATGCAAGAAATGCAAAGTACAAAGACTGTGTATCTGATAAGGTTTTACAGCAAGTTAAAAATATACTAAAAGCTATGCTTGATTAGGAAAGGTGTAAAAATGAGAACAATAGCAGAAAGAAAAAGAGCTGCAAAAGCGAATCTTGGTAACGGTATTTTTTCAGCAAATTGGATGAGCGGTGTGCTCGTTAATTTAGTTCTTTGGGGAATCACAGGCGCAGTCGGCAGTTTTTCCTTAGGAATTTTATCTGTTATAGTGCTTGGACCTATAGCATGCGGCGTTAATGCTTGTTATCTTAAAAACGCAAGAGATAAGCAAAAGATGGACGTTGCAAATATGTTCGCACCGTTTAATGTTGACTTCGGCGGAACGGTTTTGCTTGGACTTTTGACAGATGTGTTTGTTGCACTTTGGTCATTACTCTTTGTTATTCCTGGCATTGTTAAGGCGTACGCTTATTCTATGTCATATTATATCAAGGCCGATCATCCTGAGTATGATTGGAGACAGTGCATGGACGAAAGCCAAAGGCTTATGAAAGGCCACAAGGGCGAGCTGTTTGTACAAGACCTTAGCTTCATCGGCTGGTCTTTTATTGGAGCACTGTGCGCTGGCGTAGGATTTTTGTGGGTTAATGCTTATGCAGATGCTACAAAGGCCGAGTTCTACCAAGACCTTATCGGAGCTTCCATTGCAACCAACTTTGACATATCTTAAAAAGTCTAGAGCTAAGCTCTAGACTTTTTTCTTTTGATTACTATGATAAACGCAACTACTATGATTAGTAAGACCAAGACAACTATTATTGGCGAAGCATCGCTAATTATAGTTGCGACTGCCAAATTGTTTGTTGTGATTATTACTGATTGATAGTCCTGTATATCGCCGAGATTGATGTTTTCACCTGTATCGGCATTGCGAACGCTTGCGTTTTTTGTATGAACAGAAGAGGATTTTTTTGAGTCTCCTGGGTAACCATTGCCGCCGCTTCCGACTAATTTTTTTCCACCTTTTCCGCCGTAGAGTTCTAGCGTACCGCTAACCAAATCAACTTCACATGACTGAATCGCGCAGGCTCCATTGCCTCCATTGTTAGGGCCCTGTAAGGCTCTTTTGCTGCCACTGTCGCCACCTTGTCCGCCGTATGCTCTTATGGTGCTATTAAAAATATTGACGTTGGTATTTTCAATTGCTGCATATCCATCTTTTCCACATGCATCAAGAGGTGCTACACCTTTGGCTCCGGTCGCTCCAGTTATAGTAACATTGCAGCCGTAAACTGAAAATTCTTTTAAATCTATACCTGGTCCAAATGCGCAATTGTGAAATCCGTCTATCACCGCTTTATCAGCGAACATTCCTTGTATTTCGAGATTGCAATTTCCGTACTGCACGCCATGAACGTGTAATTCTCCTTGGCGTGATCCGGGATGTTCTGTACCAAAGCCGCCTTGCACGCTTAAAGTTACTCCGTCGCCAATGACGATGTGAACTTCACCGTTGATTCTTACGCCGCCTGGTTGGAATGGTCCTATCGGGGCTTGCCCAATTGTACACGATTCTTCAACTATATACCAATTGTTGTTAAGCTGGGTATAATCACAGTTTGATTTGTTGATTATAATGTAATCGTCTGGCAAGCTTTCTGAAATCATTTTAGTATACGTCTTGTTGCAAGTCATGTAATGAGTGACCCCGCCATAGGCATATACGTTAGTAACAGAAAGTAATAAAATTAGTATTAAAACTAATGGAAGAATTCTTTTCATTGAGCCCTCTTTCTTCTTTTAATTATATTAATCATATTCTATTCTTTTCTATGGTTAACGTAAAGTGATATGTGGTATAATTAAGCTGCCTTGAAGCAGGCTGATTAATTTTCCTACACTTGCTATATGGGATTTCGGACGTCTATTTTAGCATTATGTCAGGCCTCATTTTTCAGTGGAAGACAGAAGCTAGAAAGCAGAAAACCCACCTGTTAATTAACAGGGAAAAGTGAAGGCCTCTTCAGGGCTTTTTGTAAAAAAAGTAAGATTTATACACTTTTTAGGAGATATTATGCGCAGAAGAGATAGAGAAGTAACAGATTTACATGAAATAAAACATATATTAGATACTGGAAAGACGCTACATCTTGGTTTAGTTGATGATGGGAAGCCTTATGTTGTTCCAATGAACTTTGGTTATGCTTTCGAAAATGACAGGCTTGTATTCTATGTGCATGGTGCTCTAGAAGGTAGGAAGTTAGATATCATCAGAAAAAACTCAGCATGCTGTGTGCAAATAGAATGTGATGTTAAGCCATTTGAAGGAAGCGTGGCATGCCAGTACGGTGTCAGCTATTATTCATTAGATGGTTTTGGCACAGCAAAAATCGTAGACGATCCTCAAGAAAAGATGAAGGCTCTAAGCATTCTAATGAAGACGCAAACCTCCAAAGATTTTGAGTTTAACGAAAAACTTGTATCAGTGGTTAGCGTCATTCGGATTGAATGTGATTACTATACAGCAAAACACAGACCACTACCTGGGGCCATCAAAGCCGCTCCCCTTAATAGCAAGTGGAATCATTCTTTGGAAAGTCTAAATAATTTCTCTGAGGACTTTATGCAAGAAAGGCCAGATCAGCCACGCAGTGAAGAAAGAAATTCATTATAAAAAATCAACGGGTTAGTTCCCGTTGATTTGTAAATTGTAGCCACCAACAACTACATATTGATTCATGAATGCGGCAATTACCTTTTTGGCATTGTCTTCTGCCTTAGTTAAAAGGCCTGCGGAGATTGCATCGGTCTCCGCTTTTTCTTTTATTGTTTGCTCGGCAGCGTTTGCATCAACCGGTGTAATTGGATTAAACAGATTGTTGTGCTCGTCAAGCATTTCGTAAGAGCCGTTATTAATTTCATTACTAATTATTTTGGCGCCAGAAATGCTCACGCTAATTGTCTTACTTTCTTCATCTACATCAACTTTGATATTTCCAAAATCAACTCCAGCCTTAATAACTCCGCTGCACTTGATGATAAAACTCTTTTTGGTCAAAGGAATATTAAAGTCCTTAAAAGTTTTTTGATCCTGGAATGTTTCTACTGATGTATACAAATATTCTTCAGTCGCGAGCTGTGCAATATCTGCCAACCCACTTTTGATTGTATCAACGCTTAGGCTTTGTTTGTTGCCAAAAAGAGACTCGTTGGTATAAAGCTTAAACCCCAACACAGCAACAACTACGAGCAATATTACAATTATTATTTTATATACCGTTTTCATCATTCACCACCTACAAAATGTTTATGTTGTTAATGTTGTCAACGGGGTCTGACCCCGTTGACAACTTTCACCTCACTTGCCGTTTTTGATGAAATGTCTAAAAGCAAAGAAGATGAGTGTGCAATCGATGATTGCTGCACAAATTAATATTACTAATGGTAATCCTGATATATCCTTAATCATGTCGTGCCTCCTATATCCATCCGATAAATGCGCAAATTACGATAAGAATCACGTCGAATCCTAAAATGCCGCCAACAATTTTTATACTGTTTTTGATTTCCTTTTGATCATATACAAGGAAAGCAGCGGAGAAGAATGGTAAGTATCCAATGATCCATAATACCCATGGACATGATCTTTGCCAGAACGACCACTCCCAAGTAAGTAGTCCGCAATAATTCAAGAAACATTCAACAATTACTGCTGCAGTTGTTAAGATGCAGGCAACAACAATTCTGTTGTTTATGCCGAAGATTTTTTTCTTTGGGTCGTCAGGCAGATTGTGACATGCCATAATGCCCATGATAAAGAACATCATTGATATTTCTACGTTGTAGCCAATCATAAGCAGCCATGCAGTATTGCCTACACCAACTGGCGTGCCCCATACTGGTGCCCAGCCGCTGGAGAAACAAATCATTGAGTTCCAAATTTCATTAAAGATGTCAACGCCCCAGAGCGCAAAGCCTGCAAGCACTGCTTTGTAATTCTTTTCATGAATTTCTTTTGCAGCAATATACAGCACTATTACGAAAAGTGGCACTACATACCAGTGCATTGTTTGTGATGGGTGACGCAAAATTGTAAGCGCCGACTGAGTATACTCAGAAAATCCTTCCATACATGCCTCCAAAAATACTTATCTTAAAACATTATCTACAATATGTTGTCAATGGGGTCTGACCCCGTTGACAACTTTTATTTTGTTCCTGAAAGCTTTGCAACAACTTCGCTAATTACCTTACCATCAGCTTTGCCCTTAAGCTCCGCCATAACGGCTTTCATAATCTGCCCCTTGTTTCCAGTTGCTAATACGTCTGCAAATTTTTCTTTGAGCAATTTCTCAACTTCTTCTGCAGAAAGCATCTTTGGAGCAAACTCTTCAACAACGGAAAGGTTGAATTTGTATTTTTCTAAAAGGTCTTGTCTTGTTGCAGGGCAAGTATCGATTTGTTCTTTTACAGATTTAAGCTCCTTCAAAAGAACGCTATCAACCATTTCTTCTGTAATGTTATCTCTTTCTCCCGCATCAATTGCAACCTTTTTAACAGCAGCAACAAGAAGGGAAATTGTTTCCTTTCTATCTGCTTCATGCGCTTTCATTGCGGCAATCATTGCCTTTTGTAAATCTTCAAATTTCATTTTTTCTCACCTCTATCTATTTTTTTCACTAATCCGTCTGCAAAGCTTATTAAGCTATCTGCAATTTCTCTAATATCATTTATATCTTCTATAAGTGCGATAAAGTCGTCATTATATCTTGTTGATGTTTCCCACTCCAAAAGCATTGGCGCAAAACGTCTTAGCTCGTCAAAACATGGAAGCTGCACGCCTGCTTCTTTTAAAAGATTCATTTGCGCTCTTACGTCATGGTTTTCAACATAATGCTGACCCGTCATCTCGACACAATATTTTAATACAAACTCAATTGTTTGCTGGAGGTCGTTGCAGCAGGTATCAATATATGCATCGTCCATGCCAATTCTATTGTAATTATATTCGGCATTATCTCTTTTTACTTTTGCTCTTGCTAGCAATTTGCTCATATTATCCTCTCCCCTTGCATTATTCCCTGATAAAGCTGGCTGTCTTTTGGTTCCTCGCAAAGCCAAACAATATCGCACTGCCAGTTGCATGCTTTTGAGATTTCCTCTCCAATGGCCGCGCGCAGCTGCATGTTGTCCTTGGGCTTATCAAGCAAAATTGCAATATCAACATCTGACTTAACGTTGCATCTTAAATTTGTAGAGCTTCCAAAAATATATGCCTCTTTTACTTCTGCATGACTTTTTAAGATCTTGTAGACATCTACAACCTTAGCTTGGTTTAAAGGATGGATTCTTTCAACAGAAAATTCCTGAGGTCCTACGACAACAGGA
>JAKSSJ010000010.1 GCA_024403215.1 Clostridia bacterium
CTCACGTATACTGGAGCCACAACCCAGGGTCTTAACCACTTGACGACACCCACCATGTAAGTCCAAAAAAATGGTAGCGGAGATTGGACTCGAACCAACGACACTCCGGGTATGAACCGAATGCTCTAGCCAACTGAGCTACTCCGCCACAATTGCATGCCTTTTAAGGACACTGCACCGAACATTATACAGTAATAGAAGGGCTGTGTCAATTGAAAATTAAGGCTTTATATAATCGTAAAGATGGTTGGGCCAGCACCAGACAAATGGTATTTTTTGTTAATATTTGAGCTAAACTCCTCAATTTCAAAGCCCTGCCTTTTAAATACTCTAAGAGCAGGGGCCTGGAGGTGATTTCCAAGAAGGGCATTCTTCTCCTCAAGGCTCTTTGCTGCAAAAAATGCATCAATATTGTGCTGAATGCTGTAATCCTCAGGCTTTAGCTCTTTATACACCTCAGCCGTCTTATTTCTAACGTGGATGTCCTTGGTTGTAAGCCTTAGGTCCAGTGGTGGCTCGCTAACAAACTCAAGAATTTCTCCTCTGCCTCGTCCTATGGCCATGGGGTGGCCAAGCTGGGCTCCAAGGCAAAATGCAATGTCCGAGCCAAGCGAGGATGCGACAGAGTATAAGGCCTTTTCGTCATCAATTTCCCAAATTTTAGAGAGAGCAAAAATTACAGCGGCTGCATCGGAAGAACCGCCGCCAAGCCCAGCAGCTATAGGGATATTTTTCTCAAGATCAATGACAATATGCCCGGATTTATCGAATTTTTCTGACATAAGAGCCGCTGCCCTATACACCAAATTTGAAGGGCTGCAATTTACAGGAAGCCCAGATCCGTTAATCCAAATACCGCTTCCTCTGCCTACATTTATGCTTAAATTGTCATGCAGAGGGGCAGTTTGCATAAGGGTTTCAATTTCATGATAGCCATCCGGCCTCTTGCCCTTGATATTTAATATTAAATTTACCTTCGCATAAGCCTTAATATCCATGCCTATATTTTACCATATATCAAGATATTGCTGGCATTATTTTCCCAAAAACCTTATAATATTAATATTATGAAGAATATCACAACTTATGTTGCCCACAGAACCAATGTGTTTGTGTGGCTCGCCACTATAATGATGGTAGCATCGCTTGTGGCACGAATCGTCTTCTTTGCCGGTGCAGGAGCGGAAGGCGTGCTTGTGATGGTCGTCCGACTGATACTTCCCGCTGCAGCAAATCTTTTAATTGCAATCAGGCTGCCTTTAAGAGGCGAGAAGTTTTTCTTCGTGACCGTAAGACCAATGATTCTTCTTGCAATCTATTTTGTTGTGGAGATTTTTACTTTAGCTCCGCCGATTGCAATGATCATCGCATGCTTAATTTTCTGCATACTTCAAGCAGTCTTATATTATCTGACCTTCACAGGAAAGATAGCATCAAAGGGTCCAGTACTACTTTCGTATTTGGCATTTATAGTGCTGTGTGCTGTAGGTAATAACTTTAAACTTTACCTTAAGATGTTCATGTCGTACAGCATATGGTATGTGCTTATGAATGGCCTTATAGTACTTGGAATTATCTTTGTGATACTGTCAGCAGAGAAGCTTCCAGATCCACTTCCTGGCGAGGAATATAGACCTCGTTTTAGAGATAGATTGGATGGAAGACTCATAAGAGGGGGCTCGCCATATACAAAGGTTGCGCCATATATTATGGTTCACAGAAATGGCTCGAGCAACTATATAACTGACAGTGTTGAAGTCACCAACATGGAAAAGTACATACATCAGAAGCGCAGAGAAGGGTACAAGCACTTTGGCATTACCCATGTTTTTGTTGCGGCTTATGTAAGATGTTGTGCGGAATTCCCGGGACTCAATAGATTCATTGCTGGTCAGAAAATCTATCACAGATACACGATTGATGTAAATATGATAGTTAAAAAGGATATGACTCCAGAATCACCAGATACTGCAATCAAGGTAATTTTTAAGCCGGAAGATACAGCGGCAGAGGTTTACGAGAAGTTTGATGCAGAGGTTCAAAAGGTTAAGAGCACAACAGAGCTCGACAGCAATTTTGATCAGCTTGCAAGCATCATCAATTTGATTCCAGGACTTCTTCTTAAGTTTGCAATTTGGCTCCTCAGTGTTGTTGATTATTTTGGTGGTTTAGCAAAAGAGCTTATGGATCTTAGTCCTTTCCACGGATCAATGTTTATCACATCTATGGGCTCGCTTGGTATACCTCCAATCTATCATCACCTTTATGACTTTGGTAATATTCCGCAGTTCTGCGCCTTTGGTGCAAAGCGCACCGTAAAAAGCATAGGAGCCGACGGAGAAGAAATAGTTAAAAAATACGTTGATTATAACTGGGTAGTTGATGAGAGAATTGTTGACGGCTGCTATTATGCTGCAGTTCTTAAAAGAATGCGCTCACTTCTTGCGCATCCAGAACAGCTCGATGAAGCTCCAGAAGAAGTAAGAGAGGACATTGATTAATGACATCTTATACTTATGAGCAATACGTAAAAGCGGCAGATTATATCAAGGGAAAGATTAAAGATTTCAAACCTGAAATAGGAATGATTCTAGGATCTGGCCTTGGATATTTTGCTGAGAGAATTGAGGATAGAATTGAAATACCTTATAGAGATATTCCAAACTTCTTAACATCCACAGCACCTGGACATGCAGGAAAATTCATCTTTGGTACTGTTGGTGGAAAAAGACTTATGTGCATGGCTGGACGTTTTCATAGGTATGAAGGTTATGAGTATTCTCAGCTTGCTCTTCCAATTAGAGTTATGAAGCTCTGCGGCGTAGAGAAGGTTATTCTTACAAATGCTGCAGGTGGAATTAATCTTGACTATCATGTTGGTGATATCATGATTATTTCTGATCATATTAAGCTTATTGGCGACAGTACTTTGATTGGCCCAAATATTCCTGAATTTGGTCCAAGATTCTTTGATGTTCAAAATATGTATGATAAGAATCTTAGAAAGATTGCAAGAGAATGCGCAAAAGAATCTGAGCTTACCTTCCATGAAGGCGTATATATTTTCTTTGCTGGTCCTCAGTACGAAACACCAGCAGAAATTAGAGCTTCGAGAATGATGGGAGCAGATGCATCCGGAATGTCTACAGTTACAGAAGCTCTTACGGCTGCTCATTGCGGCTTGCCTGTTTTGGCTTTCTCGCTGATTTCTAATATGGCTGCAGGTGTAACAGATCAGCCACTCTCAGAGCAAGAGGTATTAGATGTTGGCGAACAGGTTGGACCAAAGCTCGAAGAATATTTTGTTAAACTATTAGAAAAATTATAGTTGGGGGAATCTATGAGTTTGTTATTTAAAAATTGTAAGCTGCTTGTTAGAAAAGACAGTGATTATATTGAGCTTAATAATGCTTACCTTGGTGTTAGCGGCAGCGTCATTGATTACATTGGAGAAAAGGCTCCAGATAAAAAGTATGACGAAGTAAAAGATATGAGTGGCAAGCTTCTTATGCCAGGTCTTGTTAATTCTCATGGACATGCGCCAATGACCTTGGTAAGAGGAGTTGGCTCGGGCCTTCCAACAGGTGAGTGGCTTAACTCTGTTATCTTCCCATTAGAAGCAAAGATGACTCCAAAAGATATTTACTACGGAAATCTTTTTGCAATCATGGAAATGCTTAGCTGCGGAACAACGATGGCTATGGAAATGTATGATTTCCCGTTTGCAAGTGCACTTGCTTATGCAGAAGCTGGCATGAAGTCAAATGTAGGCAGAGTTGGTCTTTGCTTTGATAATGACTTAGATCCAGATGATTGGCCAAGAACTAAAGAGGTTATTGAGCTTGCAAAAAGCTTTAGAGATGGAACTCAATGCGAAGAGTCTATTAGAGAGCTTTCTGCAATTGATCCTAATCTTGCAAAAGGCGATATGCTTCCAGATATTATTGCAAATGCCATTTCTGATGGAAAGCTTAAGGCGAGCCTTATTCTTCACTCAGAATATCTCACAACAGAGAAATATGTAAAGAGAATGGTGGAGATGAATAAGGAATTTAATCTCCCTATTAATGTTCATATCTCAGAAACTAAATCTGAGCACGATGAGTGCATAGAAAGACATGGCAAAACACCAATGGCATATTTTAGAGACCTTGGTGTGCTTGACTATACTGTTGCTGCAGCTCACTGCGTACATTTAAGTGATGAAGATTTTGAAATTGTAAAAGAAAAGGATGTAAATATTATTCATTCTCCAAGCTCTAATCTAAAGCTTGGTTCGGGCATTGCAAGAATTGCAAAGGCCTATGATATGGGAATCAATGTTGCGCTTGGTACTGATGGCTGTGCAAGCAATAACAACTTAAATATGTTTGAGGAGCTTCACCTTGCAGCTCTTCTTGAAAAAGGTGCAGAGCATGATCCAACATTAATTAAGGATGCTTTTGCTTTAGATATGGCTACAGTTAATGGCGTAAAGGCATTTGATAGAGATGATACAGGTGTCCTTGAAGTTGGTAAAAAGGCAGACGTTATTGCAGTAGATTTTACTGGTCTTCACATGCTGCCAAATTGGGATACAAAAGCGCTTCTTTGCTATTCCGCTCAGGGCTCGGATGTAACTATGACTATGGTTGATGGTAAGATTCTTTATGAAAATGGAGAGTTTAAGACCATAGACAAAGAAAAAGTTACAAGAGAGTTTTTAGCCTGCGTAGAGCATTTAAGATAAAGCCAATTGGGCGTTTAGAATTTAGATATGTAATTCTTATAAATGGGGAATTGCGAAAGCAATTCCTTATTTTTTTATGCGGTTTTTATATTTTTAGCATAATTGGGAAAAAGTGGTTGACAATTGTAAATTTGCCTGTATAATTATGGTATCAAAAACAATTACTGCACCTAAAGTCAATTACGGCCATTCGGCTAAACTATGGTGAAAGCATGAAATGGAAAACAGTTGTTGGGATTATTCTTATCATCGCTAGCATACTCGCAATGTACTTCTGGGAAACCAAGTTTAAGGACGAAATCAATATGACTGAGGTCTTGGTTCCGATAAAAGACATTAGTGCTGGAGATGCGGTTTTAATCTCAAATCTAAAAATTTTAAAAATCAACCCAGAAGCAAAGCTAGATAATGCCCTCACACAAAAGGATGCAGAAATGCTAAATGGAAAAATTGCAAAGACTGCTCTTTGCAAAAACCAGCAGCTTCTTGGTTCATATTTTTTAAACAATACGGATGTCATTCCAAAAGGTTATGAGTATTTCGTAATACCAAATGATTGGATTTTCTCAAAATCAAATCGTATTGGCGTAAAAGATCTTGCAAGCTTTTATGCCATGCCAGACAAAATCTATCTTGGAAGCTTTAGGATTGATTCAATAAATGAAAAGAACATAGAGGTAATTGCAAAACTGGAAGATTACTTTACGCTCTATGATTGCACAAGGAACATGGGCAAATTATTAATAGTAATGGAGGACGATGTATGAACAATGTCTTTGCTTTTCATGGCTCGGACCACAAGTGTGGGACCACTATGATTGCGCAATCAGTTGCAGAGGCCATTGCCACAAAAGAGAAAAACTTAAAAGTACTTTTAATTAACACTTCAAAGGATACCAGTGATGTTTATTGCCCTAATGTAACAGAATCTTTGGAATCAATTAAGCCCTATCTTTTAGAAAAGCTTGTTGATACAGAGGAGCTGGTGCAAAAGAGCCAGTATAAGGACAATCTCTATGTTATTGGCGGAATGAAGACTCCAGGTATAAGCAGCAGCTTTCATCCAGATATGAGCGAGTATTTATTAGCCGCAGCATCCAATCTTTTTGACATTGTAATTTGCGATTCAGGATCTGAAATAGAAAATAGCATTTGCATAGGATCGCTTTTTTATGCAAATGATATCTATATGGTAGTAACGCAGTCAGAGGCATGTCTTAGGGCCTATGAATACATGATGGGACTTTATAAAAGTCTCAATCTACCTGTAAGGAAGCTGATAATAAACAAGTTCAGCAGGAATGCCGTAAACAACAAAAATATAATTTCTTCAAGACTAAAGTTTATGCCAGAAGACTTAATCACTATTGGCGAGTCTTTATACGGCGACAAAGCAGAGCTTGAAGGAAAGACTTTATATCATCTAAAGGATGTAAAGTTTAAAAGAGAAATAGAAGCTATATCTAAAGACATTTTGAAGAGAGCAGGATATGGAAACATATAATTTTGACGACTATGTAAATGGAAAAGCTGCAGAACGTGCACTTATTAAAGATGAGGATAGCTATGAAGAATTTTACGAGCTTTGTGCTCAGATAAAAAACGAGTTCTATAAAGAGTGGGAATCAAAAGAGAATTCTCGCTCAACACTTGAGATTCAAAAACGAGCTATCATAGGTTACGAAAAGGAAAAAGAATTTTTCCAAAAAAGAATTTCTCAGCTTGTGCGTCAGCACGGAAGAGAAGATTGCTTTTTCCCAAGCTGGTATTCTGATTTAACGAGCGCAATTTATAATGAAAACTGGGGCATGGCAGGACTTTCCGAATGGTTTTCTGCAGATTACTGCGCAAGCAGTTCTGCAAAAGTAATTGGAGAAAAAATTTACTTTATGGAGAATGGTCATATGTCATTAAAGCCTCAGACCATTTCTAAAGAAAGAAAAGAACAATTGATTAAAGCCTTCCTTCTTCTAACCCCCGAGGAACGAATGGATAAAGAATATTATGAAACCTATTTGCTAGATGGCACCAGGGTTACAATTTTTGCGGAGCCTATGGCGAAAAAGGATCAATCAAGCATCATCTTTAGACGTTACCTTGTACCTAAACTCAGCTTCGAAGAACAAGCAAAACGCGGAACTATTCCTTTCGAAGCAATTCCCCTTCTGAAGAGTATGGTAGCGGTAGGCTTTAATGTTGTATTTCTTGGGGCTGTAAGAACTGCTAAGACTACCTTTCTTTCCACTTGGCAGAGCTATGAAGATCCAGCACTAGAAGGTGTCATGATAGAGACCGATCCAGAGGTGCCAATGCATAGGATACTTCCATCAGCCCCAATACTGCAGCTTATAGCAGATGGAGATGATCTTAAAAAGATTTCCAAAAATCTTTTAAGGTCTGATGCAGACTATTTTATTCTTGCAGAAGCAAGAGATGGAATAGCATTAGACACTGCTGTAAGAATTGCTGCTAAGGGAACCAAGAGAATGAAGATGACTTTTCACTCAAGGCTTCCGAAGCATTTTCCACTAGAAGCTGCAACAGAAATAGTAAAGCAAACTGGTGGTGATTTAGACATAACCATGCAAATGGTTGCAAGTGGATTTGATTATCTCTTCCATTTCATCCAGCTAGCTGATAAATCTCAGAAACGTTTAAAAGGGATTTATCAGATGAGCTGTGATGATAAGGGATATGTACAAATAGATAGTATTTGCGAATACAACTTTGCAAAGAATTGTTGGAACTTTAAGAACTTGATTTCTGAAGAAATGCTTTGCTATGGCGAAGAAAGCAATAGCAGTGCCATGGAAGAAATGAAATCGGAGCTTCAAAGATTAGAAGAATTAGGAGATGTAAGATGAGCACAGAAGTGCTTATCGTTACGCTAAGCTCTCTTATCTACATTGCGTTTATGTTTGGAATGCTGCTCTTTGAGTTTGATAATATAGAGCTTGCATTTCAAAGATATAGATTAAGAAGAAAGAAGAAAAGTGCCAAAGATGATGGCAAGCTTTTGATTCTTGCTAAAGATCTTCTCTCTGGCGCCTTAGGACGCGATGTAGATGGTATATGGCTTGTTGTAGCGGTGGTTTTGATTTTCGTAGTTAGTTTTATCATTGCGCTTAGTAATTTTAGTTTTTATCTTGCCATGGTGATTGCTTTCTTTCTGAGTGCGCTGCCGCTATTACTTTTATATTCAAAAATGCAAGCACTTCGCAATAAAGGAAGTCAGGAAGGAATTTCGCTTTTAACAGAAATGTATAGGCAGTATAAAATGAACAGCCTAAATATTTTTAAAGCCATAGAACTGACTATTGCGGCAAAGGGTGAGTATCCAATTTGCAGAAAGCATCTTTATGTGCTCTTGTTAAGGCTCCAAGATGCTGCAAATGCAGATGAGATAAGAAGACACTGCAGAGCCCTATCGTTTGCACTAGGCGGCAACTGGGGAAGAAGCGTGGCATCTTGCATTGAAATTGCGGCATCAAAAGGCACGGATATAAGTCTTGCGCTTTTAGACATATTAGAACAACTAAAGACCGCAAAGGCTTTAGTTGAAGAAAGAAAAAGGCTCAACAGTGAGTCTATGAGAATGACTTTATTTCTAATACCTTTTCTTTATATAATGACCACTTGCCCAGTTTATTAGAAATCAATTTCTCACTCCCAAAGGACTACTATTTTTTATAGCGTGCACCTGCCTTTTTGTAATCAATATGTGTTTTATGAACATAGTTAGCTCTTCAAGAATGGATTATTAATGAACAATTTAGTTTATGTTTTTCTCTTCTGCTTTTGGCTCGGCGTATTTATCCTCACGTTTAGAAAAGATAAATTGTTTAAGAACGCAGAATTTTATTCTGGTCTTTGTAAAGAAAAGTTTCTGGAGAGCAAAGCCTTTAGCGGATATAAAAAATGGAGAAGCAATAGCAAAAAAGAAAAATTAATTACTGAGCTTTGCGACAGCCTTTCTTATATCAAAAATATTACTATACTTGGCCGTGGAGAAAATATCAGTGCGGAACTTATGCTCGAAGAACTCTCTGAATTTTCTCCAAGCCTTGGCCAAGTGTATATAAGCATGGCAAGATACATCTCCATGAACGAAAAACTCTTGGCATCCGAGGCCTTATACAACGAAATAGGCAGTGACTATGCAAAAGACATTGGAGCCTTTCTTGCGTCGTGGGAAGATATCCCCCAAGAAGAACTTTTAAGCAGTATAGAAGCTTACCTTAATGTTTTAAGAGAAGAAAGAGTAACAAAGCAAAAATCAAAAGACGAGCTCATATCTGATTTAGTGTACTTTCCTGTGGTTATTAACTGCATGCTTGTATTGCTAAATTTCATATATGTATCCTATTTTATCGAGCAAGAGGAAACTCTTGCACAGCTGTTTTTTCTATGAAAGGAGAATTGGAAAATGAAGCAACTTATAGTATTAGTGGCCACAATCATTCTTGGTATTGGCATTGGAGGAATTGTTCTTGGATTTGATACAACAGCAACAGATCTTGGAACATCTGCAACAACAGGTCTTGGATATCTTCAGGATAAGATGGACGAGATTGTTGAAACCTACGAACCAGCAGAAACAATTCCACAGGATCACTAGAGCATGAAACAATATATAGTGCTTGTATCCATGATAGTGCTTGGAGTTATTTTGGTTAACTTAATTATTGGACCAGATGGCGTAGGCACAAAAGCTAAAAGCGTGCTTAGCCAGGGCTATGAATTAAGAACGGAATGCTTTGAGTGATTAAGATTAAAAACTAGTACTAACATGAAACAATTTTTAGTTCTGCTTGCTGTTCTTCCTCTAACACTGATTGTTATGATGGAATTTGTATTAGACACAAGCATTAATTCTAAGCTAGATGCTATTAATGATGTTGTGTATGCAAATAAAAGAATTGCTGCAGCGGAAGGTACATTCAAATATGTCATAGATGATCTAAGGCAGCAGATTGCAATAATAGCTGGTGTGGATGTGGATGAAGTGGATGTTAGCGAAACATACACTGGTAATCCTAAATCTAGATTATCTGACGCTAGTATAAAAGATTTGGTGAATAATAAAGAAGCATACCTTATTCACTGCAAGATTTCTGTGCCTATAAAAGAGATGAAAGCGCTTGGAGAGCTCTTATCTTCGGATCATCCAAAAAGTATTTATCTTATTGATTCATATTTTGCTAGTGACTACATAGGATCAGCACAATGAAGGTATTCATGGTTTTTATAACTCTAATCCTAGTATTTAGCTGCCTTTGTGTACATATCAATGATATGGCACTTTACAGGCAGCTAAATATTGCGCTTATAGAATTGGCAGATGAGGCCGCAAATGCTGTAGCATTTTGTGCAACAAGCGGCTGGACGGGCAGCTCTGAAAATAGTGAGCTTGGTGGCGATTATCTGGAATTTCTAATCAACCAAGCTAAAAGTGCACCGTTATTTAAAAACGGTGAGCTTTCCTATGCGGCCCAAGGCACCACTGTTACAGTAAGCTTTACACCGCACTACAATCTCTTCCATATCTTTCCAAATCCAACATATCCTCTTACCCAAAGCTCTACTTATATATATTAAAAACCATGCAAAAGTGCTAAAATATAAGGTATGGTTTTTAGCAGTATGACATTCATATATTGCTTTCTACCTGTTGTTTGCGTTTGCTATTTTGCATTCAAAAACAGAACTTGGAGAAATGCAGTTTTACTCGTGGCATCCCTGATATTTTATTCTTGGGGAGAGCCATCTTTTGCTGCGCTTATGATTTTAGCAACTTTTATTGCTTACATAGGCGGTCTTTTGATGAGCAAAACAAGGTTCCTGTATTACAGAAGCTTTATATTTGTTATCACTGTAATTCTCATCACAGCAAATCTATTTATCTTTAAATATTTTAATTTTGTAATTGAAAATATAGAAGCTATAACAGGCAGTGCGTATTCGTTTGAAAAGATTGCACTTCCTATTGGAATTAGCTTTTACACCTTTCAAATACTTTCTTACGTAATTGATCTTTACAGAAAGGAAGTAGCAGTTCAGAAAAACTTTTTCAAATTGCTTTTGTATGTATCCTTGTTCCCTCAGCTTATTGCAGGACCAATTGTAAGGTACAAAACAATTGAGAATGAAATTGATAATAGAACAGAAAGCCTGGATGCAGTAGCAGTTGGAACAAGACGCTTTATACTCGGCCTTTCCAAAAAGCTGCTCATCTCAAATGGCGCTGCAAGAATTGTAGAAATAATTTACGCTGGCGACCCAAATGAATTTGGAACTCTTATGTATTGGCTCGCTGCAATTTCTTATGCACTCCAAATATATTTTGATTTCTCTGGCTACTCCGACATGGCAATAGGCGCAGGAAAGATTTTTGGATTTAACTTTTTAGAAAACTTTGATCATCCATATACAGCGCTTAGCATTACTGAATTTTGGAGAAAGTGGCACATATCACTCTCAAGCTGGTTTAGAGACTATATCTACATTCCTCTGGGCGGAAATAGAGTAGGCAAGGGCAGATGGGTATTTAATATACTCATAGTTTGGGCACTTACAGGACTTTGGCACGGAGCTTCTTGGAACTTTGTGCTTTGGGGTTTGTACTTTGCAGTATTTCTCATTGCAGAAAAGCTGTTCCTTGGAAAGCTACTTAGCAAACTCCCAAAGTTTATTCAGTGGATTTATTCGGCCTTTGTTGTAGTGGTAGGCTGGGTAATATTCTATCAGGATAAGATGGACGAGCTAATTAAAACTCTATCCATGATGTTTAGCCTGGTTCCAACAAACTTTACAAGAATGGTTGCAAATGATTCAGAAATCTTTACAGCTTTAATTTTTATCCCTCTTGGGATTATTTGTATGCTGCCAATTTCAAACTGGCTAGAAAAGGGCAAGGAACGCTCTGATCTTGCTAAAAATGTTTTATCCCTGGTGCTTTTGGCTTTGTGCGTGGCATTTGTACTGAGCACCAAGTTTAACCCGTTTATTTATTTCAGATTTTAGTTATAAACAAATAAAGCCCGACCCGCCGCCGGCGGGCAAGGCAAAAATGAAATTAATAAAGCCTGAATAAAAACCATGAAGAAACGCAAAATCACAAACATTGCTTTCTTGGCAATCATATTGGTATTCATGCTAACTGGGCTTATCCTTACCATTGCAGGCAGCACAGAATTTTTGGAATACGAAAATAGAAAGGCAAATAAAATGCCTTCCTTTAGCGTGCAGTCTTACCTGGATAAGAGCTTTCAGGATGGTTTAGAGGATGCCCTGGCAGATCAAACTCTTTTTGCACCGCAGATTAGGGAGGCTTACAACAACGTTCTGTCTGGATTTATCAAATCAGCGGTAACAACATTTACAGAGAAGTATGAAACTGCAGATACAGATGACGATAATCACGAAATTTATATCGCAGATTCCGATGACATTGGCGGTCATACCACAGATGATTCGATTTCAGATGGTCAGGGAGAGCAAACAGAGCAAAATCCGGTGGTTGACCCAGAGTCAAGCAAGGACCCAGAACCAACCAAGGAATCAGAACCAATCAAAGATCCAGAACCAAGCCCAGGCGGCGGCACCTACTACTCTGTCGGCGGCGGCATGTATATTTATAAAGACTACGTAGTCCAAGGCGTTGCAAGCTTTAAAGCCAATAAGCCAAGACTGGATGCCTTTATAGAAAGCTATAACAAGGCGGTCGAGGCTCACCCAGAGCAAAACTTCTACCTCTATTATATAGAGAGAGACTCAGATCAAAACTACGCAACAGGATATCGCTCAAATATTTATGATTACATCAAGGAAAGCGTAAACGTGCCAGAGAGCAATGTATCTCGCCAGCACATAACAAGCTTTGAGGAATACACGGAGTTTAACATCAAGTCAGATCACCACTGGGGCTATAAGGGTTCCTACTCGGGCTATAAAGACATACTAGCAATGCTTAAACCTGCGGCACATCCTTTGGAACCATTGGGCGAGTACAAGCTTGGTTACATTAAAGGCTCCTTTACAAAAACAGAAAAAACAGCAAACTTTAAAGATGATTTCTATGCTTACGAGTTTGAGTTCCCAGCCTGGGAGGTTCTGCTAAATGGAAAATCTGCAGCATGCTATGGTAACAGGCAAGCCTACATAGATAAGGCAAAAAATGGAAATACATCCCAGGCAATGAGTTACGGAAGCTTCTATGGACAGGATGTTGGAGAAATAATAATCCACAATCCAACAGGGGATGGAAGTCTGCTCATCTTTGGAAATTCATATGATAACGCGCTTATAGAACTCTTGGCAGCTCACTATGAGTACACCTACAGCATAGATTTGAGGTACTATAAGAAGCAAACGGGAAAGAGCTTTGGGCTCTCAAACTACTTGGAAAATCATGGGGTAGATGACATTTTATGTGTGGGAAATGTCAACTATTACGTACAGTCACCCTTTAAGATTCCAGAGTAAAAAAAATTAAAATTTATGAAGTTTTTTATAAATTTTGCTATAAAATTTAGTCATAAAGTGGTATAATTTAGGTAATTTATTTTGGCCTCTACGTATGAGGAGAAATAGGAGTTTCGTAATGGAAGATAATAAGTATACTTTTGAAAACGAAGAGTATCGTCAAACATATTGGCATACTTGTTCTCATGTAATGGCTCAGGCAATAAAAAGATTATGGCCTGAAGTTAAGCTTGCAATCGGACCATCCATAAAAGAAGGTTGGTATTATGATATGCTCGCTCCATTTGCTTTTACACCAGAGCACATGGATCAGATTGAAATTGAAATGAAAAAAATCTGCAAGGAAGATATTCCACTTGAAAGATTTGAGCTTCCAAGAGCAGAAGCCGTTAAGTTCATGCAGGACAAAGAAGAGCCATTCAAGGTAGAACTTATTAATGATCTTCCAGAGGATGCAGCAATTTCCTTCTATAGACAGGGAGACTTTACAGATCTTTGCGCAGGTCCTCATCTTGATAGAACAGGAAGAATTAAAGGCAGCGGAATTAAGCTTCTCACATGCAACTCAGCATACTGGAGAGGAGATTCAAATAGAGAAACTCTTCAAAGAATTTACGGAATTGCTTTTCCAAAAGCAAAAGAACTAGAAGAGTACTTAGAGAGAATTGAAGAAGCAAAAAGAAGAGACCACAGAAAGCTTGGAAAAGAGCTCGGTCTATTTGCATTTAGAGATGAGGCTCCAGGCTTCCCATTCTACCTGCCAAAGGGAATGGTATTAAGAAACAACCTCATCAATTTCTGGAGAGAGGAACATAAGAAGTGGGATTACCTTGAAATCCAAACTCCACAAATCATGAAGAGAACTCTTTGGGAGACATCAGGTCACTGGGATCACTACAAAGAGAATATGTACACAACAGTCATTGAAGAAGAAGATTATGCTATCAAGCCAATGAACTGCCCAGGCTCAATTCTTGTTTATGATCTCGAGCCACATAGCTACAAAGATCTTCCACTTCGTTACGGCGAGCTTGGAAACGTACATAGACATGAAATGAGCGGAACTCTTCACGGAATGTTTAGAGTAAGAGCCTTCACACAAGACGACGCTCACATCCTTCTTGCAAAAGAACAGATTAAAGATGAAGTAGTAAGAATTACTCAGCTCATCGATGAGATGTATGCAGTATTCGGACTCCCATATAAGATCGTTCTTTCAACAATGCCAGAAGATCACATTGGAACAAGAGAAGATTGGGAAAAGGCAGAAAATGCACTTGCAGATGCCATTACATCAATCGGAAAAACATACGAGATTAATCCAGGCGACGGCGCCTTCTACGGACCAAAGCTTGACTTCCACGTTACAGACTCTTTAGGAAGAGTATGGCAATGCGGAACCTGCCAGCTTGATTATCAGCTTCCAGGAAGATTCAATCTTGAATACACAGATGCAAATTCAGAAAAACAAGTACCTGTAATGATTCACAGAGTAGTATATGGATCAATTGAAAGATTCATCGGTGTAATTACAGAGCACTTCGCAGGTGCCTTCCCATGCTGGCTCGCACCTGTACAGGTAAAGATACTTCCAGTAACAGATAGAGCATATGAATATGCAGACAATATCAAGGCTGTACTTGATCAATCAGGATACAGAGTAGAAATTGATAAGAGAAACGAAAAAACTGGAAGAAAGATTAGAGACGCACAACTTGAGAAAGTACCTTACATGATTGTTGTTGGAGATAGGGATATTGAGAACCACACAATTGCCGTAAGACATAGAGCAGATGGGGAGCTTGGTACAATGACGTTTGAGCAATTCGAAAGAATTTTAGCTGACGACGTAGACAACAAGAAGATTAGATAGCGCTGAGTAATAATTAACAAGTATGGTACAGTTAAAACTAGTAAACAGAGGCACAGATGCTGAGCTCATCATAATTGGTGGACTTGATACAGCGAGTGCAGGGCAAGTAGAAAAGATTGCAGGAGATTTAGTTGCAAAATACGATAATCTCATCTTCAATCTTTCTGAACTCGACTATATCGCAAGCTCTGGGCTTAGAATATTAAGAAACACTCATGTTGCGCTTAATAAGAAAGGCGGAGATCTCACAATCAAGTCTCCAAAGCCAGCAGTAACAGAAGTCTTCGAGATGACAGGCTTTGCAAGCTTCTTGCACATCGTGTAGAAAAACTTAGATTAAAAACACCAATAAGCAATAATGAAAAAACAAGATTTAAGCAATAGAATTTGGGAATTAGATTTTATAAGAGGAATCGCAATCATATGTGTTCTTCTAGTGCACATCCCAGTATTCAATATAAAATTCGCAGGAGCAGACATTAGTCTTTCACCATTTATCAGCTT
This sequence comes from Clostridia bacterium, assembly GCA_024403215.1. Taxonomy (GTDB): domain Bacteria; phylum Bacillota; class Clostridia; order Peptostreptococcales; family Anaerovoracaceae; genus RUG13409. Next base: position 15,591 of record JAKSSJ010000010.1, read on the forward strand.
TGTGATTAAGTACGGTGGAGCCTTCTTTATCCTGTTATCAGGCTTTTGCATATCGTTTTCAAAAGACAGTTTTAAAAGAGGTATAGCAGTCATTATTGGAGGCTTTATCCTAACGATAGCATCCGGCACTGTGTACGAGCTTGGTTATGAAACAGAAGAAGTGCTAATGCAGTGGAACATCCTAGAGATGATTGGTCTATGCATGCTGCTCTATCCATATATGAAAAAGCTTCCAAATGTAGTTACTCTTGTTTGGGGCGTAATAATAATCATAGCTGGATATTACATCACAGAAAATGTAACAGTTACAAATCCAAATCTATATGCTCTTGGATTTAAGACAGCAAACTTTGTGGCTTTTGAGTGGAGGCCAATACTTCCAAACCTTGGATGGTTTATGCTAGGGGTAGGTTTAAGGCCATTCATATATAAGGAAAGGAAAAGCCTAATTCCGCAGATTACAGAAGCTACGCCAGTAGTAAATGTGTTCTGTGCAATAGGTAGAAATACTCTCATTATATATATAGTGCACATGCTTGTGTATTACGTGATATTCAGGTTTCTAATTTAGGACATATATAATAGAAGAATTTAGGGGTTATTTTAAGAAATAGTTAATTAGGGGAAAGAAAAGATGCCAAAAGACGAAAAGAAAAAAGAAGAAAAAAAGCAAGACCTTTCTTGGTTCGACAGACCAATGGATGAGGACGATTTTAACGAGTTCATTGCTGAAGAGAAAAAGGGCGTTTACTCCGAATATTATAAAGAAGGCACCTTTGAGGTTGACGAGGAAAAGCAAGAGAATCGTCAAATGTGGAAGGAATTCTTCACTAGCGAGAAGTCTCCTATGCATGGTCTTGGTGTAAAGCCAGAAGATCTCTTAAACTCAGAAGGAAAGCCATTTTTCTTTACTAATGATAAAAATCATCCAATCAATCTTTCAAATCCAAATGCTCGCGGAACAATATCCTTCCTTAAGGCTGTTCAAAATGAGGGCGTAATTGTTCCTGGCAAAGATCTTGGATCAACAAGAGTTATCTATGCTGGTGAGGACAGAATCCCTATTCTTTCTGATAGCATTGCAGAAATTGCTGAAAAGGTTAAGAATAAGCAGCCTTACACCGCAAAAGAAAAAGAAATTCTTGATAAGTATGCTTATGCTGTTAAGGATAGACAAGGAGCTTTAAAGCAAGAAGAGGTTAAAAAGGAAGCTCCAAAGAGATATTTCCCTACAGAGCGACAAGAAAAAGAGCTTGATGCAATTCTGCCAACTCTTACAAGCAAGTATCCTGGCGCAAGTCTGGACGAGCTTATGGATAGCGGCATCATTGTTGATAAAGATGGTAAGCCTTTTCCAAAGGAAGAAAACCCTTACAATAGATATTCAAAAGTATTTGACGCCATGACAAAAGAAGAAGGCGTATACATTCAGGATAATCTCTCAAGGAAAAAAGATCAGCAGGCTTACAAATGCACAATTCCAAAGGAATCTTTAAATGATGTACTTGAGGGTAAGAAAGAACCAAAGATTGAAAGACTTGCTGAAAATGTTATTAGACCTAGCGAAAAGGCAAAGATTGTTGAGGCCCTTTCAGGAGTAAATGACACTCTTAAAAACACTTACTCTTCAAATGTTCAATTTAATAACATTAAAAAACAGTGTAATGCTTCTTTAGAGAAAATCAAAAAGCTTACTACTACTAAGGACATACAAGAAGAGCTTACAAAGCTTTCAGATATTGCAGGTGGCTATACAGCAAGAAATGCTTGTAAGGATGGCATGACAGATTCAAGACTCAAAAGAGTTGAGCTCTGTAATAAAATCTACGATATTAAAAAGGCTGTTGATAGGGGGCAAGATCCAGCTGTTAAACAGGACGGAACCAAGGTTGCTCTAAGAAGTGTTGCAATGCGTTATGCAAGAGCTCAATGCGTTGCCAACATGAAGAATGACAAATACAAAAATAGAGCTAAGGAAATTCTTACAAAGCCTGGTGAGTTTAATAAATATGTAGATGCAGTAATGCAGAACAAGACCTTTAAAGATCTTTATGGCCAGGATAACGAAGCAAGTAACGTTAGACTTATAGATGCAATAGATAAGAGCGATCTTGATCTTCTCAAAGAAGTTGATAGTAAGAGAATCGAGCTTAAGCGTGCTGCAAGACTTGAAAGAGAAGCAGCAAATAAGGTTGCAGGAAAGAGAAAAGCAGAAGCTGAAGCAGCAAAGAGAAAAGCCGCTTTGGAAAGAGAAAAGAAAATTGCTTCAAAGCGTGCTCAGCTTGAAAAGCTTCAGAAAAAGTATAGACCGCTCGATCATGAAGAAAGACAAACTGTTGCAGAAAAGATTTCTGATCTTCATAAGCAAATGAATACTGCTGATAAGCGCACCTGGTTCTCATCAAGTGAATTCGATGAGTTTAACAGAATGATGGTTGTAACAGATGCTAAACTGCAGAATGGTGATCCAGTAGATGCTTATGATATGCAAAGACTTGCAGAAGCAGCAGATGGTTACCTAATCAAAAAGTTGGATGAAAGCATAGATTCAAAGAGCGCAGCAAAAATTGAAGTTGCTAAAGAAACCTGGAAGACTGCAACGCAAGTAAGACTTCAAAAGCCAGTTACTGATGAGGACTTTGATAAACACCTTGCAGAGCTAAAGGTTGGAAAGGCTTATGCACAGGGGCTTGCAAATTCTAAAGATGCAGGTAGCAAGGAGTATGGCAAGGAGCTCTTGTCAGATCCTAGTGCTTTCCACAACGCACTTGAACAGCTTAGAGATAAGGGCCTTATAGATAAGGTAATTGGAGAGTGTGGCGGTCCAGAAGCAATCAAAGACATGAAGGGGTCTGAAATACATAAGAAACTCGTTGAAGCTTCTAAACCAATTAATAAAGAAATGCTTGCTAAGGTTAAAGAGAACAAAGAATTAGCTGGTCCTAATAACGAGGAATTGCCTAAGCCAAAGAATGAAGAAAAAGAAGGCAAGCCTCCAGTTAAAGAAGACAAGAAGGACAAGGAAGAAATGGTAATGCAAGCATAAAGAGGTATGAGTGAATGGAGAATTTAACAACAACAATTAGTCCTCTTGTCATAGACCTGATAATTGCAGCAATTATTTTGCTCGTTGCATGTCTTAAGGCAAAGGCTGGTTTATATCAAAGCGTAATGTCAGTAGTAATAATTGTGCTGGCACTTGCTATAGGCCTTGTAGGAGCAAAGCTTTTAGAAGAACCAGTAAGCAACTACGCTTGGCAAAAATATGGACCGCAGGTTGAGCAAAAATTTGATAAAGAAGTTGAGGACGTTTTGTCTGGAAAGAAGAGCGTTTCGCAGGTTTTCCAAGAATCTTGGAACAGAATGGTTTCATCCTTCGGAATTGAACAGCTCGACAACTTCATGATTAAGGATAAAGACAGTGATTATGAAAACAGCGAAGCGGTTCAACAGCTAAGAAGCT
>JAKSSJ010000100.1 GCA_024403215.1 Clostridia bacterium
CAAAGCTTGTCTCTACATAAATTAGACCTTCCTCTTTTAATTCGAGGAGAAGATTTTTTGCTGCCATCTTAAGGCTTTCTTTTGTTTGCATTAAAGACAAAGGAAAATCAAAACATTGCAGGAATTCATTTAAATCTTTGCAATCACTATTTACCATGAGAAGCTTTTTAAGATCTGCCTCATCTTCTGGAATGCTTACTCCAAGTAGTGCTGCAAGCTTTCTTGCATTAGCTGGTGTAATTGCTCCGTCAAAGTGCATATGCAGGTCAATTAATTTTCTATTCATGTGGATTCTCCTTATGTTTAAACTCTAATAATGTTCCGCGTTTTATTGAATCTCTTCCAAAGCGTTCTCTTATCTGATCCATAGCTTCCTCTGCTAAGCAGTCTACGCCTTCTGGATCTGGCGTGAATAAAGAAAGCTGTTCTTCATCGCCCTCGTAGATAAGATGACTTACACTTACGCCAATCTGCCTGATTGGATCCTCTTGCCATATGCTATCAAATAGCATGAGAGCTCTTTCATATATTTCATCAGTACTATTAAAATATACATCAAATTGCATTTGCCTTCCATACCAAAGAAGGTCCGAGTTTCTGATTGAAATGCCAACAAGCGAGCCTCTTGCTCCGGCTGCTCTTAATCTTACTGCAACCTTCTCGCACATTTTAAGTAGGTACTTATGAGCCTCGTCATAATCTTTTACATTGTGATTAATAGTCTCTGCATTTCCAAAGCCTTTCTGAAGAATCTCGCTATAGTCTTCAACAGGCTCGTTGTCTATGCCGTTTGCATAATTGTGAAGCAGGTAGGCATAGCTTTTAAAATGAGATAACAGAAGATCAAAATTTGCATGAGCCAAATCGCCAATGGTATAGATTCCAATATTGTTTAAGTGAGCCGCACTTCTTCTGCCTACCATGAAAAGCTCGCCAACCTCCTGGGGCCAGAGCTTGTCTGGAATTTCTTCAGGCCACAGAGTGTGAACCTTGTCCGGCTTTTCCATTTCAGAGCCCATCTTTGCTAATACCTTATTTACAGAAACTCCAATGTTTACTGTAAAGCCGAGCTCTTTCTTCATGCGGCTTCTTATCTCGTAAGCAACCTTAACAGGATCTCCAAAGAGCTTTTCAGAAGCAGTGTAATCAAGAAAGCATTCATCTATGCTGTAGCGCTGAATAATTGGAGTATAGCTTGCAAGTATTTCATACATTGCATCGGAATACTTTTGATACAAGTTGTAGTCGGGCGGAATAACAAGAAGATTTGGACATTTCTTTCTTGCGCTGTAGAGAGTTTCTGCAGTTTTAATTCCAAACTTTTTTGCAGGAACAGAGCGAGCCAAAACTATACCATGCCTTGAAGATTCGTCTCCGCCTACAACGGCTGGCACAGTTCTGTAATCTAGCCTTTCTCCATTTTTTAAAGCCTCTGCGCTGCTCCAACTTAAAAAAGCAGAGTTTGCATCGACATGCATTATGATGCTCATACTTATATTATATCATTTTGCTATACAAAAAAACGAGCCGCACTAGTGCAACTCGTTTTATTTTTTGGAGGCGACACCCAGATTCGAACCGGGGAATAGAGGTTTTGCAGACCTATGCCTTACCACTTGGCTATGTCGCC
>JAKSSJ010000101.1 GCA_024403215.1 Clostridia bacterium
ATTTCAAATGCATTCATTTATTTATACTTCCCTTCCGAAACCGCTTTTATAAAGAGCTGCGCAAGTTTATATGCGTTATCTATATCTTCAATATTTGCAACGGAGTTAGGACTGTGAATATTTCTAACAGGAACAGAAATGTTCGCTACTCTAATTCCTTCTAAACTTCTTTGAATAGCCTGAGCATCTGTACCTCCGGCAATTCTTCCTTTCATCTGCCAAGGAATATTTTTTTCTTCAGCAAGAGTTCTTGTCATTTCGAAAAGACCTCTATCGTATACAGCGCCGCTGTCCATAAAGCCAAGTACCGGACCTTCTCCGCATCTTGTTACTTTCTTGTTTTCTGCAACACCTGCATAATCTGCAGCTGTAGTACCTTCTATAACAAGTGCAAGTTTTGGCTTTACACTAAAGGCAGAACCAAATGCACCTCTTGCTCCAACTTCTTCCATTGCTGTGAAAACAAAAGTTACATCTTGTGAAAGTGGATGTTCTAGTAAGTTCAGTAAAACTGCACATCCAAATCTATCATCGATTGCCTTTGCTTTTACAAATTTATTTCCCATAAGTGCAAAGTCTGAATCAAAGCTTACATAGTCTCCAAGGGAAACATACTTTTCAGCTTCTCTTTTATTCTTTGCACCAATGTCTATGTAAAGGCTAGATGTCTTTGGCATTTCGCTGCGTTCTGCAGCAGTTGTAAGATGGATGGCTTTAAGTCCCATTACGCCAGGAATTGCATAAGGGCCAACATATACTTTTCTTCCAAGAATTACTCTTGGGTCGATGCCGCCAACCATACCAAACTTAAGGTAACCATCATCAGTAATTTTCTCTACCATGAAACCTACTTCGTCCATGTGCGCAGAGAGCATTAATTTGGTTCCTCTTACTTTACCCTTTTTAAATACAATTAAATTTCCAAGAGCATCTGTTCTAATGCTGTCGGCATATTTCTTTGCGTGGGCTTCAATGAATTCTCTTACGTTTCCTTCATCTCCAGAAACGCCGGATAAGCAGCAAAGCTCTTCTAAATATTTTAACATGAGAGCAGCTCCTCTCCCGGATCCTGTGCATAAGCAGCTACAAGCTGTGCACAGTATTCGATATCTTTTATACTTACTGTTTCAACAGGAGTATGCATGTATTTAAGTGGAAGTCCAATAAGACCTGTTGCAACGCCTTCTTTTACAATCTGCATTGCCCATGCATCTGTACCTGTTCTTCCAGGCTGAACTTCAATGTGGAAAGGAATTCCGTTATCCATTGCCACCTTTTCCATTTGCTTTCCTACTATTCTTGAAATATTAGGACCAATGGAAAGTGATGGACCTTTTCCAAGTTCAAAGCCCTGAGCTTCGCTTTGCATATCAGGTGTAATACCGTGAGTAACATCTATTGCAGCGCATGCTAAAGGAGCTTCAGCAAATGTTGCAACAGCTGCACCTGCACCACCTGTTTCTTCGCAAGTGCTTCCAACAAATACAACATCCCAAGGAAGTGATTTTCCCTTAAGAAGTTTTGCTGCAAGAATTAAAGAAACAAAACAAGCTCTATCATCTAAAGTCTTGCT
>JAKSSJ010000011.1 GCA_024403215.1 Clostridia bacterium
TTCAACAACTTCTGCATAAGATACAAAGAGTGCAAGTGCTGTAAGTGCAGCGGAACCAATTGCAAATCCTTTACCAATAGCAGCTGTTGTGTTACCAACAGAGTCGAGTGTATCTGTGATTTCTCTTACGCCTTCTGGAAGTTCTGACATTTCAGCGATACCACCAGCATTATCAGAAACTGGACCATAAGCATCAACTGCAATTGTCATACCAGCTGTTGAAAGCATACCTACAGCGGAAAGTGCAATACCATAAACTCCACCAAATTTGTATGCAACAACAATACCAATAGCGATGAGAATGATTGGAAGTACTGTTGACATCATACCTACAGCAAGTCCGGAAATAATTGTTGTAGCAGCACCTGTCTGGGACTGTTCAGCAATATTTTTAACTGACTTGTAATCAGCAGATGTATAAACTTCTGTAATCTTACCAATTGCTGTACCAACAACAAGTCCAACAAGAACTGCAATAGCAGCTTTGAAATCTCCAAAGAATGTCTTTGAAAGAATAAATGCTACAACTGCGGCAAGAATTGCAGAAACGTATGTACCCATGTTAAGAGCATTTGCTGGGTTCTTTCCATCCTTACCCTTTACTGAGAGGATACCAACGATAGATGCGATGATACCAACTGCAGAAATGATAAGTGGGAAGATTGCTCCCTTTGCACTGTCATATGCAAAGCTTGCTGCAAATGCAAGTGTTACTGCGGAAATGATAGAACCTACATAAGATTCGAAGAGGTCAGATCCCATACCAGCAATATCACCAACGTTATCGCCTACGTTATCAGCAATAACTGCTGGGTTTCTTGGGTCGTCTTCTGGGATTCCAGCTTCTACCTTACCAACAAGGTCTGCACCTACGTCTGCAGCCTTTGTATAGATACCACCACCTACTCTTCCAAAGAGTGCCATTGAGGAAGCACCAAGGCCAAAGCCTGTTAAGCATTCCTTAGCAACTTCTGAAGGAAGAACTGCAACGGAAACGCCTACGCCTAAAAGTCCAAGACCTACAACGCAAAGTCCCATAACAGCACCAGACTTGAATGCAACGCTTAAAGCCTTGTTCATTCCGCCGTCCTGTGCAGCAGCAGCTGTTCTTACGTTACCCTTTGTAGCAACGTTCATTCCGAAGAATCCTGCAAGTACTGAGAAGAGAGCACCTACGAGGTAGAGAGCTGCTGTTACCCAGTTAATTGCAAATCCAATTACTAAAATGAGAACTACAACAACGATGATCATTGTCTTGTATTCTCTCTTGAGGAATGCCATAGCACCTTCGTGAATATATCCGGAGATTTCTGTCATTCTCTCGTTGCCTGTGCTCTGCTTGCTAATCCATGTAGCAAGGTAAAGTGCTACCAATAGAGCTACAACGCCTACTATTGGAGCAAGCCAAACTAAAACACCATTCATTTATATTTCCTCCAATATATTATTTACCAACAACTACTAATACAAGTGTCAGTACAACAAAGATTACTGACGCAAAAATAGTAATTTTGGATAATAAAGCTTCGTTTCCGCCAGCTTTTTTTGCTCCGCCGTTAGCTCCACCTAAAGAACTAGCTGCATCTCCAGAGCTCTGCTGAAGAATTACGGAGACAATAACTACCAGGGCAGCGATGCCTAATAAAATCATTAAAACTGTGTTCATTTTGAACCTCCCAAAATTGACCTAAATATTTTACCACTACAATAGTAGAGATTCAAGTGCTAAAAATGCACTATTTCTATAAAATCCTGGGCTTTGAGGCTTGCTCCGCCTACCAAAGCGCCGTCAATATCTTCCTGGTTTAAAAGCTCTTCCGCATTGGCTGGCTTTACGCTTCCGCCGTACTGAATAACGATTTCCTCGGAAATTTCCTCTCCATAAAGCTTCTTAAGCACCTTCCTTATATGTGCGCACATTGCCTGAGCCTCTTTTGGGGTGGCAGTCTTGCCTGTGCCTATGGCCCAAATTGGCTCGTAGGCTACAGTTACCTTAAGCGCATCCTCTTTGGAAAGTCCCTTAAAGTCGGCTGTTATCTGCTTTTCGACAAACTCGTTCTGCTTTTTTGCCTCCCTTGTTTTAAGGCTTTCGCCTACGCAAAGTATAGGCATAATTCCATATTCTAGGGCTTTTTTCAATTTTTTATTAACGCTTGCATCAGTCTCTTTAAAATACTGGCGTCTTTCTGAATGTCCAATGATGCAAAGCTCTACCCCAAGCTCTTTAAGCATAGGAGCAGAAACCTCACCTGTAAAAGCGCCCTCATCCTCAAAATGCATATTTTGGGCAGCTACCTTTATTCCCGTGCCCTTAAATGCTTTTACTAATGACTCGAGCTGGGTAAAAGGAGCCGCAATAGCTACCTTAACATCAGATGGGGTATATAACTTTTTAAACTCTGCTGCAAAGGCTTTTGCCTCCTTTACAGTTTTAAACATTTTCCAGTTTCCTGCGATAAAAGGTTTTCTCATTAGCTTCCTCCTTATTTATCTTCAAGTACGTCTACTCCTGGCAGAGTCTTTCCTTCCAAAAATTCAAGGCTTGCTCCTCCGCCTGTAGACACATGAGTTATTCTATGTGAAAGGTCAAATTTCTTGATTGCTGCAGCGCTGTCTCCGCCGCCTACAATTGTTACGGCATTGCTTAAAGCAAGAGCTTCAGCAATCTGTTTTGTACCATTCTCAAACTGCTTAAATTCAAAGACTCCCATTGGGCCGTTCCAAAGAATAGTGCCCGCTCTATTTATAGCCTCCCTGTAAAGCCTTACTGTGTCTGGGCCAATATCCATTCCCATCCATCCGTCTGGCATAGTAGAGCTTCCCGCAAATTTGCTCTTGCAGTCCTCTGCAAATTTATCGCCAATTGCGCTGTCAACCGGGAGCATAAACATTACATCATTATCTAATGCTTTTTCCTGAAGACTCTTTGCAAGTTCTAATTTATCCTCTTCGCAAATAGAGTTTCCAATATTGTAGCCATTTGCCTTAAGGAAGGTATAGGCCATACCGCCTCCTATGATAATTGTGTCAGCCTTTTCAATCAGCTTTTCTATTACACCAATCTTATCGGAAACCTTAGATCCACCAAGGATTGCAACCAGAGGTCTTTTTGGATTATCAAGGGCATCACCTAAGAATTTTAATTCCTTTTCAATAAGAAAACCTGATACTGCAGGAAGAAAACTTGCAATACCTGCTGTAGAGGAATGTGCTCTATGAGCAGTTCCAAAGGCATCATTTACATAGATATCTGCTAAAGACGCAAGCTCTTTAGAAAAGCCTTCGTCGTTCTTTTCTTCCTCTGCTCTAAATCTAACATTTTCAAGAAGCATTAGCTCGCCAACCTTTAAAGAGGCTGCTTTTTTCTTTACTTCATCATCAACAACAATATCTGAGCTTGCAAAGATTACTTCCTTTTTAAGAAGCTCTGAAATTCTCTTTGCCACAGGAGCAAGAGTGAATTCCTTGTTTGCAGTTCCCTTTGGACGTCCAAGGTGACTCATAAGTATAACTGCTGCGCCATGCTCTAAAAGATACTCAACTGTAGGCATTGCAGCAGTAATTCTGTTATCATCAGTAATTACTCCATCCTTCATAGGAACATTAAAGTCACAACGAACTATAACTTTCTTTCCCTCAACATTAATGTCTCTTACTGTCTTCTTCATTTTTCTACTCCATTTTTCTTGCAGAAATCTTTTATGCAGCACTCAGTGCAATTTGGATTTTTTGCAGTGCAAACTCTTCTTCCATGCCAAATTAAAGCATGATGCATTTTTGTCCAGTTATGCTCTGGTATTACTTTTTGAAGCTGCTTTTCTGTATCTAATACATTATCGGCAGCTACTAAACCTATTCTATTTGCCAGTCTAAAAACATGAGTGTCTACTGCAATTGTCTGGTGGCCAAATAGCTCAGCCAAAACTACATTAGCAGTTTTTCTCCCAACTCCGGGAAGAGAAGTTAGAGAGTCAAAATCATCTGGCACTTCTCCATTAAATCTTTCTACTAAATCTTTAGAAAGTGCTAATACATTTTTAGACTTATTTTTGTAAAGACCTATGGTCCTTATATATTTTTCAATTTGGCTTTGCTTTGCATTTGCCATAGCAAAAGCATCAGGAAATTTCTTAAATAGTTCTGGTGTCACTTTATTAACCGCAACATCAGTTGTCTGAGCCGATAAAACCACGGCAACTAAAAGACTAAAATTGCTATTGTAATCTAAAGCGCATTTTGCGCCTTTATATTCCTTAAGCATAGTCTTTATGACTTCTTCTCTTTTTTCTTTTGTAAGCTTTGCCATTTATAACCCTTGTAGACACAAAAAGAGCTTATATAGAAGCTCTTTTCTTTCCGTTTCTAATATGTCTTACTGCCGCAGCCGCTGCAGTCTCTCTATCCTTTGCAACTATGGCCATAAAAATAGCCTCGTGTTCTGCAAGCTCTTCTTCAAGAAAATCTGTTCCATGTTCTTTTCTATATTGATTGTTTCTAACTCTTGTCTGGCAGCTTGATAAAGTCTGCATAATCATAGGGTTATTTGTTGCCTCATAAATAGTGTTATGGAATTCTTCGTTTACACTGCGCAGCTTTTCAAGATCAGCTTTAACAGTATAAAATTCCATGAGCTCATAAAGTTCTTGAAGCCTTTTTATGGTTTCATCATCAATGCGTTCTATGGCAAGCCTTATTGCCACAGACTCTAAAGCCTTCATGATTTCATAGACATCGTCAATATCTTGCTTTGTTTGCTTTAGAACAAACGCACCTCTATTTGGAATAATCTCAATAACGCCTTCAAGCTCTAGCTTTTGAAAAGCTTCTCTTACAGGGGTTCTTGAAACCATATACTCATCACAAATTTGTTGCTCGGAGAGTTTACTTCCGGCAACAAATTTTCCCTGCAGAATATCATTTCTAAGTCTAATGAATAAATCCTGCGGAAGTGTATTGAGTTTTGATCCTTGTCCGATCATTAATTTTTCTTTACGTCGATTCCTGTCTTGTGTCCGTTGATATCAAATTCTTCAAGACCAGACTTTACTTCAATCTTATCAGCAAGAGTCTCAGAACAAATATAATCCTTGTACTCATTGATTGCAGCTGTAAGCTCTTCATCTGCATCAACAAAGATTGTGATTCTATCCATCATCTCAAAGTTTTTAGACTTTCTCATTTGCTGAACCTTAGAAATGAGTTCTCTTGCAAGACCTTCAGAAACAAGCTCTGCTGTTACCTTTGTATCAAGAATTACGCAAACTCCTGCATCCATAGCAACGTCAAAGCCTTCCTTAGCGCTAACGTTTGCGGAAACCATTCCTTCAGTAATCTCTGTATCTTCTCCATCAAGATTTAAAACAAGCTTAGCTTCCTTTGCAAGCTTTTCTAAAGCTTCCTTTGGATTCATTTTTGCAATAGCTGCTCCAAAGGCTTTTATCTTGCTTCCAAGAACAGGGCCTGCAGCTCTAAAGTCTGGCTTAAGCTGGTAGTTAATATATGTATCCATAGCCTTTTCAAACTTTACAGCCTTAACGTTAAGCTCTTCCTTGATAAGGTCTGCCATGTATCCAATCTTTTCTTCATACTTTCCGTCAACAAGAATTTCTGAAAGTGGCTGTCTTACCTTAATCTTAGTCTTTTCTCTTACGCCTCTTCCCATTGCAACTATGCTTCTTACAAGGTCCATTCTCTCTTCAAGACTCTTATCAATGAGCTTTTCATCAGCCTTAGGGAAGTATGCCAAATGAACAGATTCTTCTCCTGTTAAGTTAACAAACATTTCATCTGTGATGAATGGAGCAATAGGTGCCATAAGCTTTGCAAGGCCAACAAGCACTTCATAAGTTGTTGCATAAACAGCCTTCTTATCATCATCCATTCCATCTGCATAGAATCTTCTTCTTGCACGTCTAATGTACCAGTTAGAAAGATCTTCTTGTACAAAGTTTTGGATATAGTGTACGCAGCTGTTGTGATCATAATTATCAAGTGCGTCTGTTACATCAAGTATGAGCTGGTTGTACTTTGATAAAATCCATCTATCAAGCTCAGGACGCTTACTGTAATCAACAAAGCACTTTGCAGCATCAATATTATCTGTATTTGCATAAAGAACAAAGAAGTTATATACGTTCTTTAATGTTCCAAAGAATTTTCCTTGAGTTTCCTTAAGTCCTTCTTCATCAAACTTTGTTGGAAGCCATACAGGAGATACTGATAAAAGATACCAACGTGTAGCATCTGCACCATACTTATCAAAGAGTGCAAATGGATCTACTGTATTTCCCTTATGCTTACTCATCTTCTTTCCTTCTTTATCAAGAACAAGATCGTTTACAAGAACATTCTTGTAAGGAGCCTTACCCATGACGAAAGTAGAAATAGCCATCAGTGAGTAGAACCAGCCTCTTGTTTGGTCAATACCTTCGCAAATAAAATCTGCTGGGAAGAATTCTTTTTCAAATTCTTCTTTGTGTTCAAATGGATAATGTCTTTGTGCAAATGGCATTGCGCCTGAGTCAAACCAGCAGTCCATAACTTCTGGAATTCTGCTCATTGTCTTTCCACACTTTGGACATTTAATATGAACATCGTCTACATACGGACGGTGAAGCTCAATATTTTCATCAATCTTTTCTATTGCATTTTCAACGAGCTCTTTTCTAGAACCAATTGACATAAGCTCGCCGCAATCTTCGCATCTCCAAATATTAATTGGAGTTCCCCAATATCTGTTACGAGAAATTGCCCAGTCCTTTACCTCTGAGAGCCAGTTGCCAAATCTTCCTTCACCAACATAATCTGGGTGCCAGGAAACTGTATTATTATTTTCAACAAGCTTATCTCTTAGCGCTGTCATCTGGATATACCAGGATGGTTTTGCATAGTAAACAAGAGGTGTATCGCATCTCCAGCAGTGTGGATAGTTGTGCTCTAGCTTTTCCTTTGCATAAAGCTTTCCTTCTGATGCAAGGTACTTAATAATTTCTACATCAAGTCCCTCTTCCATAATGAAGTGGCCCTTCCAAGGAGTTGCTGTGTACTTTCCTTCAAGGTCTACTGGGTTAACTACTGCAACATTGTATTTCTTTCCTGCAAGATAGTCGTCTTCACCAAAGGCTGGTGCGCAGTGAACGATACCTGTACCATCTTCTGTGGAAACATATTCTGCTGTTCCTACAAAGAAGGCCTTTCCTGGAACCTCTACAAATGGCATGAGCTGCTCATATTCCATTCCTTCAAGGTCCTTGCCCTTCATTTCTTCAACAATCTTGTATTCTCCGTTTGGAGAGAGAACTTTTTCTGCAAGAGCTTTTGCAAGATAATAGAACTTACCGTTTTGTTCAGCTTTTACATATTCTACTTCTGGACCTACTGCCAAGAATTCATTTGCAGCAAGTGTCCATGCTGTTGTTGTCCATGCAAGGAAGTAAGTATTCTCCTCGCCCTTCTTTTTAAATGGAACTGTAAGAGTCTGAACCTTTACCATCTTGTAGCCTTGTGCTACTTCGTGGGATGCAAGTCCTGTTCCGCATCTTGGGCAATATGGAAGAACCTTATGTCCTTCATAAATAAGTCCTGCTTTATAGAATTCTTTTAAAATCCACCAGCAGCTTTCAATATAGTCATTATCAAGGGTAATATATGGGTCATCAAGGTTAATTAAATAACCCATTCTGTGGGTCATATTTCTCCACATTTCTTCGTATGTGAAAACAGAAGCCTTGCACTTTTCATTGAAAGACTTGATTCCATACTTTTCAATATCTTTCTTTCCGTTAAATCCAAGCTGCTTTTCTACTTCGATTTCTACTGGAAGTCCGTGAGTATCCCAGCCAGCTTTTCTATTTACCTTATATCCTCTCATTGTCTTGTAACGGCAAATAGAATCCTTTAAGGTTCTTGCGATTACATGGTGGATACCAGGCTTACCATTTGCTGTTGGTGGTCCTTCATAGAATAGAAAGTTAGGTGCATCATTTCTTGATGTGACGCACTTCTCAAGCATTTTCATTTCGTCCCACTTGTCAGCCTGTGATAGCTGCAACTCGGCGATAGGTAAATCAGATAAATTCTTGTACATAATTTTTCCCTCGATAAAAATATTCTTTAATATTGTATACAAAACTACAATTCTAACCTTTTAAGTATATCATAAATTACCCCTTGCGGGTAACCCAAACTTGCGAGTTTTCTGGCTAATTTTGCCTTTTCTTTCTCATTTTTAGGGCTCATTTTAGCAGCTATTTCCATAGCCCTTTCCTTTGTATTATCCTCAAATTCGAAGGCAGCTTTTTTGGCTACTTCCTTTGATATACCCTTTTTTATGAGCTCAAGCTCTATTCTTCTTGGAGCCTTACCAGCCTCAAAAAAGTGTCTTGCAAGAGATTTTGCTAAAGACTCGTCGTTTAGATAACCATACTCCTCAAGCTTTTCTATGGTAAGCTCAATATCCTCGACCTTATAGCCCCTATCCTCTAGCTTTTCCTTGAGCATTTTAGCGCTATAGGCCTTACTATCTAGCATGTAAGCGGCTGCGTCCATGCAGCTTATCTCAAATGGGGCATCATAATCTACGAGCTCTATTTCGTAGTCTTCTGCTGGCGAAATGCCTACAAAAAGGCGCTTATACTGAAAGCTTAAGGTTTCATCCGTTGCATCTTTTGCATGACCTAGGTCCTCAAAAGAAGGGTTTTTTGCAACGAAAAAGCTGCTAAAGCCCATCCTAAGCCCCTCTCCTAAACGTTTGGAATAAGCCTCTTTTCTAACCCAAATGGATAGGAATTCTTCCTTCCATTCCCTGCTTTGTGGATCCAGAGGGGAAAGATAATCTTGCTCTTCTTTTGCAAGTCTTTTGGCAGTGCTAGCCTTAACTGGCCTTGATAGCTCTTCAATATCAAGTCCAATGCTGAGTCCTCCGCTGCCTTTTGCACTGGAAACCGCACAGGCCCAATAATTTTTAGTATCGGAAATAGAAATCCAAAGAGCATTTGAATCTACTAAAGGCTCGCTAAAAACCTCATTTTCAACCAAAAATGGAGCACCATTTTCGTCATGAATTAAAGTTTTACCAAAAATCCATTGGACTATTTGCTCAGATTTGTATATCCTATATTTAGACTTTTGAATAATATAAATTTTCATATACATAATTTTACAATCATTTAGGGGGTCTTGTCAATTTGAACCAAGCAACAACTTTTGCATTAATAACATTTGCAATAACATACATATTAATATTTGCCTTCCAAAAGATTAGGCCATATGTGGCAATAGCATCTGCCATAGTATTTATTGCTGTAGGCAGCCTTAATCTAGTAGAGGGCTTTAGCTACGACATTTTTACTGGATTTGAACAGATAGACTGGAACGTTCTGCTTATGATTATCGGAACCATGGGAACAGTGCAGCTATTTATTGATTCCAATATGCCAAATCTCTTAAGCGATATCATCCTCTCAAAGGTTAAATCGGTTAAGTGGATGATAGTTATAATGAGCCTTTTTGCTGGCATTATTTCAGCCTTTGTGGATAATGTTGCAACCGTTCTTATGATTGCACCAGTAGCCCTTGCTATTTGCAAGAAGCTTGGCATCAATCCTACAGCCA
The DNA here is from genome assembly GCA_024403215.1 of Clostridia bacterium. GTDB lineage: Bacteria > Bacillota > Clostridia > Peptostreptococcales > Anaerovoracaceae > RUG13409. The sequence continues at coordinate 9,613 of JAKSSJ010000011.1, forward strand.
CTATCATTTGCATCTCAATTTCAAGCAATCTCCAAGGCGCAGCGACCCTTGTTGGCGATACAACATCCATACTTCTTGCAAAGGCAGCAAACCTAGATTTTACTGACTTCTTTGTAACTGATGGAAAGCTCGGCATGTTCTTTGTAACAGAAGCTGGAGCCATTCTAGCTGCACTTATAATCCTTTTAATGTTTAACAAGGAGAATGGAAAAATTGATGTCGCAGACAGAACAGTAGTTGAAGATAAGTTCCCTACTTACCTATTGGTTTTAACTATTGTTTTCCTGATTGGAACATCGTTTATACCTTATAAGAGCAATGCAGCAAGCGGGGAATTTTATAAACCAGAGATTTCTAATGGACTTATCTGTATGTTCTTCTTTATCGTAGGACTTGTTAGAAACTGCATCAAAGAGGGAAAGCTTGATTCTATTGGAAAGGCAATTGATGAGCTTGATTACTATACTCTATTCCTGCTTCTTGGTCTATTCATTGTAATTGGCGGAGTTGAAAAGGCTGGAGTAATTAAGCTCCTTGCAGATAAAATTTTCGAGCTTTGCGGAGGCAATACTAGGGCTGCCGTATTTGCCACCTACACAATAATTGTTTGGGTTTCAGTGCTGCTTTCAGCGTTTATAGATAATATCCCTTATGTTGCAACCATGCTCCCTGTTGTAGCCTTCCTCAATGAGCAATTTGTTGCAGCAGGTCTTAATATCAGCCCTAATCTTTTATACTTTGGACTTTTGGTTGGAGCAACTCTTGGCGGAAATATTACACCTGTCGGAGCATCAGCAAATATCACAGGCATTGGCATTTTAAGAAAAGAAGGCTATAATGTAAGAGCCAAGGACTTTATGAAATACAGCGTTCCATTTACACTCACCGCTGTTATTACTGGCTATGTACTTGTTTGGTTAATTTGGATGTAAGAGGCATATTATGGCTTACGAAGCAAAATTCAAATCTAAAGAATGTGACGATTTATTTGATGCAATCTTAAAGCTAGAAAACGAAGAAGAGTGCTACAGATTTTTTGATGATCTTATGACCATCAAAGAAATTCAATCTATCTCTCAAAGGTGGCAGGTTGCCAAAATGCTTGATGAGGGCAAAACTTATAATGAGATAGAAGAAAAGACAAAGGCTTCTACTGCTACTATCAGTAGAATTAATAGATGCATGCAGTATGGCGCAAATGGTTATACTGAAATGCTAAAGAAATGTAAAAAGTAAGTATTGTAAAACCCCTTTCTTTATGAAAGGGGTTTTATTTTTTACTTATCTTTAATTGTCATCTTAAACAGATTGGTGTAAGGGGCTTCTGCAGGCAAGGTTTCTATGCTAGTTGAACGCATCTTGATGATAGGCCAAGATACAAAGTACATTGGGTCATCTTCATCAAATGGTTCGCCAGTAAATTCAACACTTCCAAAGAGCTCTTTTTCTTTTTGGTTATATTCAAATACCATGTGCATGCTGTTTTGCTCATGTGGCTGAATGATAACCATCTGGAAAAGTTCTTCTTGAATAGCAAGAAGTCTATCCAAAAGAGCCTTTGAAACACCGTTTTTGTAGCAGAACTCTGTAATCTGTGTCTGCGAGCCAATAAAGTCAAAGTCTTTTGAATCAACATTGAGTTCAAGTACCTTTAATGCATGAACAAATCTTCTGGTCTCGTCTTTGCTCGCATTTTCGAAAATCTCTTTTGGAGTTCCCTCTTCAAAGATACCGCCATCATTAAAGAATATTACTCTATTGCAAACCTGCTTAATAAGCTCCATCTCGTGGGAGACTATAACCATGGTATGTCCTGAGGCTGCCATCATTCTAATAACAGATTCAACCTCTCCTCTTACTAAAGGATCAAGGGCGGATGTTGGTTCATCAAGGAGTACAATCTCTGGCTTCATTGCAAGAGTTCTTGCAATAGCAGCACGCTGCTGCTGACCACCGGAAAGATCAGAAGGGTACATGAAGGCTTTATCAATAAGGCCAACCTCTTTTAAGATTTTCATTCCCTCATCGTAAGCCTCCTGCCTATCCATGCCTTGCACGTGAATCATGCCTGAAACAACATTTTCAATAATGCTTAAATGTTTGAATAGATTAAAGTCCTGGAAGACCATGCCGATTCTTTCTCTAGCCTCGTTATGGTCTGAAGTCCAGCTTGTAATATCCTCATCTCCAAGATATATATGTCCAGATGTTGGATGCTCTAGCATCATCATAGCACGAAGGAAGGTGGACTTTCCGCAACCAGAAGGCCCAATAATTCCAACAACATCCCCATCGTTTATAACTGTGTTTACATCATGAAAGATAAGCTTTTTGCCAAATTGCAATTTTAGATTCTCAATTTTTAGCATTAGAAGCCTCCTTTCAAAATTCGATTTTTAATTTCCTCTTCGCTTCTAACTATGCTGGTTGAAGCGTCAATTTTGTTAATTAGCTTTGATGAAATATAAACTAAAATTGCATACACAAGCGCAGCAAAAACAAGAGTTATATATGGATCTGCAGTTTCAGCTCTTACAGCATCGGCCATAGCCTGAAGATCGTTAACAGCAATCAGCTCAATAAGGGATGACATCTTAATAGTTCCTATCGTAACTCCCTTAAGACCGTCTAAAAGCTGCGATTTAGTCTGAGGCAGGTAAATCTTCTTTAGTGCTGTAAGCTTAGTGTATCCCATAGATTTTGCAGCCTCTTTTTCTCCAGCGCTTACAGAAGCAACGCAGCCAGACAAGATGCCGCTAACCCCAAAGGAATTCATGATAATAAAGGCTACAAGTCCAGCAATATAGTTAGACCTACTTACTCCAGCAAAGACGATATAATAAACTATAAATATCCAAGTAAGCGCAGGAATTAAGTCTATAAATGCTCCAATAGCCCCGATAAGCTTTGGTAAAAAGCCTCCTATCTGATAATTGAGTATAAAGAAAAGCCATCCAACAATCAGTGAGCCAAGCATTACTATAATGCAAAAACCAATTGTTGTTAGAGTACCTTTCCCAAGTCTAACCCATCTATCTTCATCAAGAAAGGCTCTTGATAGTCTGTCCTTTCTACTACGCAGAACATTTTTAGCGCCGTTTTGACTTCCTTCTCTTACCACAAGAACACTATCTGCAGGAAGATACTCTTCGCAGTATTCAACAAAGGAAGACCTTGATGTGTCAGCTATAATGCCAGAGCATGCTAAATCTGCATATGCTCCAGATACCATTGGAAGAAGCTCAGAATAAACTTTTCTTTCAAAGCTAACCCTGTAGCCTAGCTTTTGGGCAACACTAAGTATAACATCTATATCAAATCCAATCACATAATCATTCTCATTAGTAAAGCACAGAACATCTACACTAGGTTCGCAAACACAGGTTAAAGTCTTTGTGCCTCTCCAGGTCTGAGAAATAGTAGTGGTCTCACCAGGCACGTAATTCATCCACTTATCGAAAAGCTCATCAATGGTGCCATCCTTTTTAAGCTCAACAATTGCTTCTGAAAACTCTTCCTTTAAGAAGTTACCTGATTTAAATGCAAAGCTATATGATGCGCTTGCAAGAGGCTCATCTAAAATCACCATACCTGGTTGTTTACGGATATAGTTTTCTGCCTTTAGTCTCTCTGTTGCGAAAGCATCAATCTTGCCAGCAAGCAGCATAGCGATGCCATCGTTTTCACTCATTATGTAAGAGACCTGAGCATCAGAGAGCTTATCATTCTCTGCAAGCTGATTTATATAGGTAGAGCCCATAGTCATGCCTATATATTTACCGTTAAGATCTGAAATTTTTTTGTACTGTTTATCTGCTTTTTTGCAAGCTGCCATTGGAAGGCAGAGTGCTATAAGCAAGATAGCAGCAAGAATCTTTTTCTTCATAATGATTCCTTTGAATCTAAATATCTATCGTGAGCCGCAAGTCTTTTTACAACTCTAATTGCGATAAAGAACATAATAACTACAAACGCAAAGAACAGCAGAGTTCCCATGTCGCTTGAAATAGTAGCAATATAGTCATAAGCGCCATGAACTATCATAGGAGATATTATAGCAATGATTCTAAATATCACGCTGGCATTGTGATTACCAATAACCTCTTGCCTTTTAGCAACTCCATACCATACGCCCATGAACACACCAAAGCATGCATGTCCAGGAACAGCAGTGACAGCTCTAACTAAAGCTGTGCCGAGCCCGTAAGAAAATACATACTTTATGTTTTCCCAAAGCGCAAAGCCAAGAGATGTTACTGTAGCATACACAATAGCATCAAATTGGCAATTGAATGATGGGTGATTCCATGTCATTTTCCTGAGCAGTATGTATTTAGAAATTTCTTCTGCAGGACCTACTATAACAAAGAATTGGAACATATAGTATTTTGTAGAGTCTTCAAAATTTATTCCATCAAGCACAAATAGTCCAACTCTTTCTAGGACAGTAGCAATAATGGTTGAAATAACTCCACCAATAAGGAGCCTTACTATTAAATCTGATGGCTCTTTTTCAAGACTATCAGCTTTGTATATTGCCCTAACAAGCAGCACAGCAGGAATAACAGCTGCACCTATCAAAAGAAAAGCATATTGTTCAAAAAGATATAACATTATTTTAATACCTCAATTGCTTTAAGCAGCTGTACATCTTCAACATCATCTGCTGTTAAATCTATTACATAGTCAGGCGTAATACCTTCCTTATGAATCTTGTTTCCTGATGGTCCAAAGTACTGTGTAATAGTAATTTTTAATATGCTGCCGTCAGACCTCTGAACAGCACTTTGAATAATACCCTTGCCAAAGGTCTTAGAACCTACAATTTTGCCTTCGTTATTTCCTTGCACTCCTGCTGCAAGAATTTCTGAAGCAGAGGCTGTGTATTCATTAACTAAAAGAACATAAGGCAGTTTTGTTCTTCCATCCTCAGTATTGTAGTATTCTCTTGATCCATCCTGATACTCGGCGTAAACAACAGTGCCCTTATCCATGAGCATATCTGCAACTTCAATTGCGCTATTAACAAGTCCACCACCATTGTTTCTAAGGTCTATAATAAGGCTAGCTACACCTTCATTCTCCATCTGTGTAAGAGCTGTCCTAAACTCGCTAGCTGTTGATGTACCAAAGCCGGTAATTTGAATATATCCGATATCTTCTCCTGCAAGCTTTTCACAGGCTACAGTAATTTCAGAAAGCTTTTCTCTTTTTACGCTAACAACAAAGACCTTATCGCCGCGCCTCATTTCAAGATTAACAGTTGTTCCCACAGGGCCTCTAACCTTATCTCTAATTTCGGTTGAGTCTTGATCCTTGATGTCCTCATTATCAACTCTTAATACATTGTCCCCAGCCTTAATGCCAGCTTTTTCTGCCGGGCTATCAATATACACACTCTCAACCTCTGGAAGGCCCTCCTCGTTCATAAAGAAGACCATACCAATGCCTGTGTATTCCATCGACATATCATTTTGGAAGCTCTCGGAATCCTTTGCCTCAACATATTCAGAGTACTGATCCTCAAGGGCATCAAACATGCCGTAATAGCTACCCTCTAAAAGCTTTGCCTCATCAACAGGCTGATAATAATTTTCTGTAATGTATTCTAGAAGCTGTTCTGATTTTGCAAATTTCCTTCTAAATAAATCGTATTCTTCTTTTTCAACACCAGTTAATAGCTTAACACCGCCAACGCCAGACGTGGACATTACTATTACGCTGCCTGCGCCAAATAGCATGGCTATTATTAGTAATATTGCGAATAATTTTTTATTCATTTGCTTACCCTTATATCTCTAACTCTAATCTGGAGTTTCCTTTCTCCTCTGTATTCGTTTATATCAAGCTCTCCAGCAACATCTATTCTTGCACCGTTGTAAACAATGCCTTCAAATTCTGCTGCTCTTGAGAATAATACGCAGTTAATGCTTATGCCATCTGCTGCAGTAACATTAAATCTTATGTGCTGCCCATCTGCACCCATATTGTAAGCGTTGCTTACATGAGCATTCCTAATGCAAAACAGCGGCACAGGGTTTGATTCGCCAAATGGCTCTAGCTTTTGAATATTGCTTGCATATTCTAAGGTCTTTTCGTTTTCTGCTAATTCTTTTTCTATATAAAGGCTCTCTTCCAAAAGGCTCGGGTCTTTTTCAATTTGAGCCTTAACAAGCTCTTGCATTCTTGTCCTAAATTCATCGAGGCACTCCGGCTTTAAGCTAAATCCGCAAGCTCCAGCATGTCCACCAAATCTAATAAATACATCTCCACAGTTTTCAAAAAGCTCGTGAAGATTGATTCCCGTGACAGATCTTCCAGTACCCTTTAACGTACCGTCATCTGCTGGGGTTACTATACATACAGGCTTTCTAAGTCTTTCCTTAAGATTTCCTGCAACTATTCCAGCAACGCCTTCATGTGCACCAGGAACAAAAATGATAGGTGCATAATCTCCGCAGTCACCAACAGCCATCGCTTCCTCGCAGCGCCTTGCTGTATCTTCTTGAACGCTCTTTCTTGTTATGTTAGTTTTAACAGTTGCATCAGCAAGCTCATCAAGCTTTGACTTGTCATCAAAGCTTGCCAAAAGCTCAACACCAAGAGCAGCAGAATCCATTCTGCCAAGAGCATTTAGATTAGGTGCAAGTATAAAGGCTATATTAGACGAATTAATTTGTTTATCGCTAATATCTAGTCTTTCAAGAAGACTATTGAGCCCTGTTCTATTCCTTCTATTAATCCTATCAAGTCCATACTTAACAAGATTTCTGTTTTCGTCTAAAAGTGGGACAACGTCTGCTACAGTTGAAATCGCTACAAGGTCTAAGAGATTGTTTAATCTTGATTTAGAAATTGTAAGATCTCCTTCTTTTTCAAGAAGTCTTTGTATGCCCTGAGCAAGCTTAAAAGCAACTCCGCAGCCTGATAATTCCTTAAACGGATATTCACAACCAGGACGCTTTGGATTTACAAAAAGGCAATCTGGGTCCTGTCCATCACGAAGCCTATGGTGATCTGTTATGATAACCTCAAGCCCCAAGGATTTTGCATACTCAACCTCAAGCGGAGATGTGCTTCCACAGTCAACCGTAATTAAGAGCTCAACCCCATCTTCTTTAATTTTGTCTATCGCTCTGTTGTTAAGACCATAGCCATCAGTAAAACGACTTGGGACGTAGTAGCAAACATTAGGTGTAAGATATTTTAAAACCGTATAAAGAAGTGTGGTTGATGTTACACCATCAGCATCATAGTCTCCGTAAACACAAATTCTTTTGCCAGACTTTGCAAAGGAAATAAGCTTTTCTGCAGCAGGCTTTAAATCAACCAAAAGGAAAGGATCATAGGTAAGCTGAGGAGTAGCTGATAAGCAATCTTCTATCTTTTCTTCTTCTACACCTCTTGACCGTATTATCTCAACAATAGAAGCAGGGACTCCGCAAAAGTCCTGCTCCATGTTATAGGTATTTTGTTTTATAATCCATTTTGCCATTATTAATATTTACCAGGTGTTACGTATCCCATTGGATCTACGTATTCACCATTGATTCTAACTTCAAAGTGAAGGTGAGGCCCTGTGGACTGTCCAGTTGAACCCACCTTTGCAATTACATCTCCTCTTTTTACAACATCTCCAACGCTTACAAGAAGCTTTGATGAATGTGCATACAAGGTAACAATTCCGCCGCCATGGTCAATCATTACATAGTATCCATAACCACCGGCATTGTATGCAGCCTTAATAACCTTTCCGTCGTTTGCTGCCAGTATATCAGTGCCCTTTGATGCACCAATATCAATACCAGTGTGAAGCTTATATTTCTTTAGGATTGGATGCATTCTGTTTCCAAAAGGAGAGGTGATTCTTGTGCTTGCTTTTGATGGCCAGCACATAATACCACCGGCATAAGCCTCCTTACCTTGCAGCTTTAAAATCTCTGCTTTGAGTCTGTCAGCCTCCTCTTGGAGAGCATCAATCTGGGCTTCTAAAGCTTTGTTATCCTGCTCTACCTTCTTCTTTTGAGCAGCTAAAGCGTCCTCGCTTGCTGCAAGGCCAGCCTTATATGCTGTCACCTCATCCTGCTGAGATAAAAGCTGATCCTTTAATGATGCAAGCTCTTCTTTCTTTTCTACAACCACCTGGTATGCAGTGTTCATATCCTCAAGAAGAGATTGGTCTGCAACATAAATCTTTTTAGCCATTTCAATGTTGGTAAGAAAATCGCTCATCGACTTTGAACCAAGAAGAACAGATAGCATTCCTATATCACCGTTCTTATACATAGCTCTTGATCTATCATTAAGATTCGTATTCTGAACGTTTATCTCGCCCTGAAGCTCTTCGAGCTCTGCAAGAGCAACTGCAATCTTTTCTTTTGTATCATTGAGATTTGATGTGAGTTTATTCAGCTTTTGCTGAGCGGAATAAATCTTTGTCTCAACGTTTTTAATCTCTTTTGTTAAATTATTTTTCTTGGTTTGTCCATTTGAAAGCTCTTTTTCAAGTGCTGCAATATCACTGTTGATATCTGAAAGATCTCCTTGCTTATCTGTTAATTGATCTGCAAAGCTAAATGGAGAAATGCAAAATGCAAACAGCATTGCAAGGCTTAAGCTCCAAAGACATACTTTCTTTTTTATACCAATTTTACTTAATCTTTTTTCTCTCATAATCCCGCCTCTATGCCTGAAGGAATTTTCTCATCGAAATGATACTTCCGAAAGAACCTATGCTTACTCCAAGAGCAACAAAAATCCATGCAAAGTTTTGAATTATAAATGCTGGAACAACAAGTCCAGATGTAAATAGTATAAGTGCCTGCTGCGAGAACATGTCATAAAACCTTATGTACACAAGTGAAGCAAGTCCAAGTGAAACTGCCGCAGAGATAAGGCCTATAATTACACCCTCGCAAAGAAGCGGGCCTCTAATAAACCAGTTAGTTGCACCAACATACTGCATGATAACAAGCTCGTCTTGTCTTGCCATTACAGTAATCTTAATTGTGTTGCTTACAACAACGATTGAAACAATGATAAGGAAGGCGATTATAATCCATGCTCCCTTTTGAATTGTATTTGTAATAGTAATTACTTTAGAAACCTCATCTGCGTAGAATCTAACATCCTCAACGCCATCCATAGACTGGCACAAATCTCTCACTGCTGCGCCGTAGCTAAGATCGGAAAGTCTTACTCTAAGAGATGCTGGAAGAGGATTGTCTGCCAGGGTATCTAAAAGGTAAGCACTATCTCCAAGTCTATTTCTCATTTCAGTCATAGCCTGACTTTTTGAGATATATTCTACTGAAGCAACCTGAGCGTTCTTTCTAATTTTGTTTTGAAGAATCTCAGCATCAGCCTCTGAAGTCTCATCTAAAAGAAATACTTCAACAGTGGTTATTAGACA
>JAKSSJ010000012.1 GCA_024403215.1 Clostridia bacterium
AGCACTGCACACTAACTATAGCCTCCGGGCTGATTCTAGGTGAGGGCAAGCAGCCGTAGGCTGATCTTTATGCGGGAATTGGTTTTATCTCAAGCTTAAGGTTGAGAGACGCATACAACTTAGTCAAGGAACGCAAAGTAAAATTGTACGAACAGCTTTCCCATTTATAAACCATAGTCTGCGTTACTCCAAGAAAATCAGCAAACTCACTTTGTGTCATCCCCATGGAAATTCTTTTTTCAACAATGGTCATTGCAACTTGAGCCAACAATTCCGATTCCAATTTTTCTGCATCAGTTAATTCCTCAAAAGGATTTATTACTTCACTTTGTATCATCATTCTCACACTCCATTAATTTTTTCTCAGCAAGCGAAATAGCACGCTGATAGTCGGATCTATTCTTTTCAAAAAAGGAAATCAGCAGAATCTTTTTCTCTTTATCAGTTACAAATATCACCCTCAAATTTTGTTTTTCTATACTTCTAATTGCGGATAATCTTGTACCAACCAAATGTTCAAAAGATGGATATTTATATATATCATCTGCTGAATCTAAAATGATTAATTGCGCACGCAATTTAATCAAATTCAATTTATAGCCGTCTGTATTTTTATGAAAAAGTTTTTTTAATTTTATCCAGAAGCCATCAACGCTATAGATATTGTTAAGCCCATCAATTTTTTCAATTTTCATTTGTACCTCATTATACAACTTATAAGTTTTATTTTCAATAAATATTTCCATACCATTATATGCCATATTTTCTACAAATCAACTGCAAATTTAGCACAGTTTCAACCCACAAAATCAAAAAGACCAGTTACCGGCAGTGTCGGTTAACTGGTCTTTTTTCTATTTTGTTTTTTAGAAGTGACACTATTATACTTCATAGTGACATTTTTGTCACTATTGTATTTTGATAATTTTTTTCTCAGCACCACCAACTCGCCTTTTTACCGCCAATAGCACTGCACACTAACTATAGCCTCCGGGCTGATTCTAGGTGAGGGCAAGCAGCCATAGGCTGCGCAGGCCGAACCAGCATCCAAGCCCGAGGCGGCATTAAAGGCGCAAGTATATAAATAGCTTTCTGAACGACTTCGCGAAGCGGCAAGTGAAGAAAGTCTATTTATTACTTGCGCCTAATATTACTGTCTCACTAGAGTTGATGGATTCAAGAAATATAAACGATAACGTCAAATGCTGGAAAAGGGAGTATACTAAAGATGTATGAAAATAAGAGAAGCCTCAAAAAATTCACAGAATATTGCATACTATATTCGCCGCAGTAGCCGTTTGCTATTATTAACGACGATATCGGGAATTTTATGCAATGTAGGCTTAACAGCGACCCCATGGTTCGAGGGGCAACTGATTCAAAAGCTTTTCAACATAATAAAGGGTGAAAGTCAGGCTAGCGAAATGCTGATTCTATCCCTTCTCTTCTTATGCTCTGAAATAATTATTCAAGGACTTCGTTATCTGAAACGTCTCTATGTAAGAAAATTCTCTAACGAAATAAATAGAGAGATGAAAGTTATCCTGTACAAAAATCTTTTATTGCAGGCAGATAGCAGTGAGAGTACTGGCACATGGATGACAAAAGCCATTTCAGACGTTGATAATTGCAGCGAAGGAATTCGAAAATTCACCACAGAATTTTTTGATACCGGAGTCGCCATGATTTCATATTTTGTCATGCTCATGATTTATGATTGGCGTCTCGCAATAATTTCTTGCATTTTCCCTCCTTTGGCAGTGCTTCTTGCTGAACGTATGAAGAAAATTGTTGTGCCATGGACTGCGGCAGGAAGAGAAGCTGCTGAAGCCTTAAACGGAGCAACCGTTGATAGAATTACCAACGCTATTACCTACCGTGTATATGGTGTTGAAGATACTTGGAACGAAAAGATTGAAGAGCAACTTACAGATTATGAACAAAAGTCCAGTAAGGCTCATATTTTAGAAAATGGCATGCCTCCAATTTACCGCGTCATATCTATGATTAGCGGAATCTTCATTTTGTATTTTGGTGGTAAAAACGTCTTAGGCATTGGTTGGACAGTTTGGGATATAGCTGCTTTTTCAACCTTTCTTTCTGCATTTAACAAAAACGCTATAAAAATTTCTAAAGCAGCAAAGCTTATCAATATAGTCCAAAGTGCAAAGGTGTCTTGGGGAAGGATTCGTCCATATTTGCATCTTCTTAATGACAAGAAGGTTCTGCCAGAGCCAGAAGCACAAGAGCTAAAAGTCGAAGATGTAAGTTTTTCACACATCGAAGGAGAACCAGTATTTTCTAACATTTCATTTAGCGCAAAGCCTGGTCAAATCATTGGAGTTACAGGCGAAGTTGCCAGTGGAAAGACCAGCCTTGGGCTTATGTTCCTTAAACAAGGTTCTTATACTGGCCATATATATTACGGAAAAGATGAACTTAAAAATATTTCAGAAGACGCTCAGGTATTTGCCTACATGGGGCATAAACCTAACCTCTTTTCTGAAAGCATAAAAGATAACGTACTATTGTCAGAAGGAAATACAAAAGAAGAATTAGATGCATTAAATCATGTCCTTCAAATGGTTGCCTTTGAAGATGAATTAAATGAATTGTCTGATGGCGTAAATACAAGAATCGGTAACGGGGGTATTCGTCTTTCCGGAGGTCAGCAAGCTCGCATTGCTCTTGCAAGAACTCTGTATCATAAGCAGCCAGTTTTAATTTTAGATGATCCTTTTTCTGCTGTTGATATGAAAACAGAAGAAGAAATATTTAATAGTATTCGTGAAGAAGAAAAGAACCGCATAATAATTCTTATATCTCACAGACTAAATGTGTTTAACAAATGCGATGGAGTTTTATTCTTACAAAATCGCACAGGCATTTTCGGATCTCACGCTGAACTCTTAGAAAATAATCCGGATTATAAGAAGCTGGTACTTCTCCAAGAAGGAGGTGAATCAGATGAAGCGTAAAAACAGTGCTTTTCTAATTCGCATTCTGGCGAGCACCTGTAAGCAAAATCCTTGGACAGCCTTCCTTCTTTTGATATCACTGATAGGGACTGTAATAGCTGGCATTCTTCCGCCTCTAGTTCTTGAACGAGTGGTCAATCTTTTAACCGAAGGCATAGGAAATGAAATATTATGGCTGGCAATTGCCTACTTTGCTTTGACTGCGGCAGAAGGAATTTTTGATTCGTTAAAAGAAGCTATGATTGCCCTTCTTGGACAAAAGATTACACATTCAATAAGGTCCCAGATGATTGCAAAATTAAATAGGCTTCCGGCTTCGTACTTTGTTAAAACTGATCCAGGCACTACGACTTCAAGAATAGTTAATGATGTTAATACTCTTGAGACATTGTTCTCATCTGGCATCATCAGCATTATTGTAGATGCTTGCAAAGTAATAAGTGTTGTTGCTGTCGTATTTATAAAAAGCAAAGGACTTGGCTTATTGTTAATTCTAGCCTTACCTTTCCTCTTTGCCATGACTAAGCACTTTAAGACAAAGACTTTTGAAGCTCAATTAGACAGCCGAAAAGCTGTTGGCAACGCCAATAGAATCATACACGAAACAATTGAGAACTTGCGCATGGTTAGAATTTTTCACTGCGAAAAATTCATTGAAGGACGCTACGACAATGCAATTAAAGATGGCTTTGAAGCAGTTGAAAAATCAAATTTCTATGATGCGATTTTCACACCTGTCGTAGTAATCGTAAGAATTGTTATCACATCCATTATGATGTGCTTATCAGCCGCCGGAGGAACCTTAAGATTATTCTTTGGAATGTCCGCCGCAACAGCCGTTGCCGTAGTCGCCTATGTCGAAAAGATTTTTGATCCACTTGCAAACATAGGAAAAGAAATTACAAATATTCAAACAGCTTCTGCCGGAGTCAGCCGAATTTGCGAATTCATGGAAGAAGCAGAAATGGCCAATGAACAAAATGATGTTCTAAGCAAAGGAGCATCTGTAGAAATTAGCAATTTAAGTTTTGCATATGATTTAGATACTCCGGTATTAAGGAACTTAAGCCTAAAAGTTGAATCCGGAGAAATGGTTACATTGACAGGACGAACGGGATGCGGAAAATCGACTCTATTTAAGCTTTTAATGGGCCTATATTCCCCACAATCAGGAGAAATCCTTGTAGCTGGACAAAAACCAACAAGTATTTCAAATACTGAAAAACGTAAACTTTTCGGTTATGTCGAGCAAAGCTTCAAAGCTGTTCCTGGAACCATATTTGATCAAATCAGCTTAAGAGAAAATGATGTTACAAAAGAAGATGCCCTAAAAGCTATAAGGCTTGTTGGACTTGAAGATTTAGTTCTGAATTTCCAAGACGGGCTTGAAACAAAATTTGAGACCACGCTCTTCTCTCAAGGGCAGCTTCAGCTCTTATCAATAGCAAGAGCAATTGTAAAGAATCCAAGAATCCTGCTCCTTGATGAAATTACAGCTAATTTAGATTCGTCAACCGAAAAGCAAGTTCTGCTGGCGATAAATGAAGCAACCAAGGGAAGAACAACAATTTCGATTTCTCATAGATTATATGAGCAGAATAAAGGAAGAATTATTTCCTTGCCCGAGGCGGCATTAAAGGCGCAAGTATATAAATAGCTTTCTGAACGACTTCGCGAAGCGGCAAGTGAAGAAAGTCTATTTATTACTTGCGCCTAATATTACTGTCTCACTAGGTACGCCACGGTTTCTACATGCGGCGTGTGCGGGAAAAGATCAAAAGGCGTAGCCTCCACAAACTCAAAGCCAAGAGAGCATAAAACCTTAATATCCCTCGCCAGCGTCGACGGATTACACGAAACATAAATAAGCTTCTTAGGCGCAATCTCCGCAACAGTATTAAGAAGAGAAGCCTTGCAGCCAGCCCTAGGAGGATCTAAAACCACAATATCAGCATTTACGCCCTGAAGCTTAGACGGAACAACATCCTCCGCCTTGCCACAAATAAAAGAAGCATTAACAATGCCATTAATAACAGCGTTACGGTTGGCCTGAATAATAGCCTCTTTTACAGACTCAACCCCAATAACCTTGGAACAAATGTCACTGCAGAAAAGCCCAATAGAGCCAGCACCGCAGTAAAGATCAATAAGGAAAGAACCAGGATCAACGTAAGATTTAACCTTTGAATAAAGCTTCTCACATTGGATGCCGTTAACCTGGTAAAAACTAGCAGCATCAACCTCGACCTTTAAATTACCAATAAAATCATTAATAAGGTTGCTACCCTCAAAAAGCAGCGGGTAGCCACTCTTTTGGATAGTAAAAGAAAGAATGTCGCCAGCCTTGTTGTTTCTAATGATAAGCTCTTCGGCATTTTTAACCGGGTTATTACGGAAATGAGAAAGAACCTCTAAAGCTTCCTTGGACTGAATAGGACAATCAACGCAATTTACATTGCAGTATGGAAGAGACTCGTTAACCTTAAACTCACCCTTGTTGCGGTAATTGAAAGGATGCTCCATGCCAACGATAGGATTGACTTTTGGAGCAGAAATGCCAGATAAGCGCTCAAGGCAGTCTTTAACACGCTTTTCCTTAAACTCAAGCTGCCTGCCATACTCAAGCCTAAGAAGAGGAGCACCACCGCAAACAGGAGAATTGTCCCCTTTAATTTTAGCCAAGAAAAAACTGCCCTTATCCTTAGTAATCTCTACATCAATAGAATCACCAGGAAGGGCATTTTTAACAAAGACAATCTTGCCATCAATGCGGCCAATGCCATCACCATTTTCACTTATATCGAAAATGTCAACAATCATTGCTGCTTATGAGAATTTCTAATAATATTTGCACAACTTAAAACCTGGGCAACCCAGTCATTGTTTTTAGTCTTAACAGAAGCATAGCCCCTAAGATCTTTGCCAAGATATTTGCTAAGATCAATGATTTGGTCGTCATAGGAAAGCTTGCCCATGTGAGTAATAACAGCAAAAACCTCGCCAGAAAGCTTTCCCCTGTTGTCATCAATAAAAGACCTCATGATAGGACAAACATCCTCGCACCAAATAGGAGCAAGAAGAATGATTTTATCATATTCATCAAGCGGCTTTGGGGATCTAAAAGGCAAAAGATGAGGAAGATGCTTGCTAAGACCCACAATAGCAGCACCAATGTAGCCAAATGGGCCCTTTCTAGGCTTGCCATCAGTAATCTCCATGATGTCCGCATCAAGCTCTTTTGCAAGTCTTTCAGCAACCTGCTCAGTTAATTTTGTGCGGCTGTAATAGATACAAATAGTATTCATGTTCTATACCTCTATCTTGTGCTTTGTTCCTTTAATAGCTTTTTAACGTAGGCAAAAGCAGCGTTTTCGCCATCATTGGCCATGATAGTTAAAATCTCTTCTAATAAAGCCTTAGTGTTTGGGTGCATAGGGATTTTGTCCTTTTCACCAGCGAAGTATTCAAGCGCGTCTGTTTGCTTGTAATCAGCCTTGTGATAGGTTTTGCAAGCAGCATATCTATCAGCAACCATCTCTGCCACATATTTTAAAGGCATCTCTATGGCAGCTCTTTCAGCTCTATTTTTACCCGTATAGTCTACCCAGTACTCAAAGTGGTGCTTATTTCTACCCTGATGGTGCATCCAAGACGTAGAGTAGCCCTTGTCCTGTCTTTCAGCCGTAGTAGGAGATTTTGTTCCAAGGAAATAATGCACACTTGGAATAAATTCCGTTGGGGAGAATTTGCTTAAGTCATGAGTAAGGCCCTGGCCGTAAAGCCCCATCTTAAAGCAGGCCTTCCTTACATATTTTTTATGTTCTAGCACCGTTGAAAGGTGTCCAAAAAACTTGTTCATAATATCCTTAGCCTAAGAATTTGCTCTTAGCCTTTCTAATTCTTTTTCAATCTCAGCTTGCACCCTTATGGCAAGATCTGTGGACCTTTCGCCTGGGTTTGGCTTAACAGGAGGCAGAATAGAAACCTTAACCTTACTTTTTACAAGGCGCCTTTGCTCTTCTACTACCTTATAAGATCCATCAATTGCAAAAGGAACTACCATTGCATCGCTTTTAAGGGCAATCTTAAAGGTTCCGTGCTTAAACTGATTCATCTTAGGGCCTCTGCTTCTTGTGCCTTCAGGGAAGACAATAACGCTATGGCCATGCTTTATGTGCTCGGCAGCATCATTTATGCAAATTAGGGACTGCCTTAGACTTGATCTATCCAGGAAAATGGTTCTAAGAAGGGTCATCCAAAGGTGGGCAATTGGCACCTTCTCAGCCTCTTTTTTAGCAATAATAATATGAGGGCCTTTTAAGGCAAATAGGATGAGCATTACATCTGCTATGCCTTGGTGGTTACCTGCAAACATAACTGGCTCGTCTGGGACATTCTCTACCCCTTGTATTTCAAAATCACAGCCGGCGAGCCTAAGGTAGGCTGGAACCCAGTGGTTACAAAGCCAGACTGCTAGGCCATTAGCTGGACGGTATTTTTCCTTAGACTCAAAAAGGCGGATTATTAAACCCACCGGGAGCATCACTATGAAAGTAATTGTGACAGCTAAAAGCCAAATAATTGTACGAAACATAATAAATATTCTACCATAATTTGGCTAATTGTGGTATAATTTTTTGGTTATTCAGGGAGTGATTTGTATTATGAGAGACAAAATAATCAATATTGCAGTTATTGCACACGTAGACGCTGGCAAGTCTACATTAGTAGATGCCTTCCTCGCACAGAGCGGAGTCTTTAGAGACAATGAAGCTATGGCTGATTGCGTTATGGACTCTGACGATATTGAAAGAGAAAGAGGCATTACAATTTATTCTAAAAACTGTTCTGTAATGCACGGAGACTATAAGATCAACATTGTTGATACCCCGGGCCACGCAGATTTTAGTTCAGAAGTAGAACGTATCATTAAAACTGTTGATACGGTAATTCTTCTTGTAGATAGTTCTGAAGGTCCTATGCCTCAGACTCGTTTTGTTCTGTCAAAAGCTTTAGAGCAAAACTTAAACCCTATACTTCTCATCAACAAAATTGATAAGAAGGACGCAAGAATTTCTGAAGTTGTAGATGAGGTTTACGAGCTGTTTATGGATCTTGAAGCAAATGATAGGCAGCTTGACTTCCCTATTCTTTATGGAATTGCAAGACAAGGAATAGTTGTAAGAGATCCTGCAGGAATTGAAGGACTTTCACTTGATGGACCAGACGGAACAAAGATTAAAAAGAGTTCTGCAGGTCTTGGAGGACTTGATATTACTCCTCTATTTGAGACTATTATCGAGCAATGCGGAGCTTATGAAGACCAAGATGATGAACCACTTCAGATGCAGGTTTCAACGCTTGGTTATGATGACTATGTTGGACGTCTTGCCATAGGAAGAATTGATAAGGGTGTTGTAAAGACTGGTCAGCAGGTTGCTGTTGCAAAGCCAGACGGCTCTTATGTAATGAGAAAAATCAATCAATGCTATATCTACCGCGGAATGAAAAGAGTTGCAGTAGATGAGATACACTCTGGAGATATTTGCGTTCTTTCTGGAATTGCAGATGTAACTATTGGAGATACAATTTGCGTTGAGAATCATATTGTTGGACTTCCTGCAATTGAAATTGAAGAGCCAACAATGTCCATGAACTTCCTTGTAAATAACAGCCCATTTGCAGGCAAGGAAGGAAAGTATGTAACATCAAGACATATCAGAGAACGTCTTATGAAAGAGCTTGAGACAAACGTTGGTCTTGTTGTTGAAGAAACAGATTCAACAGATAACTTTAAAGTTTCAGGACGTGGAGAACTCCACCTTTCCATCCTTATTGAAAATATGAGAAGAGAGGGCTATGAGCTTGCAGTATCTAAGCCTCAGGTAATTTTCAAAAAAGGAGACAAGGGCCAAAAGACAGAGCCTATTGAAGAGCTTGTTATTGAAGTTCCAGATGAATATTCTGGCGCTATCATTTCTGATCTTAACTTAAGAAAAGGAACTATGATTTCCATGGACGGAAAGAATGGAAGAAGTAAGCTTGTTTACACTGCTCCAACAAGAGGTCTTATGGGCTACCGTTCCCAGTTTATCAATGAAACCAGAGGAGAAGGCATAATGGTAAGACGCTTTGTTGGCTATGAAGACTACAAGGGAGAAATTGCTCAGCGTTCTGCTGGTGCTATTATCGCCCAAGAGCCTGGCGTTACTACTCCTTATGCACTCAACAATATCCAAGAGCGTGCTCAGATGTTTGTTGCTCCTGGCGTTAAGGTTTATGAAGGAATGGTTGTTGGCCAGAACTCCAGAAATGAAGATATGATAGTAAATCCTTGCAAGGCTAAGCATGCATCTAACATGAGAGCCGCAGGAACAGATGATAAGGTGCTCTTAACACCACCAAGAATCTTCACACTTGAAGAAGCTCTTGAATGGATCAACGATGATGAGCTCGTTGAAATTACTCCAACAGATATTCGTCTTAGAAAGAAGATCTTAAATGAGCTTGAAAGAAGAAGAAGCGGACGCAATAACCCAGTACAATAAAGCATAAAAAACCCTCGGAAAACTTCCGAGGGATTTTTGTTACTTGTATTTATCTGCTAGGATCTGTCCAACGTATACGCCGGAGGCTCCTGCTTGAGAAAGGCTATGGGTTACGCCAGAGCCATCTCCAAGGACATATAGACCCTTTATCTTTGTTTCAAGATTGCTATCAACCTCAACGGTTGAGTTATAGAATTTAACTTCTACGCCGTAAAGAAGTGTGTCTTCTTTTGCCGTGGCTGGATCCAGCTTAGCTAAGGCATAGATCATTTCTATGATATCATCAAGCTGCCTTTTTGGCATTACAAGGGCAAGATCTCCTGGAGTTGCTTTAAGGGTTGGCCTTATAAAGCACTTCTCCATTCTATGCTCGTTGGTTCTTCTGCCCTTTACAAGGTCTCCAAACCTTTGAACCAGTACTCCACCGCCAAGCATATTAGAAAGTCTTGCAATAGACTCGCCATATTCATTTGAATCTTTGAATGGCTCTGTGAAGTTATTGGTTACAAGCAATGCAAAGTTTGTATTCTCTGTTCTAAGCGTTGGATCTGCGTAGCGGTGGCCATTAACAGTAATGATGCCATTAGTGTTTTCTGTTACAACCTCTCCATAAGGATTCATGCAAAATGTTCTTACGTGGTCGCCATATTTTTTGGTGCTATAGACTATCTTGCTTTCATAAACAAGATCTGTAATGTCCTTAAATATTTCTGCAGGAAGCTCAACTCTAACACCAAGGTCTACCCTGTTGCTTTTAGTTGCTATGCCAAGATTTTTGCAAACCTTGCCTATCCACTTTGAACCGCTTCTTCCTGTTGCAAGCACTAGGTCCTTGCAAGAATATTCATCGCCTTTGTCTGTTTTTATTATGAATCCAGCTTCTGTTTTTTCTACAGTTTCTACTGCAGTTCTAAACTGCATATCAACTCTTTCCTTGATGTATTCATAAATCTTTGCAAGTATCTGAACATTTCTATCTGTGCCAAGGTGTCTTACCTGGGCGTCAAGTAAGTGCAAATCGCAGGAGAGGGCTTTATGCTTAAGCTCTTCGTCTGCTGCAGGATAAAGCTTTGCCTCTGATCCGCCAAAGCTGCAGAGCACCTCATCTAAGTACTCCATAAGCTCTGTTGCCTTCTTTTCTCCCACATAAACGTGCAAATCACCACCAAATTTGGTGGTGATGTTGTACTTTCCATCTGAGAGGGTACCAGCACCACCATAACCGTTCATTATGTGGCAAGGGTTACAAGAAACACAGTGATCTGTCAAACCCTTGTGGATTGGACACTCACGTTCTGTTAGCATTGCTCCCTTTTCAATTACCAGTACCTTTGCGTTGTTTTGGCGTTTGGTAAGTTCATAGCTCATGAACACGCCAGCTGCGCCTGCACCTACGACAATCATATCGTAGTTTTTCATTTCTATAACTCCTCTGCAGTAAGTCTTTCGAATTCTGCTGCAACCTTTTCAAATTCGTCATCATCTTCAATGTCGATGAGTTCGAATTCTTCTTCGGAAATTTCTTTGTATCCATAAAGATATACATCATCTGTATCATCATGTGGGATGAGTGCAATGTATTCCTTATTATCTACATCAAAGATTCCCATGATATCAGCTTCAAGTTCTACACCGTCATCAAATTCAAGTGTGATAACTTCTGGTTCATCTTCAAATTCTTCTACTACTTTTACGTCTTGATCAGCCATTTTGTTCCTCCGTAATATATGCGAATGAAATAACTATAACTAAATTGTATTGCCTACTTTACTACAACTGCATCGTGGATTAAGGCTTCAACCTTTTCACATAATACTGTGTTCATAAGGTAAGGCTTTCCAAACATCTTTTCAATGTCTGCTGTGTTTGTGACACCGTACTTTTCATAATATGCTTTAAGATCTGCATCTGTTACCTTAAGGCCCTTTGTTTCTGCAATGGCCTGATAGATGAGCATTTCTGAAACAGCAGCCATCTTGTAGTTTTCAAATACCATTCTAAGTGTTGCCTCATCAGAAATTCCGTATGTGCCATAAGCATAGGAGATATATGTATTAATATCTACTCCATAGTTTGCTGCCATCTGCTCTGCTTCAAAAATCATGCGTTCTACGTATTGATCTCCAAGCTCTGTTGGAAGTGCATTGATATCAAATTCTGCGCCATCAAATACCTGATTTACGCCAAGGCCATCTGCAATGCCCTTCTTAAGATCTTCAACTGTTGCCCAGCCTTGCTCAGCTTCAAAGAATTCCTTTACAAAATCATCTGTGAGCTGATTTGGTGTATATACATTTACGTAGTTAACCTTTGTTTTAAATACTGCAGGCTTGCCGTTAAGCTCATCAACTCCGTAGTTTTCTGGGAAGGTTACGTTGATATCAAATTCATCTCCTGGCTTGTGGCCGATAAGCTGCTCAAGGAAGTTATCAATGTAAGATGTTACACCAATCTCAACCTCTGTACCCATGCCCTGGGTGCTTCCGCCATCAAACTCTACACCGTCAACGCTTCCAACGTAATCAATGTTTACAACATCTCCATCTACAATGGTTCTTGTTGTGCTTTGCTCTACGTGCTGGTAAGCTCTTGTCTTTAAGATTGCATCGATTTCTGCCTGAACGTCAGCAGCTAAAACTTCAATCTTATCTAAATTATCAAGCTTGATATAATCAAGTGCTTTGATGTTTTCATAATATCCATTAGCACTGATATATTTGCTGTAGTTAAATTCTTCATCACCTGTTTCTTCTTGTTTTTTGCAGCCGCACATTACTCCAGCTAGCATTGCAAACACAAGTAGAATTGCAATAAATTTTTTTGAATTTTTCATATTAAAATCTCCAATTTCTGTCAGCCTAGGCTGACAAATTATTATACCAAGTTTTAGGGCCTGATTCAACCGCTTTAAGCCAGCCTTTTTCTTGCGCTTTACTATATAAAAGAAGTATAATATATTAGCGGATTTTCGACAAATTCTATGTGAAATTTGGGAGGCCAGATGAACATTTTTAATGTAATTTCACTATTCGGCGGCCTAGCTCTCTTCCTTTATGGTATGAGAATCATGGGCGATGGTCTTAGACAAAGCTCGTCTAAAGCCTTCAAAAAGGCCGTATCAAAGGTAACTAATAACCCTGTAGCCAGCTTTCTTGTGGGCCTGCTTCTTACAGCCATCATTCAAAGCTCTACAGCTACTATTGTTATTACCTCAGGTTTGGTAGGAGCTGGACTTCTTACCCTCGACCAATCCCTTGGCATTATAATTGGAGCCAATGTAGGTACTACAATAACAGGTCAGATTATTAGACTCATGGATATTGGGGAAACCAGTTCATGGTTTTTAAATATCTTTAAGCCAAGCACCCTGGCCCCTATTGCAGCCATAATTGGTATTGTTGTAATCATGGCCTTTAAGTTCCAAGGAGCTGACAAGGTTGGAGAAATCACAATGGGCTTTGGCATTCTGTTTACTGGCCTACTAAACATGACTGCCGCAGTTACACCTCTTTCCAATTCCCGAACTTTCGCAAATCTATTCATTAGCCTTTCAGATAAACCATTTTTAGGATTTTTAGCCGGCGCTGCTGCAGCTTTTATTATCCAAAGCTCGTCAGCTACCGTTGGTATACTTCAGGCCCTCTCTATTACTGGGCAGCTCACCCTTGGATCTGTATACTCCATCATCATGGGTATTTATATCGGAGACTGCGTAACAACAGCTATTGTTTGCTCCATTGGTGCAAAGGCTGATGCTAAAAGAGTCGGCATAGTTCATATAATATTTAACCTCTGCCAGATTGTGCTCATTGCAATAGTAATGCACATCTTAAGTGGCGCAGGCGTCTTCGGAAGCACCTGGAATGCTGCTATTACTTCCGGCGGAATTGCTAATGTAAACACTATATTTAAGCTTTGCGGAGCTATCATTTTCCTTCCATTCTGCAAGCTATTTAAAAGGCTTAGCCAGAAAATTGTTAAGGATGATAAGGAGGAGCAGACCGTTTATGCAGAGGCTCAGCTATTAGACCCTGCATTTTACAGAACCCCTTCTCTTGCCTTTTCCGCTTGCAATAAGGCAATTACTAGCATTGCAAACGCTGCTAATGAGAACTTTAAGAGCGCAATAAGCATGCTCCTTAATTATGATGAGTCTATTTTTGCCGAGATAGAAAAGAAGGAAGATTTTATTGACGCCATCACTGATAGCACCAGCGACTATATCATTAAGCTTGCGCCTCATGTTGATGCCCACGGCAACGGGATTATTAATTTCAACATTAAGTGCGCAGAAGAATTTGAGCGTATTGGAGACCTTTCCATTAACCTTGCCGAGATTGCTCAAGGCCTTAATCAAAGAGATGTAGTCTTTTCAAATCTTGCTAAAGATGAGCTTAATACTATAACTGATCTTCTTAATGAAATCCTAGAGCTTGCAAATAAATCCTTTGCAACCAGAGATGTTGAGGCTGCTAAAAGAATTGAGCCTATGGAAGAGGTTGTAGATGAGATGTGCGAGTACCTAAGAAATAGGCACGTAGATAGATTAAAGCAAGGCCTTTGCAATGCAGATGCTGGCTCGGCCTTCCTTGATATGCTTGTAAATATTGAAAGAATTTCAGATCAGTGCTCTAACGTTGGTGTTCATACCCTGTCACTATTTAACGCAAAGATTGCAAATGCTCAGCATGAATACTTAAATGCTCTTCATAAAGGAGCTGATCAAAACTTCAACAGAATCTACGAGGAAACAAAAGAAAAGTATCTAAAATCTATTGAAGCGTAGATAAATTGCAAACTAAAAGGCCGCAGGCAAAAGCCTGCGGCCTTATTATTATTCTAGATTAGAGCTGTGACATGCTCGCCCGACCTAAATATGCTAGCCAATCTTGCACTGGCCTTCAAGCTTTGCTCCTGCACCCATTACGATGTCTCTTGTAGTAACATCACCAACAAATGAACCTGTTGTTCCAAATTCAACAAGTCCTGTGCAATTTATAGAGCCTTCGCCTGTTCCGTGCATTAAAAGACGCTCGCACTCTACTGTAGCCTTAATAGCTCCGCCTTCACTTACAGTAACGATTCCTGTGGACTTAATCTCGCCCTCAAACATACCTTCAACTGTGATAGGCTTATCTGTATCAATAGTTCCCTTAAATGTTGTACCTGCACTGATTACTGTTTCAGCTGGTGCTGATACGATTGTAACTGTTTCTTCTACCTGGTTTACTTTTTTCATAATCTATCTCCTTATATATGGTGCAGGTAACAGGACTTGAACCTGCATGAAGTTACCCTCATACGGACCTGAACCGTACGCGTCTGCCAATTCCGCCATACCTGCACAATAGCAAGCCTTATGATTTTACATTAAAAGAAGCAAAATTGCAAGTTTAGGCCTCAAAAAAGCGCTTGATTTCCCTTGCTACGCTTTCTGGCACAACACTTGAAATTTCAACGATAGAGGCGTTTTTAATAGCCTCGACCGAGCCGAATTTTGAAAGTAGGTCTGCTTTCCTTCCTGGGCCCACTCCTGGGATTTTGTCTAAAACTGACACTTGAACAGATTTGTTTCTAAGGTTTCTGTGATAGTCAATTGCAAACCTATGAACCTCTTCTTGGATGGCTCCAACGTAGGAAAATAGCTCTGGCTTTCCTCTTAGCGGATACTCCTCGCCATTATACAGTATGGCTCTTGTTCTATGCTTATCATCCTTTACCATGCCGCAGACTATGATATCTGTAAGTCCAAGGGCATTAAGAACGTCCTTGGCCGATCCTATCTGGCCCTCTCCTCCATCCATAAAGATGGCATCTGGCAAAATCTCAAAGCCAGGCATGCCTGACACTGCATTTCTAAAACGTCTAAATAAAACCTCAGTAAGCGAGCCTACATCATTAGCTCCTTCTATAGTTTTTATCTTAAAGCGCCTATAGGCCTTTTTAAGAGGAACCCCGTCCTCAAAAACTACCATAGCACCTACGCTGTCTACTCCAAAGATATTGGAAATATCATATGATTCAACTCTGTGAATCTTCTTTGCATCCTCGCCAAAGATTTCTTTAAGGCCTTCGTAAACCTTCTCGTTCTTTTCTATCTGACGGTTTGCTCTCTCATCAAGATTAGAAAGCATAAGAAGGGCATCTCTTCTTATTACATCCAAAAGCGCCTTCTTCTCTCCTCTTTGAGGGAGCGTAATGGAAACATTAGACCCTCTCTCACGGCTTAAATACTCTTCCAAAAGCTCCTTATCTGCTGGGTTTGATGAAACCAAAATCTGTTTTGGTATCATTACGTTTTCAAAATAGTAACGCTTTATAAATTCCGAGAGAAGAATATCCTTGTCCTCTTTTATTCCGTCGCCCAAAAAGAAGCTTTCTCTTCCAGAGAGCTTGCCTTCTCTTACTGTAAATAAAAGCGCATGGCAGCCGGAAAGTCCTTCCTCTACTAAAACCACATCTATGTTTTCTGGAGAGGATAAAACAACTCTCTGCTTTTCTGAAAGTGCCTCTATTGCATAAAGATAGTCTCTATATATGGCAGCGTCTTCGTAGCGCTCCTCATCCGATGCTGCGTTCATCTCGTCTTTTATTAGGCGCACGAGCTCTCCCGTTTTGCCTGATAAAAACTCTAGGGCTTTATCAACGCTTACTTTATATTCTTCCCTTGTAACATTTCCTGTGCAAAGTCCTTGGCACTGGTGAATGTGGTAATTGAGACAAGGCTTAAAACTTTTATTAAAGCTTAAGGTCTTGCAGCGCTTTAGAGAGTACATAGAGTTAAGAAGATCTATGATAATATTTACGCTTGTTACGTCTGCATAAGGGCCAAAATATTTTGAGCCATCATTAACAAGTCTTCTTGTTTTTATTACTCTTGGGAAATCTTCATTGAGCGTTACCTTGATGTAAGGATAAGTCTTATCATCTCTTAAAAGGATATTGTACTTTGGCTTATACTTTTTAATTAGGTTGCACTCAAGTATTAGTGCTTCCATTTCAGAACCGCAATTTATGTATTCAAACTCCTTGATATGCTTAACCATATCAACAGTCTTTGGGCTATGATTCCTGCTTGATTGGAAATACTGGCTAACTCTTTTCTTAAGAGAAATTGCCTTGCCCACATAAATTATTTGTCCAAACTCATCCTTATGAAGATAGACTCCAGGAGAATCCGGAAGCTTTTTGAGTTCCTCTTTTATATCAAACATTTACTGTTTCTCTTTTAATCTTGCTGCTTTTCTTTCCTTTTTCTTTTTAATCTTTATTTTCATATAGATTACCCAAATGGTAAGCCCAATGATAAAGAGAAGTATGATAATCAGTATTATGCTAATTACCTTTTTAATCTTCGCTGCTGTTGCATCATCTATTCCAAAGTTAGAAAGAAAACCGCCCTCTGGTACTGCTTCTTTTGCGACCGCTGCTGCAACTATTATTGGCTCGCCAGACTTATACACTGTAACTGTACCAATCTGCTGGCCCTCTTCTACTGGCGCTTTTATCTTTTCCTCTAAACTAATTTCTGTTGTAATGATGCTTGTTGACTCGTTTTTAAGAAGAGTTGCATAAATGTCTTCATTAAGCACTGCCGTTACAGTCTTTACGCTTCCTTTTTTAACCTTAACAGTTCCAAGCTCTGTATTTGCCTGGTACTGCTGAACCGTTTTAAATGAAGAAAAACCAAGGTCTAAAAGTCTTATAGCATCAGAGAATCTTTCGAAGGTATTTGATGCATGAAGACACACGGTGAGAACTGTTGTGTCATCCCTTGTTGCTGCAGCAACAAGGCAGCATCCAGCCTCGGAGGTTTGTCCTGTCTTAATTCCTATGCAGCCATCATACTTGCAATATCTATATTCACTTCCCGCGTAAACCTTGTGGCTATCTACTGTATCGTATAAAAGCCAGTTGGTGCTGCTTACGTGACGCTCTTTAGACATATTAGTTGCTGGCATATCATAGCTCTCATGACTGACTATATCTCTAAAGGTTTCATTCTTCATGCAGTACATAGCAATGGTTGCAAGATCATAAGCTGTTGTATAGTGATCATCCTCGTGAAGACCATTTGGATTTACAAAATGGCTTCCGGTGCAGCCTATCTCTTCTGCCTTTTTATTCATGAGCTTTGCAAACTCTTCTACATTTCCTGAGACTGCCTTTGCCAAAACAACAGCGCCATCATTTGCAGATACAACCAGAGTTGCGTAAAGAAGATCTCTTAGTACTATCTTTTCTCCTGACTTAAGCTTTAAGCTGTTACCACCGGCTCTTGTTGCTTCCTTATCTACGGTTACAACATCATCAAGGTTTAGATTTTCAATTGCCAAGATTGCTGTAAGCATTTTTGTTGTGCTTGCAGGATATCTTCTCTCCGATGCATTAAGGCTGTATAGAACGTCCCCTGTTTTCATATCGCAAACAAGGGCTGAATCAGAATACAGCTTAAATGGAATTGAGCTGTCAGCAAATGAGCTTTGCGTGTTAATCGCAAAGACCGCAAATACTGCAGTAAACAGCGTGGCTATTGATAATATGATTGATGTTATTTTTCTTTTCATAATCTATTCCCTGTTTTTTTACTGTTGTTCTTCCAGCATTGCCTGAAGCTTTTCTGAAGCTCTTGCTCTATGAGAAATGCTATTTTTAAATTCAAGGCTTAGCTGGGCAAAGGTTTTGT
>JAKSSJ010000013.1 GCA_024403215.1 Clostridia bacterium
CTTGTAAGGTTGTTGTAGGTATTAAGATGAGCATAATATTAAAAGCTGAAGATGTTAATGTCTACCACGGAAGCATCCATGCTATTAAAGATATTTCATTTGAAGTTGGCGAAGGCGAAATTGTAACCCTCATTGGCGCAAATGGCGCTGGAAAGTCCACAACGCTTAATACAATAGCGGGGCTTTTGCATAGCAAGACCGGCGACATCACCTTCATGGGCGAGTCAATTGCAAAAATGCCAGCAAACAAGGTTGTATACAAAGGACTGTCTATGGTTCCTGAGGGAAGAAGAATCTTCCTGCAGATGACGGTCGAAGAAAATCTGGAGATGGGTGCTTATTCTCAAAGCGGATCAACTATAGCGGCTGGAAAAGAGCAAGCGTTTGATCTCTTCCCTCGCTTGAAGGAGAGAAGAAAACAAATCGGCGGAACACTTTCTGGCGGCGAACAGCAGATGCTTGCTATGGGAAGAGCCCTTATGGCAAATCCAAAGCTTATTATGCTTGACGAGCCATCAATGGGACTTGCTCCTATTTTGGTAGAGCAGATTTTTGATATTATTAAAAACCTTCACAGTCAGGGAAAAACGATACTTTTGGTAGAGCAAAACGCTCAGGCCGCACTTTCCGTTGCGGACAGGGGCTATGTTCTTGAAACTGGAAGAGTTGTCATGACTGGAACAGGTAAGGAGTTACTTGCTTCTCCTGAAATTAAAAAGGCATATCTTGGAAATTAAACAAGCTAATACTTTCTTAAATAGTCCCGGCGCTTAAAAACGCCGGGATTTTTATGTGCTTGTCAGTATGTGACAAAACACTTCGCAAGTGGGATAAACTGCTCTGCAAAGGGTGGAACAATCGGCTCGTCTATAAAATGTCAGAAAAAGTTAAAAATATACTATTTATTATGTAACGTCTTTAGTATATAATATAGGAAGTAAATATAATAGTGTATATAGGGGATTTTCAAAATGGGTGAAGAACGCGAAGAATACAATCTTGCGGTAGAAGAAAAAGCAAAAAGAATAAGGTCTGATAATTTACGTGAAGAGCGTAAACAAATTCGTAAGACGCTGTTGGATAAACAAGCTAGCATGAAAGATTTGATTGTTAATGGTGGCTTTTTATCCTCTATTCGTATTCCAATAAAAAAGTGGTCTTTGAAAAAATACAAAGAAACGGCAATCAATAGATTAAACCAGATTGAGATTGATTTAGATATTGCACTCAAGGATGAAGAGAGACAACATCAGCGTGATATAAGTATCGAAGACTTTAATAAGAATCTTGAGGAAAGTCAAAAGGGAAAGAAGGATCCAGAGAATAAAGAAAAGGATGCAGATTTAGATTACCATGAGTACACAGGAAAAGGATTAAAGTCGAGATACAATTCTGAAATCTTTGCAAAGCTTGATGATGAAAAAGAATTGAAAGGCTTTAAGCTTGAGACCTATACAAAAATAGAAGCTGAATTATCAAAAGAAGAAGCTGATTTAATTAAGAAGAACGAAGATAACGAAAAAGATCTTGATAAGATTATTGCGCGCAACAAGGATGCGGGCAAAGCATACACGAAAGAATTGATGCTCGAGGTTCTTCAGAAGAAGAATGAACGCGAGAGACTTAAGACTTCATTAGATCAAGCAAAGGCAGACGAAGAGTACGATACAAAAAGATTAAAGGATATCGCAAAAGAAAGAGAAACTCTAAGAAAAAAGCTAGAGAAACTAACAAGAGAGTATGATCCAACAGAGGACATAGCGAGCTTTGAACAAGGCGACGCATACTATAAGCAGATGGCTCCTGACTTTTTAAAGTTAGAAGAAGAGTACTTATCATATAAAAAGAGGTACGATGATCATGCCATCATGGATGCAAAAGAAATTTCCAGGATGGTTAAGCTTGAAAAGGAATATCTGCCTAAGAAGGAAACGTATGATAACTTATTAACTGTCGTTGGAGCAACTAAGCGGCGCATAGAAAATTATAAAACAGATAAAGCCGAACTTGAGAATAGTTTAAACAGCTTAGATAAAGAAGAGCTCGACATTAATACTGCTAAAGAAGAACGTAAGACCTTAATTGACGAGGGCGAGAGGAAGCTAAGCTCTTTGGGCGGCTTTGTCTATAAGCATCAAAAAGACATGAAGGGCTTTGACGATTTGCTCAGGTACGAACAGAAAAATGTTCAGTACAACGAACAATTGGCAAACGTAAGATCGGCTAAAGAGAATTTACAACGCGACATTTTAAATACAGATGTATCTTCAGTAATGCTTGATAACTTTACACATG
Organism: Clostridia bacterium; assembly: GCA_024403215.1. Taxonomy (GTDB): domain Bacteria; phylum Bacillota; class Clostridia; order Peptostreptococcales; family Anaerovoracaceae; genus RUG13409. The sequence goes on from JAKSSJ010000013.1 coordinate 2,296, forward strand.
ATAAGGTTAGAGGCATTGCTTATGGTGGAAAAATTTATTTAGATGAAAAGCAAGTTGAATCATTAGACTTAGACGGACCACCAAAGATTAGCGATGAAGAAAGAAATCGAGTTATAGAAACCCAAAAGATTGTAAGAGCAATCAAGAGTAGACCTATATTCAAAATCATGAATTCTAATGCGATTTCTGAATATATGACTTACGATGAAGAAAAGGGCGATTTTGAACTTCACGAGAACGATCAACAAGAATCCAAGGAATCTTATAACGTAAGATTAAGAAAAAAATATTTCGGGGACGATAATATTTTCCACCAGCATCTTTTGGAAAAAGATTTCAAGAATTACAGAAAAGAAATGTCAAAAGAGGTGGCATTAAAAACTTTTGCATTTGCTTGGGAAAAAACTCTTGGTTTTTTAAAGTCAAGCGGACCAGAATTGCTTGCCGGAAAGATTGGTAATGAAACATTAAAATCCGCCACATGGATAGGACGTGATATATATAATATCGGGAAATCAGTACACGAGAATGAAAGTACTGCGGAAGGCAAGAGTGATAAGGAACAAATGGTTGCTGATATCGAGACGATTAATGATACTATTTCATCTTGTCTTGGAATATTAGAGGTTGCAACTGGAGTGGATAGCGCAGACAATCCTTTAGCTTCGACAATGGCAGATTTGTCACTTGTAAAGGGTTTAAAGAGTCTAGGCGGGCTTAATGAGGCTGGATATCTTTTGAATGGATTTAATATTGCCTCACACGTTGTGGAAATGGGGCATGCTGTTACTGCGATAGCAAAAGCCTCAAGCGATGCGAAGGATCAAAAGAAATTAGCAGAAGAAACTTTAAGACGTGGGCACGAGCGTTTCTCAAGATTCCTTACTGAGGCAGTGGCAAAGAGTAAGTTTGATAGAACCGAAGCAATACTTGATCTTACTCAGACTCTTGCAAAGGACGGCTTCATGGCTGCTACTGGACTTGGTGGTGCAGTAGTAAGCGTTGGATCAATGATAACCAAGGCGAGTGTTACCGCAATTCATTCATATGTAGCCGGAAAACAAAACGATAAGGAACTCCTAAGCGCAGACAATATACTTGGAGGAATTGATTACGATAAGAATGTAATTAAGGATGAAGATTTCAATAAAATACTTCAGTCCGTAACAGGTATTAAGGATAAGGGCAGCTTGGCAGAGAACATTAGAGTTGTAGATGCCATTGATATGCATAGGGCTGTAAAGAATATAAAGAAAAACCCTAATGCAGAAGTTAGCAGGGCAATGAAAGCCATTGGCTTTGAGAAGGCTCATACCTTCGATAAAATCACAGTTAACGATATTCTTGCGAAAACGAGCGTTAAGAAAGGAAACTTCTTTACCCGTTTAAGAGACTCTATCGAACAAAAGGGTATTCACTATAGAGGCATCGTGTCACGGTGGTTTAGATCATTATTCAAAAAGACAAAGCTTAAAGGAGAGGCTGTTGCTACAAGAGAGCAGCTAGCTCAGACAAAGCAAGACGAACAGCTAAAGGCAAAGCACGGCGAGGAAGAGCTTCAGAAAAGAGAAGGTGCAAAGCTCCTCTACGAGAGCTATGTCAAGAGATTGGAAGAGCAATCTAAAACGATGAATATTAAAGACATCAAAACTGTACACTCTCCAATTGCTGCATATAACTCGCAGCTTAATAGAGAAAATGTTGTTAAGATTTTCTCAAATATTCCAGAAGCGCAGCAGGCGTTCGAGTGTAAGAACGATCCGCTTTCGAAAACGAAGGTTGAGGATTTGCTGGACAATGCTATTGATAATGCAAACGGTTTAATCAAAAACAGTTTGAAATTTAGCGGAAAGTATAAAGAACCAGAGAAAAAAGAAGAACACAAAGAAATCAGCAATGATAACGCACCAGTAGTATAAAGGAGTAGCAAAGTGAATTACGAACAAGAATTATATAATGCCATAGCATTACTAGACTTCTTTAATGCAGAAGCAAGCGCTACAGAGAATGGAACAGTATTCAGAATTCAGGGTATAAGCGGCAAGGATGATTTTCAGGCCGTTGGTAGAGCTGTGCTCGATTTGCAAGATGAACCATTACCTGTAGAATTTATGGACCTAACTTTGGTACTTGCTAAAAATGTTAATTTGGGTCTACTAGATGAGATTAATGAGAAGTTATACGAAATTAACCTGCTTTTCAAAGCTGGTGTATTTTCAATTGAAGCAGACGGAACATTGCTCTTTGAAGCATACTTCCCAGTGATTAGAGATGATATTGAAACATCTTTGAAATTGTTTATTGCAGAGTTTAATAACGTTTCAGATTTCCTTGATGGGTTATACCCATATCTTTTAAGGGTAATTGCACTTCCAAATGAATCAGATCTAAACGAATACATTGAGGCTGCATTATCGCTTTTAGATAGCAACGAGTAAGCATTAGGGTATTAAATTGGAAAGGATAAATTATGCTTTCATTTGTAAATGATTATTGTGAAGGTATGCATCCAGAAATCTTAGAAAAGCTTGCTAAGATTAATTTAGAAAAGCAGGTTTCATACGGCGACGATAAATATAGCAAATCAGCAGAGAAAAAGATTAGACAGGCAGCAAAATGCGAAGATGCTGATGTTTGGTTTTTAGCAGGCGGCACGCAAACAAACATGGTTGCAATTGATGCTTTCCTTGAAGAATATGAAGGAGTCGTTGCCGCAAAAACAGCACACGTAGCACTTCATGAATCTGGTGCAATTGAATATACAGGTCATAAGGTATTAGAGCTTCCATCATATGGTGGAAAGATAAAAGCAAAAGATCTTGAAGCTTACGTTAAGGCTTACTATGCAGATGGCAACTGGGACCATATGGTTACTCCTGGCATGGTATATATAACCCAACCAACAGAGCTTGGAACCTTATACTCTGCAAAAGAATTAAAAGAGATTCATAAGGTTTGCCAAAAGTTTAAGATGCCACTTTATATAGATGGCGCAAGGCTTGCAGAAGCGCTGGCTGCAGATCCAAAAACCGGTCTTCCTGAAATTGCTGCAAACTGCGAAGCGTTTTACATTGGAGGAAATAAGTGCGGAGCCTTCTATGGAGAAGCACTTGTATTCACGAAGAACAATACTCCAAAGAGGTTCTTAAGCCGTATAAAACAGCACGGTGCACTTCTTGCAAAGGGCTGGACCGTTGGAGTTTCTTTTGATGTAATGTTTACAGATAATCTTTATGTACGCGGCGGAGAGAACGCAAATAAGTGTGCAAGCAAATTAAGAGCAGCTCTTAAGAAAAAAGGCTATAAACAATACATTGAAAACAAAACCAACCAAGTTTTTGTTGTAATGGAAGATAACGCAATGAAAGCCTTATCAAAAAAGGTAAAGTTTAGTTTTTGGGAAAAGCTTGATGCAAAACACACAGTAATCCGATTTGTTACCAGCTGGGCAACAAGAATGGAAGAAGTCGATCAATTAATCGAGTTGTTGTAGGAGCTTTAGCGCTGTTCCTGAATCTTTATTAATTCTTTGTAGTAATCTACTGCCATTGGAAGTGTGGTAACAAAGATGTTTTCATCCTTTGCGTGCATTGAATCCATTTGATCTGGCTCTGTGCATATTGGTGAAAATCTTACGCAGTTATCGCAAACTGGATCATAGAATCTTGAATCGGTTCCTCCTGTAACTACATATGGCATAATACCTACTTCAGGGAAAATCTTTTTAATGCACTCTTTTGTCATTTGATATGGCAAGCCTTCAAGGTTTAACGCATGAGAAGGAGGAGTGCATAAAACTTCTTCTGTATCTATATCATATTTCTTTGCAACTTCTTTAATAATCTTGTTTGATTCCTCAAGACCCTGGAAAGGAATATATCTTAGGTTTGCAGTAACCCAAGCTTCCTGCGGAATAACGTTGTATCCATTAGAACCACTTTGCATTGTAAAGCATACAGTTGTCTGAAGCATTGCTGCGGCCTCTCTAGAAATGCTTGGCATTACTTTGCACAAAATAGGTTTGAATAACCAAAGATTATGCATTACCATTTTTAAGAGGAAGTTCTGGGAGTAAGGTGCAAGATTTTCAAACATGGCCTCAACTGCTTTTGTAAATTTAACCTTAAACGGGCTATGCTTTTCAATTTCATTTTCAAATGCTGCAAGTCTTGCTATAGGTGTATTCTTTGGTGGAGTTGATGAGTGTCCGCCAGCAGATTTTGCTGAGAACTTTAAATCTCCGTAACCTTTTTCAAAAATGCCTACAGCAGCAAATGTTCCTTTTACGCCAACTACAGGATCCTTAACCAGTCCGCCGCCCTCATCAGAAAGCATAAACAGATGGATATTGTGTTCCTTAAACCAGTTAACCATCTTAGGAGCACCGTCGCCTCCTATTTCTTCTGTGCAGCTTGATCCAAGGTAGACGTCACATTTTGGGGTATAACCTTCCTTAAGAAGCTCTTCTGCAGCCTGATAGAAAGAGAAAACTCCGCACTTAATATCTCCGCTGCCTCTGCCATAGATTCGGTAGTCTTCTGTAATATGGCCAGAATATGGGGGATAGGTCCATTCTCCTTCAGCAGGAACAACATCTATATGAGAAATAAGGATGATTGGATCTAAAGAGCTGTCCTGTCCTTTCCATTTCATCATTATATTTCCATCGATTTCGATTTTTTCCAATTTTTCGAATACGGTTGGGAACTCTTTTTCAAGAACCTTATGAAAACCCCTAAACTTTTCAACCTCAGGATTATCTCTGTGAGATTCAGTTTCGTATTGAAGCATATGGGCAAGCTTTTCGCCGTAGGCCATGGAGCGGTCTATATCCTTTGAAAATTCGTAGTTTGCGCGCTTAGGTTTTAGAAGCAGGGTCCTAATCAGTGCAACTAATAGGCAGGCAAGTATAGCTCCAACCAAAATCAAAATAAATGTTTTCATGTAGTACCTCGTGAAGTATAATAAGTATATTCAACTACTTTACATAGATATTATATAATAAAGTAATCAAAAAAGGAAAATTTTTATGGAAAATAGTAACGTAAACGAAAAAGTAAATTTCAAAGAGAAATTTGGTTTTATGTTGTTTTCAGCTTCAAACAACATAGTATTTAATTTCAAAAGTCTTTACTACCTAACCTTCTTAAAGATGATTCTTAAAATTCCAGTATTCTGGGCATCGACTATTCTTACAATTGGAACCATCTGGGATGCATTAAATGATCCTCTTATTGGATTTTGGTCAGTAAACCACACATTCAAAACTGGTGAGAAGATTAGACCGCTTACTTTATACTTTGCCCTTCCTTGGGCTTTAACAGTTGTGCTTATGTTCTGCGATTTTGGCTTGAGTGAAAGCATGACGATATTTGTTGCTATACTAATCTATATTGTCTTCGAGGCATTCTACACCTTCCTTTGTATTCCTTACAATTCAATGGGTGCACTTGCAACAAATGATGATGAGGATAGACGTTCAATTAACTCCTACCGTTCTTTAGGCGCATGCCTTGGTTCGGGTATTGGTGCAGTATGTGTACCACTTATTGTTAAGGGAGTATTTGGTGGACTTCAATCAGATATATATACAGACAAGGATGCAAGCGCTCTTTTAAAGACAGCTATTGTTATGGCGGTGATTTCACTTGCGGGTTGTCTCTTCCATTACTTCAATTCAAAAGAAAGAGTACGCCAGGTAGAAACTAATGAGAAAAGAATATCATTCATGGATACATTTAAGATGTTATTCTCAATCAAGTCTTGGGTTTACAATATGCTCTACATCCTTTGCTATGGCATTATTACAGCGATAGTAATGGCTGAAGTAAATGATTATGCAGCATACATATTAAATGATTCTTCAATGGCTACACCTATACTGGCCTTTTATCTTGTTATATCAATTCTTACTTCAGTATTTATTGGTAAGTTTGATAGAAAGTTTGGTCATCGTAATATGATGATCTTTGCTGGACTCTCACAAGTGATTGGAAGAATACCATTTATACTGTTCCCAAGATCTCTTGTAAGCGTATGCATACTTGCAGCAGCAACAGGACTTGGATCTACAATAGCATTCATTCTGTTTAATACAAATAGAAACAATATTGCAGATATTGTTGAGTTTAAGTTTAATACAAGAATAGATTCAATGGTTGCAACCTGCGACAACCTTATATCGAAGATTGCAGAAGCAATAGCAGTATGGGCAATGGGAATTGCTCTTGCTACAGCAGGCTTTGATGCAAATCTTGAAATAGCGCAAAGCCTTTCAACACAAAAAACAATTATTGCACTTCTTGGCTGGGTGCCAGGCATTATATGCTTAGCAATGGCTGCTTTTGCAGTAAAGGCTGATGTTCTAAAAGAATACAAAGAAGAACAAGGAAAAGTTAAATGAAGAGATTATTAAGTATAGTATTAATATTTGCAATGATCTTTAGTATGGCTTCCTGCGGAAAGAAATATACAGCCGCAGATGTTGTCAAAATGATTGACGACATAGGGGAGGTAACAATTGAAAGTCAAGAAGCAATCGAAAAAGCTGAAAACTCATATCAGTCTTTGTCTGACGAGGAAAAGAAAAATGTTACAAACTATCTAACGCTTTATATGGCTAAACAAAAGCTAGAAACACTCCTAGTAAAAGCTGAAGCGGAGAAACTTGTTGCCGACGGCAAGATTGAAGAAGCGATTGCGTTGATTGATAGCAAAGGTATGGGCGACAGTCCTTTAATTAAAGATTTTTATATTGAAATTGCGCATGAGCCTGCTGGTCTTGATAAGGGCGCAATAAAGAATGCAGAGTCATCACAAAAACCTGTTGGAAAGCAAGCGATAGCCGAGGTAATAATAGAAAAGTGGGGACCGCAATATCAAGCATTGGTATCTGATGATTATTCGTATATCTCTTTGCCTGAATTTGCAGAAGAGGGGATAACGTATAAAGAGCTTGTAAGAGCATACTCAAGAGATAATAAAATTGTTTTTACTGTTCAGCCGCAAACGGATGAAGAACATTGGAATAATATTAAATATTCAATCTTAACTGGTAACTGGGATTACAAACAGGTTCGTGTTGATGAAAAAAACGAGGGTTCCTTTGATTGGACTGCATTTGCCGAACATGGGCCTGAATACCAAACTCGTGAAGGTCAGTATTTTGAAGCTGGGCTTGATCCAGCCTTGCTTGGCAGTTTTATGGGTGGAACCTATGAGCTAATTTTCTTCTACCAAGATGGAACATATCATATGGCCACTTGTAGTTATGAGATTGATAAACTACCAAGCCAAAACGAATTTAAGCAATATGCGCTTGAAGCATATAAGGTTGCTAAAGTTCAGTATGATAAATTCAGGGCCGAAGGTAAAATTAGTAATAATTCATCCGAATACGATAAAGCGAAGGTATGGTCAGACTGGCTTTGCTCAATCAATATGACAATTTATGAAGGCAGGGATAATCCATATTATATGCACTCAAGTAGTGCGTATGGAGCACTTGTACTTAATTCAGGCGCTTGTGGTTCAAGAGCAGCTGCATATTGCCTGGCAATGAATATGGAAGGAATAAAATCTTACGGGTTGGTGAATGGTGATCCTGGTCATCCAGGAAGTAGACAAGGTCATATCGTGCCTTGGGTGCTGTTGGATGGCAGTGAATATATATACGAGTATAATTCCCGAACCGGTTTATTGCCTGTCAACAAAGAAAATTCTTCGGCGGGCGATTCACCAGACAAACTACACTTATTCCAAGAATATACATATAATATGATATTGAAGCGTGCTGGTCTTGATTACGATAAAAGCTTTGCTAATAAAAAATATATGGGCAACAAGGGAGAATCTTTAACAAAACAAAATTTCTCTAAAAATAACTAAAATAGAAAGAATACTATGCTAACAGGGAAACAAAGAGCTTATTTTAAAAAGCTTGGAGCAGAATATGTTCAGGCCATCGGTCGTAAGTTTGTGTTGTACAGGCCAAGTAAGGAACTAACAAAATGAGTGTAAATAAAGAATGCTGACGAAAACCTCGCCAGCATCTTTTTTACTTTTTAAGTTCTTCAAAATCTTTTACAGGGAAAACATCCGATGGGATTGTAAAGATCTTTTCTGCAACTTCTCTTGCCTCTTCTTTGGTGTTAAGTACTCGTTCTTCTAAAACGCCATTCTTCATCACTTTAAGATTTGTATTATGCACCTCTGCAAATCCATTATCTGATCTTAAATTAAGTTCAAGTGAATGTCTAAAGATTGTGTCAGGTCTTTGTGATGTATGGAAATTGAGTGGAACAAGTTCTACTGGATCACATGGCATGTCTTTAAACTTAAATCTAGGAAGATAAGTTCCGTCTGGATTTTTGGATCCGATAATAGTATAAACTCCATCCATATACTGCTTATGACCATTATCTTCTTTCCCGCCAAATTCAACGCAGCCATCAGGAACAGGACCGCCATAGCCAACATCAACAAAATGTTTCTTTCCATCAATTGTTGCAATTATTCCGCAGTGAGCAGGCGCATTGAATTTTATATCAGGCCTGTATAAATGGATAATTACAAGGTAACAATCAAAACCAAGATCTAAAAGCAATCTATTAAAAAGGCTGTTGAGCTCATAGCAGTAGCCGCCTCTTTTTTGCTCTATGATTTTATGATACAGATCTGGAATAGCAAGTGATGGCCAAGCACCGTTTGCCCAAACATCAGCATCATCAAAAGGAATATGTCTAAGCTGAGCTTTTATTATTCTTTCAAGATAATTTCTATCAAGCTTTTCATCCTGGTTATATTCAAGTCCAATTCTCTCAAAATATTTTTTGAGCTGCTCTTTTGTTAAAGGCTGATAATAGTCTTCGTACATTGTTTACCTCCGCAGTACTTGTTATATGATTTATTGATTCTCTTTTGCAAGCTCTAAAGCTTTTGCAAGTTGATCGGCGCAGCTTGTTTGCTTATATCCACAAATGTTGCCCTTTAAAATGTTAATAACTTCATCAGCATCTTTTCCTTCAACAAGCTTGCCAATGGCCTTTAAGTTACCATTGCATCCACCCAAAAAGCTAACGCCACTAACCTTTCCATCCTCTAAATCAAAATCAATAAGCTGTGCACAAACACCACTAGTTTGATATTGAAAATGCTTCTTCATTTTTTCACCTCATCCATTATTAAAGTTTGCCTTAAGTTATATAGACATTTGTCCAAGGCGCTTCTCAAGAGCCATGCTCAAAGGAAGCCCAATTGCAAGCATTACAAAGGAATCTAAAATCCAAGCAACTATTCCTGTTGGGATTTTTACTTCCAATGCAAAGTTATATAAAAGACAGTCAATCAATGTTTTTGCAGCAGCGCCAACAAAGCAAGACACAAATACTGTAATAATTGCCCTTGGAACAAATTTCTTTTTATTCTGACTATTTTCTTTTGAAAGAATAAGTCCGCATGCAAAACCAATGATGGCATTCATAAGAACCCAACCAAGAGAAATGCCCCTTGCTGCCATTATCATGCTTTCAATTCCTGCTCCTAATGCTCCTACTAGCATTGCAGGAACTGGCCCAAGGCACACGCAAGCAACCATTAAAGATATATATCCCAAGTCAATTGTTATATGCCCTGCAACAGGAATCTTAAATAATATTGATAACACAACATACGCAGCTGTAAGAATAGCTGTGTATGTTATGACTTTTGTTTGTCGTTTAACTGTGTTTTGTTCCATTATAGTTGCCTGTCTATTTCAGGCTTGCTCCTACATGCCTAATTTCTATGTAAAAATCATCTGGATTAGGGATGTCCTTAATAAACTTTTTCGTAACTGGTAGCATCTGTCCTTTTGCATATTTCCAGTTAGACAAAAGATCCCGTGCTCCGTTTACACACCTTCCATTATACATTAAATCTACTGAATAATAATCATCATCAATGCCCTCAAAAGACGGATCAATATTAAACTCGTACCACTCCATCCATCGAGATGAATGATTAAACTTTATAGTAAACTTAATGCCGTTAGGATTATCTTGCATTTTTTGCATTATCTTATCAACATTAAGTGTGGCCACTTGTGCTTCCGGACTTGGAAGAGCCTGCTTTAACACTTTGGCTGTATTTGATAATGCAATAAGATCATCTAATGTTTTCTCTTCTATTTGCCCAGCAAACATTCTATCAAGTTTTAGATTTGCCGCACGCGGATAAACCCTTAAGGTATCAAAATCATCGATTGTTGTAAGACCTTTACTTCCACCGTAATTACCCCAATCACACCAATACTCTTTTCCATCCGCAACAAAATATGTAATGATATGACCATTGCCATTATCGCCACAGCCAATACCATATGCTTTTATTCCCGCTATGTTGAGCATTAGCTCCATAGCAGAAGCTTTTGACCCGCAAGCCCCTCGTCTGTTAACAAGACATGCATATGCGGTATCTCCTGCCATACAAGCCCCTCTATTGTCACTTTCAAGTCCCGAATAGAATGTAACACCAAGGCCGTCAAGATAGTCTGCAATAGCCTTTGCCTTCTTTAACTGTGAGTCACCACTCTTAAGTAGCCCTTTCGATACCATTTCATCATACATTGCATATCCTGTTTTACAGGCTTCTTTAATTTGTCTTGCAATTTCAGATTCTGAATAAATTGATGTGCCTGGCCACAAGTAAACAAAAAATTCTCCGTCCTTTGCGTAGAAAGTTGGTGCTTGATTCATAAAATGACCCAGCAGCACTGTCTTAGAACACGACAAAGTATCCGATTTAAGGGCAATATTATGATTATCGTATTTCCATCCCAAATCATCGGCCGTAACAATAAATGCATCAAACGTCCAGTCAGGATCTACCGGATTACTATATACAATTTTATATTGTCCTCTCAAAAATCTGTAGAACAAATTATTGAGATAGTCTGCGTTGGTTTTAGGATTCTCTATTATAGACAGATCCTCAGGAAGGCCACAGGCTTTAGCTATTGCTGCGTACTCAGCTCTATCATCTGGCCCAGCATCAAATGTTGATGGTTTTATGGTACTACCAGAAATAGGATTTGAATTAGTAGCAAAATGTTTTTCCCCCGTCCCTCTAATCTTTTGCTCTATTGCGGCAACTTCTGCTGCGTCTGAATATCGTTCAATTCTCAGGACACCAGCAGCATTCTCTTTGTCTAATTCATGTGTCAATGCGTAAAGAACACAAACCTCAACGCCAGCAGATATTTCTTCTACACTTAAAACCTCACTAACAGGAACAGTGGCCTGGCTATTTTGCTTTCCGTACCAAACAACAAATTTATCGTCTTCTGCTGCCTTATAGCTACTATCTAAAGCAACTTTATATACTTCCGCGTCAGAATCATTGCTAACAAACTCATAAGAAAGCGGAATATCACCTGGTGCCCTCATCGTTTGAGGATTAACACTAGCTTTTAGAATACTGTACATCTTAGTTAAATATGCGCTATCCCTAAATGAAACGCCATCAATCACCTTCAGCGCAGCGTTATACTTTTCTTCTTCTATTAACTTCCTTACTTCTTCTTCACTGGATACAGCAACAAATGCATGCTGTATTGTTAGGAACTTAATATGATTAGTGACCTTAAGTTGCTCATCCTCCGATAATGAGTTATATGCTTCTTCTGCAGCGTCGATCGCCTTGCGACTATCTATAGTTACCTCTCCTATGTCGTCAATCATTTTGACAACATCTGCGGCTGTATATTTCTTTCCGCAGGAAGCCATACTAAAGATCATTGCAAATATTAATACTATGCTTAATAATCTCTTCATTTGTTTACTTCCCAATAACCGTAACGCTTTCCATTCTTTCTTGTAATGATTCCATCAGCCTCAAGGCTTGCAATAACAGACTTAACAGTTCTGACGGATATATCTAGCTGATTAGCAACAGACTCTAGACGTATTTGCGGATTTGCTCTTAACATTTCAACAATTCTAGTTTTCTTTTCAGCCTTTACTGAATTGTTGCTGCAAATATGAAGGCTCTTGTTATCAAGTAAATTATTTTCACCCAAAATCAAATTTCTTAAGAATAAAATCAAATATGATCGATCCTCATATATTCCCTTTGAAATGTTTATATAATTTGCCCTAACCAATGCGTTTCTAAAATACCAAGCATTTTTAGCAAACTCTTCATTTGTTACATCAAAGCCAAGACTTCTTAAGTACTTAATCAAAAATACAGCGGTGGTTCTAGTATTGCCTTCTTCAAACACATGTATCTGCCAAAGGTTAGCAATAAAGATGGACAAATGGTCTATAACCTCGTCCATACTAAGACCACTATAGTTAAACTTTTTCTCAAGTTCAAAATCATACTCTAAGGTTTCTTTTAGCTGCCTATAGTCACCATAAGTAACAGACGCACTATCCAAAACCCATTCTGATTTTGTAAAATTATACTCCCTGAGTTCACCAGCTCTTTTTATTATGCCTTTAAACAAATATGAGTGGATTGAAAGAAGTTGCCCAACAGTAAACGAAAAAGCATCATCGGAAATTAGTTTTGAAATCCTAATTGCTACTTTGTCAGCTTCTTCACTTCTAGCCTCAATGTCTGGCTTATTCTCGTAATACGAAGTAATGATGTCATCAAGCTCATTTAGAGAGATTTCACCTTCTACATACCTATTAGCCTCCTGTATAAAATACGAGGAGTTTTTAAGGCCATCAACGTCTTGTAGCCCCTGCCCAGTACTAATTATATACTTTTTTGAATACTTGTTTTCCATTATATATGTATTATAGCACCTTGAAACCCAAAGTGCAATCTCAAAGTGCAATTGCACTTTAGAATTGCACTTTGAAAATTACATAAAATAAATGCTGGCGAATTTCGCCAGCATTCTTTTTAGCATTGCTTCATTGAAAGTGAGATTCTTTCTTTTTCTACGTCAACATCAAGCACTAAGACATCTACTATGTCTCCAACAGAAACGACTTCTGAAGGATGCTTGATGTATTTATTTGCAATTTGTGAGATGTGCACTAGTCCATCGTGATGTACTCCAATGTCCACAAATACGCCAAAGTCTATTACATTTCTAACTGTTCCTTTAAGCTTCATGCCTTGCTTTAAGTCTTTGATGTCTAGAACATCTTTTCTTAAAACAACTGGAGGCAAATCTTCTCTTGGGTCTCTGCCTGGCTTTGCGAGTTCTGAAGCAATATCGAGCATTGTTGGAATTCCGACATTGCATTCCTTGGCCAGTTTTTCTTTGCCAAGCTTTTCGATTCTATCTAAGATACCATCAAGAGCTCTATTTTTTACATCATCCATAGTGTATCCGCAAAGCGAGAGAAGCTTTTCTGCTGCCTCGTAGCTTTCTGGATGCACAGCTGTGTTATCTAAAACATTCTTACTTTCTGGTACACGCAAAAATCCTGCGCATTGTTCAAAGGCCTTTGGACCAAGCTTTGGAACCTTGGTGATTGCTTTTCTTGTTTTGAATGGGCCGTTTTCTTCTCTATACTTTACGATATTTTTAGAAGTTGTTGCGTTAAGGCCAGCAACTCTTAAAAGAAGTGAAGGACTTGCTGTATTTACATCAACGCCAACTGCGTTAACGCAGTCCTCAACAACACCTGTCAGAGTTTCTTCAAGCTGTGTTTGTGGCATATCGTGTTGGTACTGGCCAACGCCAATTGCCATAGGTTCTATCTTTACTAGTTCGGCTAGAGGATCTTGAAGTCTTCTTGCAATGGAAACAGCAGATCTTAAGTTAACATCATATTCTGGGAATTCTTCTGCTGCGAGCTTTGATGCGGAGTAAACAGAAGCACCTGCCTCATTTACTATTGCGTAAGATTGCTTGCCACCAATTCTTGAAAGCATATCTGCTGCCATGCTCTCTGTTTCTCTTGAAGCTGTTCCATTTCCAATTGCGAGATGTTCAACATTATGTTTTTTAATTAGTAGTGAAAGATGTTTAATGGCATCTTCTCTTTTTGCATCTGAAAAGGTTGGATAAACAACAGTTGTATCTAAAACCTTTCCGGTGCCGTCTATAACCGCAACTTTGCATCCATGTGAGTAACCAGGATCTAATCCCATAGTTACTTTTCCTTTTACAGGTGGTTGCATTAATAGCGGCTTTAGGTTTAATGCAAAATTATGAATTGCACCATCACAAGCAACGTCTGTTAAATCAGAGCGCACTTCTCTTTCGAGTGATGGCCAGATGAGTCTATCATAAGAATCATTGCTTGCTGCTTCTAAATATGATTTAGAAGGAGAGTCTTTTTTAACAAGTGCATCAAGCAAAAGTTTTTTTGCTTCATCATGGTTTATTTCAACCTCAACCTTTAAGAAGCCTTCCTTTTCTCCTCTGTTTATTGCAAGTGTTTGATGTCCTTGCATTTTAGAAAGCGCTTGATTGAATTCGTAATACATTCTATAAACAGAATCTTCTTCTTTTGCTGCACGTGAAATTATCACTGCATGATCTTTAATATATTCTCTAAGAAGCTTTCTGTTCTCTGCATCATCAGAAATCATTTCTGCAATGATGTCCATTGCACCAGCAAGTGCATCATCAATATTTGCAACACCTTTTTCTTCATCAACAAATTGTTCTGCAAATTTTTTAGGATCATCTTTTGTTTGCATAACAAGCATGCTTGCAAGAGGTTCGAGTCCTTTCTCTTTTGCAATGGTTGCACGTGTTCTTCTTTTTTGTTTGTATGGTCTATATAAATCTTCAAGAACAGAAAGAGTAGTTGCTTCATCAATTTGTTTTGCAAGTTCTTCTGTTAATTTTCCTTGCTCTTCAATTGATGATTTAATTGTGTTTCTTCTTTCGTCTAAGTTTCTTAAATAGTTTAATCTTTCTTCTAGCTTTCTTAATTTTGTATCATCCATGCTTCCGTGCAGTTCTTTTCTGTAACGAGCGATGAACGGAATTGTGTCTCCGTTATCTAGCATTTCAATTACATTATTAATGTAGCTTTCATTTGTGTTGAGTTCACGAGATAGTATTTGGGAAATTGTTTCCATATTTTGGTTTTCCTTTCGATAAAAGTCCTACTAATTATACCAACCAAAAGCCATATTTTCCACCCAACAATTTCATAAAAAATATACAAAAAACGCAAAAACACTTGATTATTACTGGGTTTTTTGGCATAATACATATAGTATTTTTTATAGTCTAGTAAACAATATATTGTGTTTATAAAAGGAGATTATTATGAACAGACAAGAATTAGTAGAAGCTCTCGTAAAGGAAACTGGCGCTTCCAAGAAGGACACAGAAGCTTTCCTCAAGGCTTTCATCGAAACAGTTGAAACACAGGTTAAGAAGGGAAACAAGGTTCAGCTTGTTGGCTTCGGAACATTCGAACAGAGAAAGAGAGCTGCTAGAAAGGGTAAGAACCCACTTACAGGCGAAACAATTAAGATCGCTGCAGCTAAGGTTCCAGCATTCAAGGCTGGCGCACAGTTCAAAGAACTCGTAAACGGAAAGAAGAAATAATCTTAATTTCTAAATACGAAACGCAAAAGACTCGGGATTTACATCCCGGGTCTTTTTATTTGACAAAGAAGTTTCAAAGTGCTATCATTAGTGAAAACTTTTGAAAGGAAAAAAGATTTTGAAGAATTTCGGACTTAGAAACATGATGATGGCTATGATGATGCGCATGATGAATGCGCCTTGTTCTGATGCCAAATCTAAGTAGTGTTCGTTTTAACTATTTACCGGAAGGCATCAAGCCTTCCGGTTTTATTTTTTAGGAGGATTAAAAAATGAAGAAATTATTATGTGATGCGCTCGCACTCGTATTAGCATTTAGCTTTGCAGCATGCGGAGAAAAGAA
>JAKSSJ010000014.1 GCA_024403215.1 Clostridia bacterium
AAAACTTCAACTTTTTGAGAAAAAGTTTTCCACAGAATTTTCCACAGGGCAAATATATACTATAGAAGAATTTCAACCTCTACGTCATTAGCAAGAGCTGCAGCATTACCCTCATCGGTATCAATGTGGAATTCTCTCTCGTGAGCATCTCCGCATCTGCAAACTACGTTTCCAAATACCAGTTCTCTTTCGCCAAGAACCTTAACAGAAACAACCTGCTGATCAACTACTCCAGCTTCCTTAGCCTGAGCAGCGCTGAGGTGAATATGTCTTTGAGCAACCATTACGCCGTGATCAATTTCAATCTCGCCCTTTGGTCCTACAATCTTAATTCCAGGAGTTCCATCAAGCTTACCGCTCTGACGAACTGGAACACCCTTAAGACCAAGAGTTCTTGTGTCAGTCATAGCAAGCTCAACCTGAGTTTCTTTTCTTGTAGGTCCAAGAACTCTAAGAGTTGCAGAGCCCTTTGGTCCAACAATCTGAACCTGCTCTTCTGCAGCAAACTGACCTGGCTGCTTTAAATCTTTTTTCTTTGTAAGTGTTGCGCCCTCGCCAAACAGAACTTCAAGGTCTGCCTGTGAGAGGTGAATGTGTTTGTTGGAAATTCCAACAGGTACTGTATAGCCCATTTTATTCCTCCTTAACCCATGAAATATATGGGAGCTGTCTAAGATGCTGATCTGCATCCAAACCATAACCAACTATAAATTTATCATCTACTTCAAAGCCAACATAATCAGCCTTAAATTCAACCTTTCTTCTGCAAGGCTTATCAAGAATAGTACAAACCTTAAGGCTCTTCGGATTTCTTGCGAGAAGCTGTTTCTTAAGATAGAAAAGCGTAAGTCCAGAATCTACAATATCCTCTACTATTATTACATTCTTACCTTCTATAGGAGTATCAAGGTCTTTACCTATTCTTACAACGCCAGAAGTTTTAGTAGCGCTGCCATAAGATGACACGCACATAAAATCAATAGTAAGATCAAGATCGATTTCTCTCATAAGGTCCGCCATAAAAGGAGCAGCACCCTTTAGAATACCTACAAGTAAAATCTCCTCTCCAGCATAATCAGCTGTGATTTGCTTTCCAATTTCTTGTACTCTTTTTGCAATCTGTTCTTTAGTAATTAATATTTCTTGATTTGAAAACTTCATAGCTATACCTCAGACGAAATATTTACAATTCTATCTATACTTGCTAAAACCTCATCAACTCCAGTTTTATTAAGAGCCGACTCAGCCAAAATAACATCATCCTTTTCCATATCGAGCTCCCTTCGAATCATGCTAAGGTTTTTGTTTAGCTCGTTTTTAGAAAGCTTATCAGCCTTTGTTGCAATAACAAGACCGTTTAAATGATAGTACTTAAGATAATCATACATCTGCACATCCTGGGCAGAAGGCTTATGCCTAGAGTCAACCAAAAGAACGCATATCTTAAGCCCCTCTCTTTTGGAAAGGTAAGTTTCCATCATATTGCCCCAAGACTGTGATTCCGCTTTAGATACATTTGCAAAACCATAGCCCGGTAAATCAACAATTCTGAATGCATTATTAATAAGGAAGAAATTAATAGTTCTAGTCTTACCCGGAGTAGCTGAAACCTTTGCGAGTTTCTTCCTATTAGTAAGCAGGTTTAATAGAGAAGACTTGCCAACATTAGACCTTCCGGCAAATGCAATCTCAGGCAGATTATCTTCTGGGTATTGATCTGGTTTTACAGCCGAGCCAATAAACTCAGCAGACTTTATTATCATAACAAAGCCTCACTTAATGCATCGTCAACAGTATCTATGAATACAAATTTCATGCTAGAGAGCACCTGCTTTGGAAGCTCTTCAAGATCTTTTTTGCACTCGCTTGGAAGAAGAACCTTTTTGATTCCCATTCTGTGAGCCGCAAGGACCTTTTCCTTAATTCCACCAACAGGAAGAATCTTACCCCTTAGAGTAATCTCACCCGTCATAGCAACATCTTTTCTAATTTTTCTTCCAGTAAGAGCCGAGATTACAGAAGTGCACATAGTAACGCCAGCAGATGGACCATCCTTTGGCGTTGCACCCTCTGGAATATGAATGTGAATATCCTTTGTCTTGTAGAACTCGCCTTCAATTCCAAGCTTTTTAGCATTCGCTCTAATATATGATACAGCAGCCTTTGCTGATTCTTGCATTACATCGCCAAGCTGGCCTGTAAGCTGAAGCTGGCCATTTCCGTCAAGCACTGCAGTTTCAATAAACAAGGTTTCACCGCCAACAATAGTCCAAGCAAGACCAGTAGCAACACCAACCTCGTTCTTTCCAAGAAGCTTATCATAATGATATTTTTCTTTTCCAAGATAATTTGTAATGTTCTTTCCTGTAATTATCTTTTTGGACTTATCGCCAGACACTTCTTTTCTTGCGAGCTTTCTGCATACGTTTCCGATTTCCTTTTCAAGACCTCTGACGCCAGATTCTCTTGTATAAGAATTGATGATGGCTTCTATTGCTGTCTTATCAAAAGAAACATTCTTAGCAGAAAGTCCGTTTGCCTTTATCTGTTTTGGAACAAGATATTTCTTTGCGATATTATATTTTTCCTGCGCTGTATATCCTGATAAATCCAAAACCTCCATCCTATCAAGAAGAGGTCTTGGAATAGTATCTGTGGTGTTTGCGGTTGTGATAAATAAAACCTTAGAAAGATCAAAAGGAACTTCAAGGTAATGATCAACAAATTCCTTGTTCTGCTCTGGATCTAAAACTTCAAGAAGAGCCGATGCTGGATCACCGTGGAAATCAGAACCAATCTTATCAACCTCATCAAAGAGGAAAACCGGATTTGCACTTTTAGCTTCCTTAATAGCGCTCATAACACGACCTGGGATGGCGCCAACATAGGTTCTTCTGTGGCCTCTAATTTCAGCCTCATCTCTTACGCCGCCAAGGGACATATGAACAAATTCTCGGTCGATAGATCTTGCCACACTTCTTGCAATAGAAGTCTTTCCTACTCCTGGAGGTCCAACGAGACACAGTATAGGCGCCTTGTTATCAGAAGATAAAGTCTGCACTGCAAGATATTCTAAGATTCTATCCTTAACCTTCTCCATTCCAAAATGATCTTCATTTAAAACCTTCTCGGCTTTTTTCATATCAATTTTAGATGAAGCATATTTATTCCAAGGAAGATCTAAAATCCATTCAATATACGAGCGAGAAACAGAAGCCTCCTGCGAGCTTGGCATCATCTTAGAGAATCTATCAATCTCCTTTAAGAGCTTCTCTTCTATTGCTTTATCAAGATTAAGCTCTGCAATAGTTTTCTTCCAGCCTGCTGCTTCTTCTTCAAGATTGGAGTCCTCGCCAAGCTCTTGGTGAATAGCTCTTATTTGCTCTCTAAGATAGTATTCCTTTTGAGACTTGCTCATGGATTCATTAACTTTATTTTTAATATTTGTTTCGAGCTTTAATATTTCCGTTTCTCTTGTGAGAAGCTCCGAAACTATTTTAAGTCTTTCGGCAGGATGAGTTTCGGATAATACCTTTTGCGCATCCTCTACTTTAAGATCAATATTTGTTGCAATAATATCTGCGAGCTTGCCCGGATCATCAATATCATCAATTGATGCAAAGGCATCATCTGATTGCTTAGGATGCATGCCAACCCACTCGTGGAAGTTTGCTGCAGTACTCCTCATAAGAGCAGTGAGCTTTGCAGTAGACTTGCAAGGTTCATCCTCCATACCCTCTACATCTGCTAAAAAATATGGGACGTCTTGAATATATGATTTAACCTTTGCTCTATACTGTCCATCAACAAGAACCCTAATATTATTGCCAGGAATTCTAAGCATTTGCTTAATCTTTGCAACAGTACCTACAGTGTAGATATCATCTTCTGTTGGAAGGTCTAGCTCAGCATCTTTTTGAGACACCAAAAATACAGTCTGATTCATAACCATTGCACGCTCTAGTGCAAGAATAGACTTCTCTCTTCCAAGATCAAAATGGATTACCATGGTTGGAAATACCGTAAGACCCCTAAGCGGGATTAAAGGCATTACTTCACTCATACTTATGCTTCCTTTTTAATTTCTTCTGACTTAAGATTTGTTTCAAGCTCTGCATCAGCTCTAACAAGTATAGGCTTTCCGTTTAGAACTGCATCCTTTGTAATCAAAACAGTTTTAACATTGCCCTCTGATGGAACATCGTACATGATGTCTGTCATTATTTCTTCAAAGATGGCTCTTAAAGCTCTTGCTCCAGTCTTTCTTTCCTGGGCTTTTTTAGCAATAGCTTCTATTGCTTCATCTTCTATTACAAGCTCTACGTTATCAAAGCTAAGAAGCTTTTGATACTGCTTTACCAAAGCGTTCTTTGGCTTTGTGATAATATTTTTAAGAGCCTCTATGCTAAGCTCGTCAAGAGTTGCAATGATAGGAACTCTTCCGATAAACTCTGGGATTAAGCCGTAGTGAAGAAGATCCTCTGGCTGAATGTGATCTAAAATATGAGGATCATCTTTTGATACTGATGTAACGGACTTATTAAAGCCTATTACCTTCTCTCCCATTCTTCTTTGAATAACCTTATCTATTCCATCAAAGGCACCACCACAAATGAAAAGTACATTTGATGTATCAAAAGCAATGAACTCCTGCTGTGGATGCTTTCTTCCTCCTTGTGGCGGAACATTAGCAACAGTGCCCTCAATAATTTTTAGAAGCGCCTGCTGAACCCCTTCACCACTAACGTCTCTTGTAATAGATGGATTGTCGGACTTTCTAGAAATCTTATCAATCTCATCAATGTAGACTATGCCCTTTTGAGCCTTTTCTAAATCAAAGTCTGCAGCCTGAAGAAGCTTAAGAAGAATATTCTCAACGTCCTCGCCAACATAACCGGCCTCTGTAAGAGCTGTTGCATCTGCAATAGCAAAAGGCACATCCAAAATTTTTGCAAGAGTTTGCGCAAGATAAGTTTTGCCTGAACCTGTTGGTCCAACCATAACTATATTAGACTTGGCAAGCTCCACTCCATCATTATCTTTTTCTGCGCTGATTCTTTTGTAGTGGTTATAAACCGCAACAGCTAAAAGCTTTTTGGCTCTTTCCTGGCCTATTACATATTCTGAAAGCTTTTCAGAAATTTCATGAGGCTTGAGAAGCTCCTTTGGAGCTTCCTCGTCTTTAAACTGTGTTTGATTTTCAAATTCATCAACAAGAAGATTGTGAATTTCGTTTGCGCATTCATCGCAAATATATACGTCCTGCCCTGCAATGAGTCTTCTTACCATACTCTGAGGTCTTCCACAAAACGAGCACACAAGCTCTTTTGATGAACCAAATTTATTTGCCATATCTCTATCTCTTTTCAACAACCTTATCGATAAGGCCATACTCTAAAGCTTCATCAGCATACATAAAGTTATCTCTTTCTGTATCCTGGCAAACTTTTTCATATGACTGCCCTGTCATCTCTGATAAAAGTTTATTCATTCTCTCTTTTGTTTTAATTATGTGATCTGCAGCAATCTTGATATCAGTTGCTTGGCCGTTTGCGCCGCCAAGAGGCTGATGAATCATAATCTCTGCATTAGGAAGTGCGTAGCGCTTTCCTTTTTCGCCAGCAGCAAGAAGGAATGCTGCCATGCTTGCAGCCATACCAACGCAAATTGTTGATACATCTGGCTTAATATAATTCATGGTATCGTAAATAGCCATGCCAGCAGTGATTACTCCGCCAGGGCTATTGATGTATAAGCTGATATCCTTGTCTGGATCCTCGCTCTCTAAAAAGAGAAGCTGAGCCACAACAAGACTAGCAACATCATCTGTTATTTCCCCATCGAGAAAAATAATTCTATCCTTAAGAAGTCTTGAGTAAATATCGTAGGAACGTTCTCCTCTTGAGCTTTGTTCTACTACCATTGGAATTAAACTGCTCATATAGCCTCCTAATAAATGCATAAAGCGGGGCTAAAGGCCCCGCTAAAAATCTTAAGACTAATATTATGCCTTAGGCTTATCTTCTACATCAGTAAACTTAGCGTTTGCGTAGAGAAGTTCGATTGCCTTTGTGTTCTTAATATCTTCTTTTAAGAGCTTAATGTTTTCTGGTCCAAATGCTTCCTTAACCTTAGCAAGCTCCATCTTATATTGATCAGCCATCTTCTGCTGTTCTGCCTCAATTTCAGCATCAGTAACTTCAATGTTTTCCTGAGCTGCAACAGCCTTAAGAGCAAGTCTGCTCTTTACTCTGCCTTCAGCCTGTGGCTTCATTTCGTTTCTTAAATCTTCAATTGTCTTATCCATGTACTTGCAGTACATATCAAGAGAGATTCCCTGGTAGGACATCTGCTGCTCATATTCTTCAAGCATAGCATCTGTCTCATTTTCAATCATAGCCTGTGGAAGAGTAATTGGATTTAATTCAACGAGCTTTTCAACAACGGCGTTCTTTCCGTCATATTCCTTTGCCTTTTCAGAAGACTCTTCAAGCTTTCTCTTCTCGTCAGCCTTAAGCTCTTCTAAAGTATCAAATTCAGATGCGTCCTTTGCAAACTCATCATCAAGAGCTGGAAGCTCTTCTCTTTTAATCTCATGAACAAGGCACTTAAAGATAGCTTCTTTTCCAGCAAGGTTTTCTGCGTGATATTCTTCTGGGAATGTAACCTTAACGTCTCTTTCCTCACCTGGCTTAATGCCAACAAGCTGATCTTCAAAGCCTGGAATAAACTGGCCAGAACCAAGCTTTAAGCTCTGATTATCTGCTGTGCCGCCTTCAAACTGCTCTTCGCCAACAAAGCCCTTGTAGTCAAGAATAACTGTATCCTCAAGCTTTGCTCCGTCTTCTACTGTAATCTGACGAGCATTTCTTCTTTGGAGCATTTCAAGCTGTCTTTGAACATCTTCATCTGTTACCTTGTGGAACTTACGCTCAACAGCCATTCCCTTGTAATCTTTTACTGTAACTTCTGGAGCTGTTTCAACTTTAACTGTAACCTTAAAGCCCTTGCCCTTTTCAAGCTTTTCCTCGCCAAACTGAATGTCAGGTCTGCCTACTGGCTCGATATCTAAAGAATCGAGTGCCTTTGGATATTCTTCGTTAAGAAGATCATCAATTGCTTCTTCAAAGAAAACGCCTGTACCATATCTGTTTTCAATGATATTTCTTGGCGCCTTTCCTTTTCTAAATCCTGGAACTGTAATCTGTCCACGATTCTTCTTAAAAGCTCTATCTGTAGCAGCGTCAAATTCTTCTGCTGTAAATTCCATTGTAAATGTTGCTTGGCAATTTTCCTTAGTAACTAATAAAGATGTCATTAATTTGTCCTCCTTTGCCCAATAATTAGGCAGTTTTGTATTATATCATAGAAAGAAACCGCTTGCAAATGCAAAAGACAAATAAAAAACCCTAAAACTCCACTTGCTTTAAGCCCAAAGCCGTGATATTATTGCCGAGTTTGAAGGTGAAAATATGGAAATCGAATTAAAATATCAGGTTCCTACAAAGGAAATTGCCGATAATATATGGGAAGACGAGTTTCTAACAGAAATCTCAGATCCAATCTCTAAAGAAAGCCTTGTAATGAAGGCCGTAAGAGCTGAAGGAGACCACCATTTTGCAACCTTAAAGGCCAACGGAACCCACAAAAATGGACTTTTCACAAGGGACGAAATCAACGT
This sequence comes from Clostridia bacterium, assembly GCA_024403215.1. Lineage (GTDB taxonomy): Bacteria > Bacillota > Clostridia > Peptostreptococcales > Anaerovoracaceae > RUG13409. The sequence goes on from JAKSSJ010000014.1 coordinate 7,682, forward strand.
TCCAGTAGCTGATGACAGCTCATTTATTAGCCTCGACTCAAAGCTTTTTAAAGGCAGCGACAGCGGCGATAAGCTGATTAGCATACTTGGCTCAAAACCCCTTGTAAACCTCATAGAAATGCGCTTTTTGAGGCGTAGAAAGCGTCTTTCTTATGGCGGCGCTATATCAGAGCTTGCAGTAGATATTGGAAGCATAATTACAGATAAGGGCGAGGTTCCTATCCAAGAAGTAGAGCTTGAGCTCTTTGCTGGAGAGGAAAGCGCACTGCTCGCGCTTGGCGAAAAGCTGTCCGCAAAGTACGGACTTTTGCCAAAGGAAACTTCCAAATTCCGCGATGGACTTTCAATCTTAGGATACAAATAATAAAAGTTGTCAATGGGGTCTGACCCCATTGACAACTTTTTTAGATTACATTTAGATTATGACTGCTCCGTCTAAGAATCCGACAACCTCGTTCTCTTTTCTGCTTACAGTCTTTCCATCCCTTTGAGCAATTTCTTCCTTAAGGAAGTCCTGGATGTTATCAAGCTGCGACATGATATTAATCGCATCACGGGCAACTTCGTGCTCCATACTGTTTTCCTGACCTGGATCAAGATTATTTATCAATTCAGTTGAACCTTCATCAAGCAGCTTGTACGCCTCCTCAAACTGAGCCCTCTGCTGTTCTAGGCTTAACTTCTCATTTTTGCAAACACTCGCAATCTTTGTAAGTCCCTGCTTGATGTTTTCATTCAGATTAAGCATTTCACTAAGCTGCTCTTTTTGCTCTTCAGCTGTTGCTAATTTATCAATACCGCCAAATTTTGATATTAGCTCTCCCATTTGAGCTTTGTAGTCAGCCTTATTTGCGGTACCCTTGCTTAAAGCATCTGGAACCTTCACCTGCTTTTGCTGAGCCTCCTTCGCCTCAATGACACTGCGAAGCTTTTCAAACTCCTCATCAGCTTTACGTTGCTTTTCTTCTTGAGCAGCCTTAATCGCAGCTTCTCTTCTTTGCTGTGCTTCCCCAATTTCTTCTGGATGCTTTTCTATATAATCCTTCTGCTTTTGGACCATAGCTTCAAACACTTGCTCCATCCATAAACTTTCAAATCCTCTTCTTTGATTTGGGGTGATATCAAGCTTATGCTCAGAATCTTCATTATTCTTCCATTTCGCCATCAACTCCGAAAGATCATTCTTAACCTCTCTCATGTTGACTGCATTGGAATTAGCCTCTTCTGGAGTATTTTCCTCTCTGCTGAAAAGCAGCTTTCCAGGGTCAGTAAGATGCTCTACTGGATTTTCGCCAAACATCCACTTTTGAACAATATCTGTTTCAAGTATCTTGCCGATAAGTTGATTTTCAATCTCATGAACATCATCAATGTTTACAAAAATATCTGGCACTTCTACTTCATTATTATTTTGAGGCTGCTCTACATTGTTTTCTTGCGGCTGCTCTACATTGTTTTCTTGCGGCTGCTCTACTTCATTATTTTGCGGCTGTTCCTGCTTATTTTTTTCCGCAGCAATTTCATCCCTGGCTTCATCAATTTTGTATTGAACCTTCTCCATAAAATCGCCCTGAATGTTCGCCATTTCAACAGCAATATCGTATGTTGATATGCCGGCTACATATGGAAGATATTCCTCAGGAATTTCAATACCGTCTACCTTTTCGTTGGCTTTTAATTTTTCAATAGTAGGATCAATCTGATCAAATACCTCGCTATGTCTATACTCAGTTCGCAGATCATTAGCATCATCTGCAAGATACCTGAATATATCATCAGATTTTTCGCTTTCGCCAAAAATGTACTTGTGCATTGCAGGGCTTTTTGCAATGATAGCTTGCAGCTCTGCAACTTTATTTTCCCAATCCGGCAGTTTCTTATATGCCTCAGGATCCTCTTCAGGCTGCGGTTCTTCTTGATTTTGCAGATCTTCTTGATTTTGCGGTTCGCCCTTGGCCCTGGATATATCCTCTTGATGCTCTTTTATAAAGTCATACTGAATGTCTGCCATAGAGGAAAGAACCTCATATGGACTAGCACCAAACACATATGGAAGATATTCTTTTGAAATTCCAAACTTCCCTAGATGTTTATTTTCTTGCAAATCCTCAATAATAGGCTGAATCTTATCATATAAATGAAGAGATCCGATCAGGCTATTTTTATCATCAGCAAGATACTTTACTATATCCTGATATTCTTTGCTCTCCCCGAAAATATACTCGCGCATTTCATCGCTCTTTGCAATGAGCTCATTCAGTTCTGCAACTTTATTTTGCCAGTCAGGTAGATTCTTATATGCCTCAATATCTTCTTCAGGCTGCGGTTCTTCTTTTTTCTGCGGTTCTTCTTTTTTCTCCGGTTCTTCTTTTTTATCCGGTTCTTCTTTTTTCTCCGGTTCTTTCCCTAATCCAGCTTCTGTGCGAATGAGATTTCTTACATTTGTTTTGTATTCTTCAAACTGTTTAATATTCGAATTCAAGGTTTCACAATATAAATATAGCTGATCTCGATCATCTTTATTGCTCATGCCATCAGCAATATCTTCTATATCTTTGGAAACAAGCGTAAGCGCATCCCTAAAAGAATCCATAAGGCCGTCAACTTGCTCGAGCATGTTATAAGCTTTCTGCTTATTAGAAAAGTTATCAAGTAATTTATCCATGCTTTTAAGGCTATCTTTAAGATCCTTAACATGCTGCGATAAACTACTGCTATCAATATTCGTATTTCTCAGCAGATCTACGATAACTGTTTCACGATAAGCGTCAAGAAGATAATTCACACTCGCATCTAATTGTTCAAAATTCATTTTTATTTCCCCCTTTAAAATTTCCTAGTTGTCAATGGGGTCTGACCCCATTGACAACTTTTTAGATTACTTTCCTGCCATTTTCTTGTAACCAGCTAGGCGTTCAGCAGCGTCTTTTTCTGTCTTTTCAAACAGCTCTTCGGCCTGATCTGGGAACTCCTTCTTTAAGGAGCTATATCTAACTTCATCTAAGATAAACTTTCTAAAGTCACCTGTTGGATCAGCTGAATCTAAGCTAAATGGATTTTCTCCAGCGTTCTTAAGCTCTGGATTATATCTATAAAGCTGCCAATATCCGCACTCAACTGCTTCCTTTTCAACGCTTTGAGTTCTTGTCATTCCACCCTTAATACCGTGGTTAATGCAAGGTGCATAGCAGATGATAAGTGATGGTCCATGATAGTTTTCAGCTTCCTTAATTGCCTTTAAGAACTGATTCTTGTTTGAACCCATTGCACATTGAGCAACATATACATAGCCATAAGATGCAGCCATCATTCCAAGATCTTTCTTCTTAATCTGCTTTCCTGCAGCAGCAAATTTTGCAATTGCAGCTGTTGGAGTAGCTTTAGAAGCCTGACCACCAGTGTTGGAATATACTTCTGTATCAAATACTAAGATATTGATATCTTCTCCTGATGCTAATACGTGATCAAGTCCACCGTATCCAATATCATAAGCCCAGCCATCTCCGCCAAGGCACCAAACTGACTTCTTAACAAGGAAATCTTTCTTATCTGTAATAGCCTTAGCAAGCTTTCCTTCTGTGCCTGTAAGCTTTGCTTTCTTAAGAGCAGCAAGAACAGCCTCTGACTCTGCTCTTGAATTTGCTCCATCATCTTTTCCAGCGAGCCATGCATTTAATGCAGAAACAACTTCGGCATCTTTGCAAGTAGCAGCAAGCTCTCTTGCGCTATCTGCAATCTTATCTCTAAGCTGTCTTACGCCTGTTGCCATACCAAGTCCATACTCTGCATTGTCTTCAAATAGCGAGTTAGCCCAAGATGGTCCGTGACCTTCCTTATCTGTTGTGTATGGCATAGATGGTGCAGATGCTCCCCAAATTGATGAGCAGCCTGTTGCATTTGCAATCATCATTCTATCGCCAAACAGCTGAGTTACTACCTTTATATATGGTGTTTCTCCGCAACCTGCGCAAGCGCCAGAAAATTCAAAGTAAGGATTTCTAAATTGCGAACCCTTTACTGTGTCAGCTCCAGAAACCTTCTTTTCTGTTACCTTTCTAGAGTAGTTCCAGTTTGCTGCTTCCTTTTCTTCCTGTCCAAACGGAACCATAGTAATTGCCTTTTCCTTTGCTGGGCAAATATCTACACAGTTTCCGCAGCCAAGGCAATCAAGCACAGATACTGCCATGCTATATTTATAGCCTTCAAGACCAGGTCCTTTTGCCTGTGTCATCTTAAATGTCTTTGGAGCAGCCTTTGCTTCCTTCTCATCAAGAAGAACTGGTCTTATTGCGGAGTGAGGACAAACAAAGGAGCACTGGTTGCACTGAATACATTTTTCAGGATCCCAAGTTGGAACACTTGTTGCAACTCCTCTCTTCTCGTATGCAGCTGTGCCAAGTGGGAAGTGTCCATCTTCATAACCATTGGTGAAAGCTGAAACTGGAAGGCTGTCGCCCTGCTGCTTATTCATAGGAATAAGGATGTCAGTAATAAACTCTGGAGCCTTGCTAGCCTTCTTTTCCTTGTCTTCTGCCTTCTTCCAAGAAGCTGGAATCTCTACCTTGTGTGCAGCATTAAAGCCTGCATCAACTGCGGCATAGTTCATATTAACAATATCGTCGCCTTTTTTGCCGTAAGACTTTTTAATAGAATCTTTAAGATAGCCTTCTGCTTCCTTTTGAGGAATTACATTTGTAAGACCAAAGAATGCAGCTTGCATTATCATGTTAATCTTATTACCAAGTCCAAGATCCGCACCTAGCTTAACACCGTTAATAGTATAGAAATTAATATTATTGTCTGCTATATACTTCTTAAGTGATGCTGGGAGCTTTTTATCAAGCTCTTTATCATCCCAAGTGCAGTTGAGAAGGAAGGTTCCTCCTTTTTTAAGACCTGCTATTACGTCATACTGATTGACATAAGCTTGGTTGTGGCAAGCAATGTAGTCAGCCTCTGTAATAAGATAGGTTGATTGAATCTTATTCTTACCAAATCTAAGATGAGATACTGTAATACCACCTGACTTTTTGGAATCATAGTGGAAGTAGCCTTGTGCATACTGATCTGTATGGTCACCAATAATCTTAATAGCCTGCTTATTTGCACCAACTGTTCCATCAGATCCAAGTCCCCAGAACTTGCAGCGAATAGTTCCTTCTGGTTCTGTTGTAACTTCTTTTACTTTAAGGCTTGTCTTGTAAACATCATCTTCAATACCAATAGTAAATCCGTTCTTTGGATTTGCTTTCTTAAGATTATCAAAGACTGCAATGATTTGTCCTGGCGTTGTGTCCTTTGAACCAAGTCCGTATCTTCCGCCTACAATAACAGGCTTTGCCTTTTCATCGTAGAACATAGTCTTAACATCCATATAGAGTGGATCGCCAATTGCACCAGGCTCTTTTGTTCTATCAAGAACAGCAATCTTTTTAGCTGTCTTTGGAAGTACAGCCTTAAGATATGATGGAGCCCAAGGTCTATACAGTCTTACCTTAACAAGGCCAACCTTCTCGCCTTTCTTTGTGAGGTAGTTAACAACCTCTTCAGCAGTCTCGCAAACACTGCCCATGGCAATGATTACTCTATCAGCATTTTTTGCACCAACATAATCAAATGGTTTATACTTTCTGCCAGTTTCTTTCCCGAGCTTTTCCATGTAGCTTGCAACTGTTGCTGGAAGTGCATCATAGTAACCAGAAGCTGCCTCTCTTGCTTGGAAGAAGATATCTCCATTTTGAGCTGTGCCCCTTACTACTGGATGCTCTGGGTTTAATGCTTTCTTTCTAAATTCTTCTACTGCTTTTTTATTTACTAATTTATCGAATATACTGTAATCAATCAGTTCAATCTTTTGAACCTCATGAGATGTTCTAAATCCATCAAAGAAATGAATAAACGGCACCCTGCCATCGATTGCACAAAGATGTGCAATTGCTGCCATATCCATAACCTCTTGTACAGATGATGAGCAAAGCAGTGCAAAGCCTGTCTGACGGCAAGCCATAACATCTGAGTGATCACCAAAAATGCAAAGCGCATGAGCCGCAAGCGTTCTTGCAGAAACATGAAATACACCTGGAAGAAGTTCGCCAGCAATCTTATACATATTTGGTATCATAAGAAGAAGTCCTTGAGATGCCGTATAAGTTGTTGTTAAAGCTCCTGATGCAAGTGATCCGTGCACTGCACCAGATGCACCTCCTTCTGACTGCATTTCAACTACCTTAACCTTTTGACCAAAGATGTTTTTCTGTCCATGGGCTGCCATGTTATCAACTTCTTCAGCCATAGGGGATGACGGAGTGATTGGGAAAATTGCTGCTACATCTGTAAATGCGTAAGACACATATGCAGCGGCTGTATTTCCATCCATAGTTTTCATTACTTTTTTTGACATGAGTTTTTCCTCCTACTCAGTTTTGCCAGTGTATAATTGATAGTATCTACCTTTTTGAGCTATTAAATCATCGTGGTCGCCACGTTCAATAATCCTTCCGTTCTCAAGTACCATAATGGCATTTGAGTTTTGAATTGTTGAAAGTCTATGAGCAATAACAAATACTGTTCTGCCCTCCATGAGTCTATCCATACCTTCTTGGATGAGACTTTCTGTTCTTGTATCAACAGAGCTTGTAGCTTCGTCTAAAATCATGGCTGGTGGATCTGCAACAGCACATCGTGCAATTGCAAGAAGCTGGCACTGTCCTTGAGACAGCTGGCTTCCTGTTCCTGAGATTATAGTGTTATATCCATCAGGAAGCTTTGAGATAAAGCTGTCTGCATTTGCAAGCTTAGCAGCTCTTATTACTTCTTCATCTGTTGCGTCCAGTCTACCATATCTTATATTATCCATTATTGTTCCGGTAAATAGATGGGTATCTTGAAGCACCATACCAAGCGATCTTCTAAGATCTGCCTTTTTAATCTTGTTGATATTTATTCCATCGTATCTAATCTTTCCATCTTCTATATCGTAGAAGCGATTGATTAGATTTGTGATAGTTGTCTTTCCAGCACCTGTAGAACCTACAAAGGCAATCTTTTGGCCTGGCTTAGCCCAAAGGCTAACATCGTGAAGCACTGTCTGTCCCTCAACATATCCAAAGTCTACGCTGTCTAAGGTAATTTCACCTCTTAATCTATCGTAGCTAAGGCTTCCATCCTTATGAGGATGCTTCCATGCCCAGATGCCTGTTCTCTCATTTGTTTCAGAAAGACTTCCATCTTCATTTTCTTTAGCATTGACAAGTGTTACATATCCCTCATCAGTCTCAGACTTTTCATCAAGCACATCAAAGACTCTCTTAGCACCAGCTAAGGCCATAACAACAGAATTTATCTGCTGCGATACCATTGATACTGGCCTATTAAAGCTTTGCGCAAGGGTTAAAAATGATGCGAGCTTTCCTAAAGTAAGGGCAACTCCGCCACTTGATAGGGCAATAGCACCACCAACCATTGCTATGAAAGCATATTGGAAATTACCAAGCTGCATCATTATAGGCATCATAGTGTTGGTCACTTCGTTTGCTCTTGAAGTCTTATGTCTTAAGTTCTCGTTCTTCTCGTCAAATACTTCCTTATTTGCTTCCTCGTGGCAGAACACCTTAACAACCTTTTGGCCATTAATCATTTCTTCAATGTAGGCATTGACATTACCCAAAGACCTTTGTCTTTCTTTAAAGAAGCTTGCTGACTTGCCACCAAGAGTTATGGTGATGATGTACATTACTACAACAAAACCACATACAATAGCAGTAAGACCAAGGCTCAGCTTTATCATAGCAACAAATATTGAAACAATAGTTACTACTGTAGAGAATACCTGAGGAACACTCTGCGAGAGCATCTGCCTAATATTATCAATATCATTTGTAAACCTGCTCATCAGGTCTCCGTATTGATTGACATCGTAATACTTAATAGGAAGAGTCTGCATGTGGCTAAATACTTCTATTCTTATCTGCTTTAAAATGCCGTTTGATACAACACACATCATGATGTTGTACAAAAAGCTTGACACGATTCCTATCGCATAAATTCCTATCATCTTAATAATGGCAGATACAAGGCCTGAAAAATCAGGAACTGCCTGCGAAAGAAGTGGAGTTACGTGATTATCGATGATCTCTCCTAAAAACAGTGATGACCTTACGCTAACTAGTGCTGTTACTACTATGAGGCACATTGCGATAATAAATCTCACAAGACTTTTGCCTTTATAATAGCTAAACAATCTCTTAAAGGTTGGGATGGTGTCCTTAGTGAATTTTACTTTGCCGTGCGTTGCAGCTCTATTTCCTGGACCTTTTCCAGCACCGCCGTTTGGGCGCATATTGTTAGTCTGCTGTTGGCTCATCGAAATCACCTCCCTTCGTCTGGGATTCATATACTTCCTGATAAATCTTATTGGACTTAATCAGTTCGTCGTGAGTTCCAATTCCAGAAATCTTTCCATCATCAAGTACAACAATCTTGTCAGCGTCTTTTACAGAACTAATGCGCTGAGCGATGATAATCTTTGTTGTTGATGGAAGGAATTTTCTAAAGCCTTCTCTTATTCTTGCTTCTGTTGCAGTATCAACTGCACTTGTTGAGTCATCAAGAATAAGTATTTTTGGCGAGCCAATTAATGCTCTGGCAATGCAAAGACGCTGTCTTTGTCCTCCAGATACATTAGTTCCGCCCTGCTCTATATATGCATCAAGACCGCCCTCCATATTAGCTACAAAGCTGCTTGCCTGAGCAAGATCTAGGGCAGCCATCATTTCTTCTTCAGTTGCGTCTTTTTTGCCCCATTTTAGGTTATCTCTTAAAGAGCCCTCAAAGAGCACATTCTTTTGCAAAACTACTGAAACATTTTTTCTTAATGTTTCAATATCATAATCTCTTACATCAACTCCGCCAACGCTAACAGAACCGTTATTAACATCATAAAGTCTTGGCAGAAGCTGAATAAGCGAAGACTTACCAGAACCTGTTCCTCCTAGTACTCCAATCACCTCTCCAGACTCTATCTTTAAATTAATTCCTGTTAGGCAGCTTTTGTGATCTGCGTAGCCAAAATCAACATCCTTAAACTCAATAGATCCATCTTTAACTTCATATACAGGATCTTCCTTATTTGTAATGTCTGGTTCTTCATCAAGAACAGCAATAACTCTTTTAGCAGCAGCGCCGGAAAGAGTAATCTGCATAATAATCATAGACATCATGAGGAAGGCTGTAAGTATTCTTGATACATATGAGAACATGCTCATAAGCTGTCCTGTCGACATCTCGTTTGATACAACAAGCTTTGCGCCAAACCAGCAAATAAGCAGCACTACTGCAGACATAGCCATCGACATGATAGGCGATGCAAAAGCAAGAAGCTTTTCAGCTCTTACAGAAAGTCTATACAAGGTATCAGTTGAATCAGAAAACTTATCAATTTCTTTATCTTCTCTTACATATGCTTTAACAGCTCTTATGCCTCTTACATTTTCCTGAATTACGGAATTGAGCTTATCATAGGCATTGAACATCTTTTGGAACATTGGAATACCAAACTTAACAACCAAAATGAGTCCAACTACGATTAAAGGAACTGCAACTAAAAATACAAACGGCAATTTATCATTAATCTTAAATGCCATGATAAAAGCAGTAATCATGATGCAAGGACCTCTAAAGATGCCTCTAGTAACCATCATGAAAGCTTGCTCAAGCTGAGTAACGTCTGTTGTCATTCTCGTAACAAGTCCTGCTGTAGAGAACTTATCGATGTTTGAAAATGAGAAACGCTGAATATTGTAATATAAATCATGACGAAGGTTTTTAGCAAAGCCTGATGCGCTTTTTGCTGCGAACCTTCCTCCAAGCACACCAAATACCATGGATATAATAGCAAGAGCAATCAAAAGTAATCCTTCTCTTTTAATATATTCCATGTCACCCATTTCTACGCCAAAGTCAATAAGCTTTGACATATAAAAAGGTATGAGAATTTCAAGTACAGACTCTGCTATAACGCATAAAGGCGTAACAAGAGCATATACCTTATATTCTCTTACACATTTACTTAAACGTTTAATCATTAGTTCCCTTCCCTTTTTGTTCCAGTTCTAATTCTGCATCTAATTTCTTTTGGAACTTAAAGTACCTAGGATATGCAACAGATGCAATGATAATGTCACAAACCATTTGTGATAAGTAGATTCCTGTTACTCCCCAAATCTTATTCATAAGAATGAGCAGAGGTATATTTACAAGCCCTTGCCTGCAGCATGTTACAAGCAGTGATTTTAGTCCTTGTCCCATTGCCTGGTAGGTGTAGCAAATATGGAAAATAGAAATCATAAATGGTGTAGATATGCACATGAGT
>JAKSSJ010000015.1 GCA_024403215.1 Clostridia bacterium
AAAGACAGGAAAAGCCAAAACGCTGATAAGGGCAAGATCATTTTGGAAATTATCTATAATCTTTAAAAGATTTACAAGAAGCTGAATCTCCGGGGTATCAAAATAGCCCTCTCCTCTCTCAAGATACACAGGTATGCCAGCTGCTTCTAAAGCCTGATAGAATATTTCTCCTCTATTCTTGGTGGACCTAAGCAGTATTACCATATCCTTATATTCCAAAGGACGCTCTACTTCTTTTTTTGCATCATAAATAGTTTTACCATGATACTTTTTAATTATATTAACTGCGTTTAGAGCTTCTATTTCTGCCGATTCAAGTTCTTTTATCTCATCATCTAATTCTTCATCTTCAAAGCCTTTTGATGAACAAAGATATAGCTCTGGTTTATACTGTTTATCGCCATCATAAACAACGCCTTCTCTTAAGCTTGCATCCTCGTCATAGGAGATACCCGAGCTTTCTTTTGTCATTATTCTTTCAAAGAGCTTATTAATAAAGGCTATTACAAGCCCTTTGCTTCTAAAATTGCTATTCAAGTCTATTGCTCTTGCTTTTTTAACTTTTCCAAGCCTAAAGTCTTGATATTTTGAGAGGAAAAGCTCTGGCTCCGCAAGACGGAATTTATAAATACTCTGTTTAACATCGCCTACCATAAAGAGATTGTCTTCCTTGGCAATCCTTGCAATAAGGCTGTCTTGAACAAGGTTGCTGTCCTGATACTCATCAACAAAAATGTAATCAAAGGAAGATTTGATTTCTTCTCTTGCTTCTTCATTTTCTAATATCTTTAGAGCAAAATGTTCTATATCAGAAAAGTCAACAAGGTTTTCATTTTTCTTTTTTGAATTATATTTATCAATGAAGCTTTCTGTAAGATTAGCAAGGGTTTTAAGAGGCTTTTTCATTGCATCAAGCTCTGAGCTTAAAAGCTCTGATGTTAAGCCAGAAAAATTACTCTTAATATTCTTAAAGCCCTCTGTATAGCTTTTATGCAAAAGCTCATACTGATCTTCTATAAAAGCAAAGGAGGACTTTTCGGCATTAGTTTTAGTCATTCTTGTAAAGCTAAAGCCGCCAAGCTTTCCAAATGAAGCAATGCCATTTGCTTCTATATCCTCATAAATTGCAGTAAGATTTGCGATATCATCCTCCACCTTTGCTGCAAGGCTCTTCATAGGATCTGCTCCACTCGTGCCAGGATTTAAAAGCAGCTCTTCTGTTTGATTAAGAGCATCAAGTACAGCTTTAAGCGATGAAAGGACTGAAGATTTTGCAAAGTTCTCAAACTGCTTTGCATCTATAGTATTTCCATTTTTAAGATTTGATATAAACTCATCTGGATTTGGAAGACTCTCCAAAAATGCACTCAGCTGCAGAATCATTTCCTTAGCGTTTCTGTTATCCTTAAAGCTGCAGTAACAGTTAAGAAAATCTATGAAGTCCTTATCATCCTTGTTGAACAGTTCTTCAAAGAGTTCATCCATGGAATTCTGTTTAAGAAGGCTTTGCCTGTAGTCGTCGCAAATCTTAATAGCAGGATTAATGCCTATGATATGGTAGTACTGCTGAATAAGGTCTATTGCGAATTTGTGAAAAGTGCATATATGAGCATGCTTTACATATGACGAGCCAAGCCTTGCTGCGATTCTTTCTTTCATCTCCAGGGCTGCTGCATTTGTAAAGGTAACAACAAGCATTCTAGAAAGATCTACTCCACCTTCCAAAAGCTTTATAACTCTTTCAACTAAAACGCTAGTCTTACCAGAGCCTGCAGCAGCAGACACTAAAAGACTTTCGTTTCTTGAATCTATTACTTCTTGTTGCTTTTGTGTAAAACCCATTACTTGCTAAAATATTCTCCAATATCAAGACCGGTTTTGATTGCCCAGTTTATGTTATACCCACCGCAAGGGCCATCGTAATCTATTACTTCTCCTGCAAAGAATAGCCCAGGAACTTTCTTTGCTTGATAATTACCATCAAGCTGGCCAAGCTCTACTCCTCCAGATGTAACCTGAGCATTCTTCCAGCCAAGGCTACCTGTGATTTCAAATCTAAGATCCTTACTAAGCCCAGCCATTACCATAGGATTATGCATACCAGGTTCTATTCTTGTATGAAGATAGTCATGCATCTTCTCTGGAACAAGTCCATCCATAGCACAGCCTCTTTTTTCTATTTGTTCTTTAAACAAATTAAGGAGGGCTTCTTTTGAAAGCTCTTTATACATATCTATGCTAAGAGTGTACTTCTCTTCATTTTCATATCTAACAAATCTAGAAAGATTCATTACACAAATTCCAGATATACCGTCCTTTGTGAATTGCACCTCTCCGTCATCGGATGCAACAAGCTCTTCATTTTTATACAAAGAAACTCTTGCATCCACCCTTACTCCATGAAGAAGCGAAAGCTCTTCTTTAGTAGTAAGTCCGCAAAGAGCAGGAATAGGCTTTTTTACTTCAAGGCCAAAATCCTTTGCCCATTTAAATCCATCCCCATAACATCCGTACTGAATCCCAGCCTTTCCGCCTGTTGCTATTACAAGATTGTCAGAAGAAAGTTTATCCCCACTCTCTGATTCTACTATAAAACCTTGCTCATTTTTTTGCACAAGCTTTGCAAGGAAATTATTGATAAGCACTGCTCCTTCCTTTTCTGCAGCGCTATAAAGTGCGCTAGCAAAGCTTGCTGCTTCCTTGCTTCTTGGATAGAATCTACCCTCTTCCTTACAAGCAACAATACCAATGGACGCACAGTAATCTATTACTCTTTTTGCATCAAGAGCATTCTCGTTTGAAAAATTACATCTACCGTTCCCTGTTGCAAAAATCTTTTTTGAGAACTCTTCATTCCTCTCTAAAACAGCAACACTTTTCCCAAGGCTTGCAATCCTTGCAGCTGCCGTCATTCCAGAAGGTCCTGATCCTATTACGATTACATCAAAATGTTTATTCATTGCCTGCCACCTTTAGAGCCGTCTTAATACCATCAACCGCAGCACTCATTATTCCGCCTGCGTAGCCAGCTCCCTCTCCTGACGGGAATATGCCTTTTATACCTGCGCACTGACCGCTTTCATCTCTTTTAATTCTTACCGGCGATGAGCTTCTGCTTTCTATACCCGTAAGAAGCGCGTCATCGCTATCAAAGCCTTTTAGCTTTTCATTTAACATAGGAAGAGCTTCTACAAGAGCTTCGTAAACGAAAGAAGGAAGTGAATTTTTAAGCTTTGAATTTTCCTTAAACTCTTTTACCGTTTCCTTTGGGAGAGCAAAGTCTCCTCCACCAAGCTCAAACGCAAGTTTTTCGTACTTTTCTTGAAAGGCAATTCCAGAAAGCGGATGCTCGCTTTCAAAATCATCTGTATAAACATCGCAAAGAAGCGCAGAATTTGCAACACCAGAATTTCTTGCAGAATTACTCATACCGTTTGTTGTAACCATGCCTTCAAATGATGATGCATTTACAACATATCCTCCTGGGCACATACAGAATGTATATACTCCTCTTCCACTGGAAGTCCTTACGTTTAGTTTATATGATGCAGCCTCAAGTCCTAAAGATTTTGAACTTGCTCCATACTGAGAAATATCAATAAGCTCTTGAGGATGCTCTATTCTAAGACCCATAGAGAACTGCTTTTGCTCCATTTCAAGACCCTTGCCGTATAGCATTCTTATAGTATCCCTTGCTGAATGTCCAAGAGCAAGAATAAGGGCTTTAGTTTCTAAGCTTTCTCCATTTTCAAGATAAATCTTTTTAAGCCTTCCGTCTTCAATCTCAATCGATTCTAGCTTGCTACCAAATCTAATCTCACCGCCAAGAGCTTCTATCTCTTTTCTAATGTTTACAACAACAGTTCTTAAAACATCAGTTCCAATATGCGGCTTGTTCTTATACAAGATTGCGGGACTTGCACCAGCATCCACAAAAGTTTCTAAAACAAATTTATTGTAAATTGATTTTGTTCCTGTAGTTAATTTTCCGTCTGAAAAGGTTCCAGCACCGCCCTCCCCAAACTGTACATTGGCTTTAGGATTTAATCTGCCACTCTTCCAAAATTCCTCAACAGCAAGAACTCTTTCTTCCATAGAAAGACCTCGCTCTAAGACTATAGGTTTATAGCCCATCTTGCAAAGAGCAAGAGCAGCAAACATTCCGCAAGGGCCAAAGCCAACTACTATAGGTCTAAAAGAAGTATCAATTGCTCTGCTAAATTGCACCTTCTCTTCTTTGTAATTTTCTATGTATTTTATGCCATTCTTTTTGCAGGCAAGTATGATGTCACTATCTGGCAGAGTGGTCCCTAGTTCTAAATTAAATACCCTATAGATGTCAGGCTTTTTTCTGCAATCTAAAGATTCCTTTACAATACGAAGAGACTCCACACTGCCTTTAGGAATGTGAAGTCTGTTTTCTACCTTAGCAGGAAGTCTGTCTATTTTTTCTCCTGTTTTAAGTTTTATTTCGCAAAGTACTATCAATGAATTAATGAATGTCCTTCCATTTCGGCTGGAATGTCTATATTAAGAAGAGTAAGAAGACTTGGTGCTAAATCGCAAAGGCTTCCGTCTTCTATAGTTCTATCATCGCCAACAAGAATTACTGGCACAGGATTTGTTGAGTGAGAAGTAACTATGTTTCCTTCCTCATCTGCCATAAGATCTGCATTACCATGATCTGCTGTTATGATGAGCTTGCCACCCATCCCTTTAATAGCATCAGCAATTTTTCCAACGCATAAGTCTACTGCCTCTACAGCTTTTACTGCTGCGTCAAAAACTCCGGTGTGTCCAACCATATCACAGTTTGCAAGATTCATTATGATTAAATCATATTTTCCTGATTCAATAGCACTAAGCACTTTATCTGTAACCTCGAAAGCACTCATCTCCGGTTTTAAATCATAGGTTGCAACCTTAGGCGATGGAACAAGTATCCTATCTTCTCCTCTGTATGGCTCCTCTATTCCTCCGTTAAAGAAGAAGGTTACATGAGCATACTTTTCTGTTTCTGCAATCCTGAGCTGAGTAAGCCCAAGTGATGATGCATATTCGCCAAGAGTGTTTTTTAAGGACTGAGGCTTAAATGCTATTCTTACGTTTGGAATAGTTACATCATAAGTTGTAAAGCAAACATAGAAAAGATTCTTTAGGGTCTTTGCCCGTAAGAAACCGTCAAAGCTTTCATCAACAAAGCATCTTGTTATTTCTCTTGCTCTATCAGGTCTAAAGTTGAAGAAGATTACAGCGTCCTCATCCTTTACTAGTTTTTCTTTCTTCTTGCAAGGAAGCATCTTTTTCTGGCAAATCTCGCAAGGCGCAATAATAGTTGGCTTCACAAACTCGTCAGTTTCTCCGGCCTTTCTCGCAAGCTCTAAGGCCATTTTAGCAGTAGGAGCAACTCTTCCAACACCTTCTACATAAAGCTTATATGCTTCCTCTACTCTATCCCAGCGTTTATCTCTGTCCATAGAATAAAAGCGTCCAGCAATAGTTGCAATTTCCCCTACATCATATTTATCTAATACGCTCTCGAGCTCTTCGATATACTTTTCAGCACAGCTTGGAGGAACATCTCTTCCATCTAATATGCAGTGAACCTTAACATCGCTAAGTCCGTAGTCTGCAGCCATTTTAATTAAAGCATAAAGATGAGAATTATGAGAGTGAACACCACCATCAGAAAGCAGTCCCATAAGGTGAAGAGTGTGACCTTTCCTTGCATGTTCCATTGCCGCCTTTAATTCTTCATTTTCATAAAAGCTGCCGTCCTCTATCTCATTCGTAATTTTAGATAGCTCCTGCCAAACAACTCTACCTGCTCCGATATTAGTATGGCCAACCTCGGAATTTCCCATCTGGCCATCTGGTAATCCAACAAAACGTCCGCTCGCGTTTAATTTCGCGTGCGGACATGAAGCAGTCAAAGCATCCAGATTTGGAGTCTTTGCAGCATATATTGCATTTTTGTTATTTTCTAAGCCAATTCCAAATCCATCAAGAATTAGGAGCATTGTAGGCTTTTTCATTTTTTCTCCTCCGGCTTTGCCTCGGTCCATTCAAACGATAAAGTCTGGGTAAAGCGTTTTGATTCTTTTGGATCATAAGGCTTTTCAAGTGGCTCTGACACAAGATCATCAAGTTCAATCGGTGTGTAATCCAAATTAGTATTTTCTATCTTTGTGTCTTTTATATCCTTTAAAATTTGACTTCTATCCGCAAACAAGTAATCAGATTCAAACTTTAATTCTGGAAGCTTAATACTATCAAACTCAACCATAGGTTTTCCGGATTCAATTTCTTCAAGATTTATAGCAGCAATCTTAAGATCTGAAACTCCATTATCCTTATTGAGTCCTCTATCAGTATTTTGCTTAACCTTTGGAATTTCTGTTGGTCTTTGCCATACAGCATGAGTCTGCTTTTCATCCGCCTTTACGTAGGATGGAACCACCTCAGATGGAGCGAGCTTAGATTTCTTAACCTTGTTAACAGTTACATCTCCGCCCTCTTCCTTGGCCATCTTCTTCCAGATATCGGCCATTGGATTTACAGTATTATCTGCTATATCTATAACCTTACCATTAACGGCTATATTGATTTGCTCAACCTCGTCGTCAGTAAGCTCTACTGTCTTTTCATAATCAGGTCTTGAGGATTCTCTTCTTGCGGCTTTCTCTTTAGCCAAGGCTTCTTTTCTAGCCTTCTCCTCGCGTTCTTTTATCTTTCTCTTATGTTCAATCTCAGCCTCTCTTTCTGATTTAGAAAGTGATCTGAGCCTCTCTCTTTCCTGAATCTCAGCTCTTGCAACAGCCTTTCTTGCTTCTGCTCTTTCCTTAGCCTTAATCTCATCATCCGAGCCAGTTGCTCTTCTCTTGATGTACATAGCAAAGGTAAGCATTGAAAGTCCATCAAATATGAAAGCTCCGCCAAGAAGCATAAGTGGTGCCGCAGCAGCAACAAGCTTTGGCATCATCATTACAACTCCGAGCATGGATGCTATTGCAGACAGAGGAACTATCTTAGCCCAATCTTTTGGGTTAAAGCGGCTTACATAAATACTCTGCGAGAATCTTGTGATACCGCAAACTGTGAGCCAAGTTCCAAAGAACATTGTCATAAAAACGTCTGTAACGCTGTTTGTGAGCACGGCAAAACCATAGAGAGTAGTTACCAAACCCTCAACCAAAGTCGTCTCTGTAAGGCGATTAAAGCCCTTGCCAGACACCAAATATGAACCAATGTTACATGCGCCGGAAATTACCATTACCGCACCCACAACAAAGGCTACATCTTGAAAAACATTACCGCTAAATGCAAAACAAAATGCACCACATGCTGTGATTAGTATGCCGGCTATTACTGTTAATATTCTCATATATATAATTATAACATAAAAACGAGCCTAAAAGGCTCGTTTTTAAGATATTTTTTAACTTTTTTTGGTAATATTTTAACTGTATTAGCAATTTATTTTTTCTTACCAAGGTAAGCTTCCTTGATGCTCTCATCGTTTAAGAGCTCGAGTCCGCTACCAGATTTTGTAATCTTGCCTGTCTCCATTACGTAAGCGTCATCGGCAATCTTTAATGCCATGTTAGCGTTCTGCTCAATAAGAAGAATAGTAACGCCCTGGTCATTAATAGTCTTGATGATATCAAAGATTCCCTGAACAACCAATGGTGCAAGTCCAAGGGATGGCTCGTCCATCATCATTACCTTAGGACGGCTCATGAGGGCTCTTCCTACTGCAAGCATTTGCTGCTCGCCTCCAGAGAGGGTTCCTCCAAGCTGCCAATGTCTTTCCTTAAGTCTTGGGAATAACTCATAAACCCACTCAAGGTCTTTATTGATTTCAGCCTTATCCTTTCTAAGATAAGCGCCAGCCTTAAGGTTTTCAAGAACAGTAAGGTCTGGGAAGATTCTTCTTCCTTCTGGAACAAGAGTGATTCCAGCCTTTACTATTGCCGCCTGGTCCTTTCCAACAAGATCTTCTCCCATGAAGTTAATGCTTCCAGAAGCAGGCTTTACAAGGCCAGAAATTGTTCTAAGAGTTGAGCTCTTTCCTGCACCATTTGCGCCGATAAGAGTTACGATTTTTCCCTCTTCAACATCAAATGAAATGCCCTTTACAGCTTCAATTCCGCCGTAACGAATCTGAAGGTCTTTAATACTTAAAATCTTACTCATTATCACTTACCCCCAGATATGCATCAATTACCTTTTGGTTAGCCTGAACCTCTGATGGAGTACCAGAAGCAATAAGTCTACCAAAGTCAATAACGTAAATTCTGTCAGAGAACTGCATTACAAGATCCATGTGGTGCTCAATCATGAGTACTGGAAGATGATGCTGCTCTTTAATCTGAACAATGAACTCACCAAGTTCTCTAGTTTCTTGTGGGTTCATACCAGCAGCAGGCTCGTCTAAGAGAAGAAGCTTAGGATCTGTTGCCAAAGCTCTTGCAATTTCTAGTCTTCTTTGAAGTCCATAAGGAAGAGATGTTGCTAAATCATCCTTGTACTGAAGAAGATCCTGCTCTTTTAAGAGCTCTGCTGTTTCTTCTCTCATGCGCTTTTCTTCTGCGTGAGAAAGTCTGAATGTTGCACTGAAAACATTGTGTTTTGCGTGCATATGTTTAGCTGTAAGAACATTGTCAAATACGCTCATTGATTTCCAAAGACGAATATTTTGGAATGTTCTTGCAATGCCCATCTTTGTTACTTCATCTGGTGTTGGATCAATAACAGGGCTTGTTGAGATATATGCATTATTCTCAAACAAAATCTTACCTTCTGTTGGTTGATATACACCTGTGATGCAGTTAAATGCTGTTGTCTTTCCAGCACCGTTTGGTCCGATAAGAGCAACAATCTCTCCTTGATTAACTTCCAATGAAAGATCATTAACAGCTACAACGCCACCAAGCTGCATTGTTACGTGCTCTAAACGAAGAATATTATCACTAAGCATTTTTCTTTACCTCCTTCGCTTTCTTAGGCTGTTTTTTTACAAGGTCATGGAGTTCTTTATCACCAAAGATTCCTTTGCTGAAGAAAAGAACTACTACCATGATAAGTATAGAAACTATAGCCATTCTAAATCCATTCTTGAAGATTCCAGGAGCAGAAATGCCAAGGAATTTTCCAGAGTCAAGGCCTCTTAAGAGCCACTCAACAGCAGCTACATAAACAAAGCTTGTAAATACTGAACCAGTCAAAGATCCAATACCACCAATTACTACAAGAAGAAGGATCTCGTAGGTCATTGCTGATTTAAATGAAAGAGCCTGAACTGTACCCATGTACATAGCAAGCATTCCGCCGCCAACTCCTGCAAAGAATGAACTGATTACAAAGCTGAGTCTTTTGTGCTTTGCAAGGTTAATACCCATTGCTTCAGCAGCAACCTCATCGTCTCTTATTGCCTTAAATGCTCTTCCGTAAGAAGAGTTAACAAGAAGGAACATGATTGCAACTACAGCTGCTGTAATCAAGATGTATGCTGTGCAATGCTTAAAGTCTGGATATGCTCTTAAAAGGTTAGAACCATTTGTAAGAGGTCCAAGCTTTGCCCACTGGAACAGAGCTCTTACGATTTCTGCAAATCCAAGGGTTGCAATTGCAAGGTAGTCTGATTTAAGTCTAAGTACAGGAAGTCCGATAAGAAGGGCTATAAGTCCTGCTATAACTCCTGCAAGTATTAATGTGACTATCATTCCAAATCCAGTGCCAAAGCTTTCGCCGAAAATTCCAGCGAAAAATTCTGGTATTGAGAACTGAACAATACCGCCATCATAGTACATATATACTCCAGCGCGCTGAGCTACTGGAATAGAAAAGATTGCGTAAGTATAGGCACCAAGGAGCATAAAGCCTGCCTGGCCTAAAGAGAACAAACCTGTAAAGCCGTTAAGAAGGTTCATAGAAACTGCAACTGTTGCATATACAGCGCCTTTTTTTATAACCTTGATAATGATGTGGTAGCTTGGCAGGGTAGCATCAAGTATGATAGCTCCTGCAAGCACTACAAGGCAAACAGCTAATACTAGTATGAATTGTTTTCTTCTTAATTGTTTATCTGTCAACATCTGCGGCCCTCCTATACTTTGTCTATAGTCTTCTCGCCAAATAAGCCGGTAGGCTTAACGCAGAGTATGATGATAAGTAATACAAACGTAAAAGCATCAGAGAATGCTGATGCTCCAAGTCCTTTAATAAGTTCTTGGCAGATACCAATGATGAATGCTCCAACTACAGCACCTGGGATAGAGCCGATTCCTCCGAATACAGCTGCAACAAAAGCATTAAGTCCAGGCATACCGCCAGAACCGATTGCAACTGATGGGAAGTTTGTGAAGTAGAGCATAGCACCGATTGATGCCAGGAAAGAACCTACTATAAAAGTAAACGAAATTACACCGTTAATCTTAATACCCATAAGCTGTGCTGCTTCGAAATCTCTTGCAGCAGCTCTCATACCAAGACCAATCTTTGTATTCTTAATAAGAGCTACAAGACCGATTACGATGAGTACGGTAAGAATAGGTGTAATAACAGTTACTCTTTTTGTTACCTGTCCAAAGATTGTAATTGTATCAGAAATCCATGGAATAAGATTTGTAACAGGCTTTGCAAGACCACCTGTTAAATAATATGCCAGGTTTTGAATAAGATAGCTGACACCAATTGCTGAAATCATCAGCGACATTCTTGGAGCAGTTCTGAGTGGCTTGTAGGCTACACGTTCAATGATAAATCCAAGAGCCACAGTTGCAACTACCACTATAGGCAGTGCATACTGCATTGGAAGAGATGTCGTCATATAAACCATGACAAGACCTGCAACCATAAATACATCACTGTGTGCAAAGTTGATAAGTCTTAGAATACCATATACCAATGTATAGCCAACGGCGATCAGTGCATACTGACCGCCGATGGAAACACCACTAATTAAAAATGGTACTAAATTCATAATTATTTAACCTGCTGAATCTTTACAAAGTCCCAGTCTCCTGTTGTTGTGTTAGCAGACTTGATGTAAGCAACGTCTCTCTTTGCATCGCCGATTTCATCATATTCGATGTGTCCAGAAACGCCTTCGAAGCTGCAAGATGGCATAGCCTTAAGAATGGAAGCAGCATCTGGTGCTCCAGCCTTCTTGATTGCTTCATAAGCTGCCATGTATGCGTCGTAACCCATTACTGTTACAGCAGCAACCTGATCGTTTCCGCCGTTGTTTGCAAGGTTATCAGAAGAGCTGTTAATGAATGCCTTCATACCCTTATCAAAGTTTGGATCTCCGCCTTCCTGATAGAATGTTGTTACAACTACGTCAACCTTCTTACCAACTGCTGATTTAGCAACTTGGTTGTTATCCCATGTATCGGAACCAAGAAGTGTTCCTTCAAATCCCTGAGCTGCAGCAGCGTCAACGATGAGCTGTGCATAGTTAATGGATACAGGTGCCATGATAACGCCAGCACCAGCAGCCTTAGCATTGTTTACATATGATACGAAGTTGGATGTTCCTTCTGGGAAGTATTCTTCTACAACTTTTCCGCCGAGCTTTTCATAAGCTTCTTTGAAATAGTGCATAAGTCCAAGGTCGTAGTCAGAACCGTTCATACCAAGTGAGTATGCAACCTTAACACCAAGTGTGTCATATGCATAAGCAGCAAGAGCTGGTCCTTGGAATGGGTCTGTGAAGCATACTCTGAAGTATGTTTCGCAACCAGATGTTACCTGTGGGTTTGTGCAGGATGTTCCGATAGCAGCAACTCCAGCTTCCTTAAATACTGTACCACCTGCCATGGATACGCCTGAACCATAAGAACCAACAACTACAGCAACACCCTGGTTAACAAGTTCTGCAGCTGCGGATGGTCCGTTTTCTGCAGATGTTCTATTATCAACCTTTACGAGTTCGATCTGGTATGTCTTTCCACCAAGATCAACTGTTGGATAAAGGGAATGTGCATAATCAACTCCTAAAATTTCCTGTTTTCCGCCAGCGCCGTTATCACCAGTCTGAGGTTCAAATACGCCAACCTTAATTACGAGATTTTCTTCCTTGCCACTCTCTTTGTTTCCGCAAGCTGCGAAACAAAATACCATTGCGAGTGCAAGCACGATTGCTAATACTTTTTTCATAACTATATTCCTCCAATAAAAATTATTATCTCTATAATATATTACTCGTGCAAGTAATACCTGCCCATTATAAACCCGCAAAGTGTTGAAAGCAAGGCTTTTTTACAGGAATCTCCAGCATAAAAACACCAAAAGACAACTGTCCGCGTATCAAAGACACAGGACTGAAGTTGTAATGCCGGGGAGAGGAGACAATCGGGGAACCCGGTTCACAGGGATTGGCAAGCCGCAGGCGCAGACAGAGCTGATGAACCGCTGGGAGGGGCCCCGTTAGCGGGAGCGTGTCGACGACCCCGGCATTAAAATTCAGTTCTGTTTACGCCGTTCTGTTTACTCACTCTACTGCGGGATGGCTCCGTCGTAGAAATAGTGGTCGAGGTAAATGTCAACAAATTTGCTGTCCGAAACGCCAAGATCTTTATAGGCGTTGCGCTGCAGCATGGTATCTGTGCCATCGCGTCTTAAAACCAGCATTGTGCATCCACGCTGTGTTCCGGACTTATCAACATCTGTGTAAGCCAGGTTATCAATGGAATTGCAGTAGGTAAGCTTTACGCCCTTATATTCAACCACCGCGTTATTTACGTGGTCATGTCCGCAGAAGCAGCCCTTAAGGCAATTTAGTCCGTCTGGTCCTAGAGTCTCAAAGAGCTTATCTGCTCCGGCTGGGTTATCCTGATTAGAGGAGCATCCGCCAAACCATATTCTTCCGCCAAGCTCTTGGTCTACTTTTTCGTCCCAAACTCCTGATACATACTTTGTATCTGTTGTTGCTTTAAGATTATTATTTACAAGCTCTCTATAGGCCATTTCATACTCGCCTACTGGAATATGGAAGAAGGCATAGGTATCTATATACTTTCCGCCGCTAAGTCCAGCCTGGGCTGAGATATCCTTTATTGCAGCTTCTGCCCATTCAACCTGAGCATCGTGTATGGTATCATAATTCCAATCAAGCACCGCTTTGATTGACTTATCTACATAAGCATTGCTATCTAACAAAAGAAGCAGCTTTCTAATTTCTCCGTTTGAAGACTTAATTGGGATAATCTGATTTGTAATGCTTGGCATTGCAGCATCAGAGTCTGTAAAGTCCTGATTGAAGAAACAATACTTGTACTGCTCGTCCATGTATAGATTTGCCATGGCCTGTCTATTGTAATAGTCAAATACCTCTGTATCGTGGTTTCCAAAGACTGTTGTAAAGTAAACCTGTTCATGTTCAAAAAGACTCAGCACTGTCTTTGCAACCATCTTGTTATTAAGAGTTCCGCCGCCATTATAAACTGGGCCTGGAACAGCAAAGATATTATCACCATTTAAGATTACAAAGTCCGGCTTTGCATTTTGAAGCATTGTGATAACCTCATAAATGGTCTTCATGTCCTTGTTATGACTCCAGCAGCCGCCTCCAATATGAAGATCTGTTAAAACCATAACCTTAAGTTCTTTGTCTGTAACAAAGCTTACTTTATAATTTGGATTATTTTCTTCTGTAGGAGTAATCCTATCTGCATCTTGATAGTTTACTGGCTCAAAGCTTTCTATGTACTTTCTAAGGCTTGTTGTAAAGCCATAGTTTACAGCCATAAGAATAGCCCATAAAAGAACAATGATTCCAACTATCCACGCTAAAACTTTAATAACCTTTTTCATGACGAAACCTTCCTAGCATAAAATGTCGCAGTACTTCATAAAATCAACGTGATTAGATTTATTTGCATTAAGAGCTTCATCTATATCCATGGAGAATATATCATCACCTCTTATTCCAACAGCTTTATGTACATTTTCCTCATTCAAAAGCTCCACTGCATGTATTCCCATTCTTGATGCGAGTATCCTATCAATTGCAGTTGGGCTTCCACCTCTTTGTATGTAGCCAAGAACCACAACCTTGGTTTCAAGACCTGTTTTTTCATATATGAGCTTTGCAAGATCTTCAGATGAAATCTTTACGCCTTCTGCTCTTACTATGAGACTATGCTTTTTGCCTCTGTGCATGCCTGTTATAAGCTTTTGACACATCTCATCTACATCTGTATCTACTTCTGGAACCAGTATAGTTTCTGCTCCTCCTGCAAGACCTGCATACAAAGCAATGTCTCCGCAGGCTCTGCCCATTACTTCTATAATAGTAATTCTTCCATGAGAAGATGATGTGTCTCTAATATTACCGATTGCATGTAAAGCAGTATTAACGGCTGTATCAAAGCCTATGGTCATATCGGTATAAGCAAGATCGTTGTCAATTGTTCCTGGAAGACCAACAACGCTGATACCCATTTCAGCCAATTTTTTAGCACCTCTTAATGAGCCATCTCCTCCAATTACAACAAGCTTGTCGATCTCACATTTCTTTAGGCTCTCAATGGCTTTATTTAATCCATCTTCAGTCATAAATCTTTCAGACCGTGCTGTTTGAAGAATAGTACCGCCCCTATGGATAATATCAGCAACAGAAGATGTTACTAATTTTTCTATATCACCATCTATAAGGCCTTCATATCCTCTTTTTATTCCATATACTTCATAGCCACTACTTATAGCACTTCTTACTACAGCTCTAATGCAAGCATTCATTCCAGGGGAATCTCCGCCGCTTGTTAAAACGCCTATCCTTTTCATCTTTTGTCACCTCAAACAATCATCGCCAAACTTTGCATAAACCTTATTAAAAAATTCATCACAAGGGTCTACCCAAAGATCATAATTCAATCTATACTTATTACCTGTCTTTGCAACCATGATTGCAACTGGCATATCGCCAAGATGCTCTTTTGCAATCTTCTTAAATTCATTAAGGCCTGCTTCATCGTCATAAGAATCAGGAATAACAATCTTAATCATAGGAAGCTCTTCTCTTGGCTTTTCAGCTGCAGCATCCTTTGCTTTTGGAAGCGAGCCTGTATAATCAGAAAGAAGCACTACCCTATCTGCAAGCATCTTTGGATTTCCCTCTTCCTTTAAATCAAGCTTGCCCTTAATAACAACAACATTGTCTTCTTCAACAAAGGCTCTATCAAGAGAGTAGGTCTTAGGGAAGACTATTACCTCCAGGCTTCCATAAAGATCCTCTACAGTTATAAATGCCATCATCTGGCCTTTCTTAGTTATCAGCTGCTTTTTGGCAGTTATAAGACCAGCCATGGTATAGCTCTTCTTTTCTGAAAGACCTTTTGTTTCTGGATCAAAGAGCTTTTCTGTATCAATATCTATTATCTTTTTAATATCCTCTTCTACTTCATCTAAAGGATGAGCTGTAAGATAAATGCCGAGCATCTCCTTTTCCATCTGCATCAAATCCTTTGGACTATACTCATTTGTAGGAAGAAGCTTTCTTTCAAGCTTAATGCCAGGTTCATCTCCCATAGCAAAGAGGCTAAGCTGGCCAGAGAGTGCGTTCTTTGCATTCTCTTGAGCCGCTGCTATAACATCAGGAAGGCTTGCAATTTTCTCTGCTTTATTTCCTGGGAAGCAGTCAAAAGCACCAGCCTTGATAAGAGATTCTAGAGCAGTCTTATTCATCGCATGAATATCAACATTATCCATGAATTCAAAGATATCCGTTGGCATCTTTCTCTTTCTAGCTTCTAAGATTTCATCAACGACGCCTTCTCCTACATGTTTTATACCAAGAAGACCATATCTAATTTTTCCGTCCTCTGTATTGAAATGCTTTTCAGATTTATTCACATCTGGAGGAAGCACTTCTATTCCCATTTCATTTGCATTTCTTATGAGGCCTGCCACTGCATCTGGGCTTCCTGGATAAGTCATAAGTGATGCCATAAACTGTGCAGGATAATGATATTTAAGCCAAGCTGTTTGATATGCTACAACAGCATAAGCTGCAGCGTGAGACTTATTAAATGCATAAGCTGCAAAGCTTGTCATCTCATCAAAGATAGTATTAGCCGCATCTTCTGGTATTCCGTTTTTTACGCAGCCAGGAACATCAACGCTGCCATCGTCATTTAGCTTACCATGAACAAAGTACTCCCTTTCCTTTGCCATTACATCAGCCTTCTTTTTAGACATAGCACGGCGCACCAGGTCCGCTCTTCCGTAAGAATAACCGCCAAGCTTTCTTACAATTTCCATTACCTGCTCTTGATATACAATGCATCCATAGGTTGGAGAAAGTATTGGCTCGAGCTCTGGAACAAGATACTTAACATTCTCTGGATTCTTCTTACATTCAATATAGGTTGGAATAGAATCCATAGGACCAGGTCTATATAAAGAGATTCCGGCTATAAGGTCTTCTAGGCAGTCCGGCTGAAGATCCTTCATAAAGGATGTCATGCCACCAGATTCAAGCTGGAACACGCCAATGGTATTTCCTGATGCAATCAGCTTATATACTTCTGACTCATCATATGGAATGCTGTGAAGGTCTATATCCTCTCCTGTGTCCTTTTTAATCAATCTAAGGCAATCTTGAATTGCTGTTAAGTTTCTAAGACCTAAAAAGTCCATTTTAAGAAGTCCAAGATGCTCTATTTCAGTCATAGTAAACTGGGTTGCAAGCGACTTTCCATCCTTTTCTGAAAGTATCAAAGGAACAAACTCATCAACTGGGTCCGATGAAATTACAACGCCGGCTGCATGAGTAGATACGTGTCTTGCAAGTCCCTCAAGTATTTTACCTGTCTCAACTATTTGATGAACCTTTTCATCGTTTTCATATTGCTCTCTAAAATCAGGACTGTCTTTTATAGAAGACTCAAGTGTTACCTTAAGATCTTCTGGTATCATCTTTGCAATATCTAGGCTCTGCTGATATGGAAGCTCTAAAACTTTAGCAACGTCTTTAAATACAGCTCTTGCCTTTAATGTACCAAAGGTTGAAATCTGTGATACGTTATCGTAACCATATTGGCGCTTAACGTAATCAATTACTTCTCCACGTCTTTCAATGCAAAAGTCCATATCAATATCTGGCATTGATACACGCTCTATATTAAGGAAACGCTCAAAAATCAGATTGAACCTTATTGGATCAATATCTGTTATTTCCATAGAGTAAGCAACTATAGAGCCTGCAGCAGAACCTCTTCCTGGTCCTACCATTATGCCTTCTCCCTTTGCATAGTTTACAAAGTCCCATACAATGAGGAAGTAGCCTACATAGCCCATTTTCTCAATAGTTGTTATCTCATATCTCGCTCTATCTTTAAGCTCTTCTGATACGGTCTTTGCAAGATCCTCCATGTTTTCTGGAAGATTGTCTGCATACTTTCTTGCAGACGATGGTCTTGGCTCTGTGGTTCCGTATCTATGCTCAAGTCCAGACCAGCACAAATATTCAAAGTACTGATTCTCAGATGAAAAATTATCTGGGATCTTAAACTTTGGAATATGATACTGTCCATAAACAAATGCAAAATTACATTTGTCTACAATCTCTTGAGTATTATCTATCGCCTCTGGAACATCAGCAAAAATATCTCTCATTTCCTTTTCTGATTTGAGATAGAACTGATCATTTGGAAAACGCATTCTATCCGAGTCAGATAAGTTACATTTGGTTCCTATGCACAAAAGAACATCATGTGCCTTTGAATCTTGCTGATTTATATAGTGAACATCGTTTGTTGCTACCATCTTGATGCCAAGCTCTTTTGATAGCATCTTAAGACCTTTGTTTACTGTTATTTCTTCTTCAAGGCCCTGGTCTTGAAGCTCAAGATAAAAATCATCGCCAAACAGTCCTTTTAAAAACACCGCTCCAGCCCCCGCCCCTCCATAATTATCATTACGAACACCGCCCTGCACCTCTCCCGCAACGCAACCAGAACGACACACCAC
>JAKSSJ010000016.1 GCA_024403215.1 Clostridia bacterium
GTGCCAGGTTTGTGTTCCGTTCGACTCTTTTATGCCCCCACAACTTCATGTTTTTCCCGGATTTGTGGTGGGTTTGATTCCGGTATTCCCCCACAAATTCATGTTATTGCCGGATTTGTGGTGGGTTTGATTCTGTTATTCCCCCACAAATTCATGTTTTTCCCGGATTTGTGGTGGGTAAGGGAGCCCACGGCGGCCGAGGTGCAGCGGATGGGCGGAAGAATGGGGATTGCACCCCTTAAGGAGCCCGCCGAAGGCGGAACTTCGTAGAGTGGCGGAGGCCGTTGCCCGCCTATCCTGCCGAAGGCAGCGTAAAGTAGCGGCAGCAAGCGGGAGCGCGCAGCGGAACACGCTTTGGCGGCCGGGCCTGAGGCCCCTCCCAGGCCAGCAGGCCCGGAGCCACCAACCAAGAAATGCGGCATTAGGGGCTGAATTGGCAATCCTGGGATAAGGAAGCAATCTGGGGTCCCGGTTCACAGCGATTGGCGAGCCAAAGGCGAAGACAGAGCTGATGAACCGCTGGGGGGACCCAGTTAGCGAGAGCGTGCTGACGTTTCCAGAATTGCAATTCAGCCCAATAGTGAAGAAAGTCTATTTATTAACTGCGCCACACCTTGCAATTCGGCTCAAAAAATATAGACTTGAAAGGCCGCTAGTGGTAAAATAAAGTGTTTAATTATGTACTTATTTATATATTAGAGATATTAAGGTAGCAGAAAATGGAAGGAAACTTTATACACGACATAATCGACAAGGATATAGCCGACCACAAATACTCACGACACATAATCACAAGATTCCCGCCAGAACCAAACGGGTATCTTCATATTGGCCACGTAAAATCAATATGCTTAAACTTTGGCACAGCTCTTAAGTATGGTGGAACATGCAATCTTCGTTATGATGATACAAATCCAACAAAGGAAGACGAAGAGTTTGTTGGCTCTATTGAAGAAGACGTAAAGTGGCTTGGATTTGAATGGGATAAATTAAACTATGCGTCAAACTATTTTGACAAGATGTATGTATGCGCTCAAGAGCTTATTAAGCGTGGGCTTGCTTATGCATGCGAAATGACACCAGAACAAATTCACGAAACAAGAGGAACATTAACCGAGCCAGGCAAAGAGGCTCCAGATAGAAATAGAAGTGCCGAGGAATCTCTTAAGATTTTCGAGGACATGAAAAACGGAAAGTATGAAGACGGAGTAATGTGTATCAGAGCAAAAATTGATATGGCATCTCCTAACATTAACATGAGAGACCCTGTTATCTACAGAGTGCTTCATACAAGTCACCACAACACAGGCGACAAGTGGTGCATCTATCCAATGTATGACTTTGCTCATCCACTTGAAGATGCAATCGAAGGAATTACACATTCACTTTGCACATTAGAGTTTGAAGATCATAGACCATTCTATGAATGGGTGCTCAAATCACTTGATTGGCCAGAACCACCACAGCAAATAGAATTTGCAAAGCTCAATCTTTCTAACACCATTATGAGCAAGAGAAACATTAGAGCTCTTGTTGCAACAGGCGATGTAGAAGGCTTTGATGATCCAAGACTCTGCACCATTGCAGGAATGAGAAGAAGAGGCTATACACCAGAAGCTCTTAGAAACTTCTGCGATGCAATTGGCGTTGCAAAGGCAAACTCTCAGATTGGAATGGATCAGCTTGAATACTTTGTAAGAGATGATCTTAAAGATAAGGTTGAAAGCAGATTTGTAATCTTCGACCCAATCAAGCTTACAATTACAAATTACGAAGACGGAAAAACTGAAACCTGCACAATAGAAAACAATCAGAATGTTCCAGAGATGGGAAGCCACACTCTTCCTTTCTCAAAGCACCTTTACGTTGAACGCGAAGACTTTATGGAAATTCCAGCAAAAAAATACTTCAGACTCTTCCCTGGAAACGAAGTAAGACTTAAGGGCGCATATTTTGTAACCTGCAACGAGGTTATCAAAGACGCTGACGGAAAGGTTGTTGAACTTCTTTGCACCTATGATCCAGAAACAAAATCAGGAACACCAGGCGCAGATGCTAGAAAGGTTAAAGGAACAATTCACTGGATTGATGCAGAAACAGCAGTAGATATTCCTGTTAGACAGTTTGGTTATCTTGCATATCCAAATGAAGAAACAGGAAGAAATGAATTTGATCCAAATTCAAGAATTGAACTTACAGCAAAGGCAGAGCCAATCACAAAGGAAGCAAAGCCAGGCGAAAGATTCCAGTTCTTTAGAAACGGATATTATGTTGCAGATACAAAGCTTTCCAAAGATGGCGAGCCAGTATTCAACCAGATCGTAGGACTTAAGTCCACATATAGACCATAATTATAAAGACGAGACCATGAAGAAAACATTAGCAATCCTTCTTGCAGTTGTGATGATATTTTCTCTTTCCTCCTGCATTAGAAGAATCGACAGAGATGAAGACACGGGCGAGCCTATTGTAGTAAGATTTGAAGACCTAAGCCTTGAGGAACAGCTTCAGATGAAAGCTGGAGAATCAAGGGAATATGTTTCAAGCACTGATAACGGAAAGATAGCGCCTGCCAAAGATCCTCAAACAGGATTGTATGGATACATCAATATTTACGGAGATTGGGTAATCAATCCGCAATATGAGTATGCATATTGTTTCAACGAGGATAACGCACCAATTATTGATGGATATCATGAATATGAGTACATCAATAGAGATGGTTCTGTTTTGATGTCTGAGTACACAAGAAAGGTTGGCTTTAAGGCATCAAAGCACTTCTATAATTTCTTCACGGCCTTTACTATTGATTCTGGTTACGAGCAAACAAAGATATACATTGCATCTGATGGCATTAGTCAAATTACAGCAGCAAAGCTTCCTCAAACTAGTGGAGTAAAATATCAAAACAAAAATTTCTTCATGGCAGCAACACCATTTAAGAATGGCAATGCTGTTGCAATGAGAAAGACAAATGCAGCACTCCTTGAGGAAAAAGGAAATACAAGAGCAAAGCTTGAAAGTAAAGAGCTTTACCAAAGTGCATACGTGCTAGATCAGATTGGTGAAGTAGTAGGAATGCTTCCAGCAGGACTAGATATTTTCGATTACAGTCTTAATAACAACGGAACAGTAATCGTAAGAGATATGACCAATGAAGATATGCTTTACGGTGTTTGTGATCTTGATGGTAACATCATTATTCCTTGCTACTATAATTTGATTGAGTATTGTGATAATGGTCTCTATCTTGCGAGCGATTCAACAGGCTTCTTTGGCTATCTTGATAGACAAGGAAATATAGCAATA
Organism: Clostridia bacterium; assembly: GCA_024403215.1. Taxonomy (GTDB): domain Bacteria; phylum Bacillota; class Clostridia; order Peptostreptococcales; family Anaerovoracaceae; genus RUG13409. The sequence goes on from JAKSSJ010000016.1 coordinate 3,310, forward strand.
GAATTTAAATATGTAGCAGCATATCCTTTCTCCTGCGGCCTTGCAGCCGTAAAAGAAGGCGACAGCTGGGGATTTATAGATACTAGAGGAACTTATCTTATCGAATCAAAATGGGACGAGGTTGCAAAGCTTTACTACCCTGATTTTGATGTTAACATGGGAGGATCAGCCTTCCTTGATAACGTTGCCGCAGTAAGATACGGAGATTTCTGGGCGCTTATTGATGACAAGGCAAACATTATAGACGCTGTTTATGCGCCAGCAGGAAGCTGCCCTTATGTTTGTGGACTCAACGGAATTATAAGCTTTGCAGAATATAAGGACGGAACAACAACAGGTAAGTACGGCCTTATGAACACAAAGGGCGAGCTGCTCCTTGAAGCAAACTTTGATGCAATTGGAATTATGAATTAATATCATGAGAAATATTCTTCTTACAATCAAATACGATGGCACAAATTACGCTGGCTGGCAAAGACAAAGCGGCAAGAGAACAGTGTGCGGAAGATTGGAAGAAGTTTTAAGCTCATATTTTGATATGGACATTAAGCTTGAGGGAACAAGTAGAACTGATGCTGGTGTTCACGCTCTTGGGCAAAGGGCAACGCTAAGAGCAGATATAAAGGTTCCTATTGAAAAGCTTGCGCAGGTAATTAATACCGCACTTGCAGATGATAGACTTGAAGGAATTTCAGATATAGAAATTGTAGATGCAAAGGAAATGCCAGAAGGCTTTCATGCACGCTTCGATTCAAAAGGAAAACGCTATATCTACAAAATTAGAAACACAAAAGATATTGATATATTTAAAAAGAACTACTGCTTTCATGTAAGAGAGCCATTAGATCTTGAGGCAATGAAAAAAGCAGCAGAACACATAGTTGGAACTCATGACTTTGCCTGCTTTCAGACGGCTGGAGGAAATTCGGTTTCAACAACAGTAAGAACAGTAAGCAGTCTAACAATAGAAAAAGAAAATGAATATCTTATCGTAAAGATAGAAGGAGATGGTTTCCTCTACAATATGGTAAGAATCATAGTTGGAACACTAGTTGAAGTTGGCCTTGGAAAAAGGACAGCGGATAGCGTAAAAGATATTATAGAATCAAAAAACAGAAGCAACGCAGGGCGCACAGCGCCTGCTTCGGGCCTTTATTTAGACGAGGTTTTCTATTAAACACTTTATTAAACTAGAGCAAAATTTATTTATATAACAGGAGATACAAATGGATAATAGACCAAGCTGGGATGAATATTTTATGGAGATGGCCGATCTTGTTAGAAAAAGATCAACCTGCATCAGAAGAGGCGTAGGCGCTGTTATAGTAAAAGATAACAGAGTAATGGCATCTGGATACAACGGAGCACCAAAGGGTGTTGCTCACTGCGAAGAAGTTGGCTGCTTAAGAGCCAAGATGAATGTTCCATCAGGACAAAGACACGAGCTTTGCAGAGGAGTTCACGCAGAACAGAATGCTATAGTTCAGGCCGCAAATCTTGGACAGTCCATAGAAGGCGGAACAGTTTATTGCACAACACAGCCTTGCGTTATTTGCACTAAGCTAATTATTAATGCAGGAATCAAAAGAGTTGTATGCGCAGAAAGCTATCCTGACGAGCTTGCAGAAGCAATGATGAAGGAAGCCGGAATTCAAGTAGACGTTATTCCATACAAGGATAAATAAATGGGCGAATTATACATAGTATTCATAGTAGCTCTTATTGCAACAGCAATTGCTACACCAATAGCAATAAAGCTTGCACCAAAGATTGGCGCTATGGATATTCCAAAAGACAATAGAAGAGTTCACAATCATCCAATTCCACGCTTTGGTGGTATTGCAATTTTCTGCGGAATTTTAGCAGGCTTTGTTGCACTAATGCCACTGTCAAAGCAAATGATAGGACTTTTGGTTGGTTCGTGCTTTATTGTGCTTGTTGGCTTGTTTGATGACTTAAAAGGCATGACACCAAAGCTTAAGCTTGCTTGCCAGATTGTTGCAGCAGTTATTCTGTGGTTCTCTGATATCAGAGTAACTGGTCTTACAAATCCTTTCACAAGAAACTTTATTAATCTTCCAGGCTGGATTGCTTTTATAGTAACAATAGTTTGGATAGTAGGAATTACAAATACAATAAATTTGATTGATGGTCTTGATGGCCTTGCTGCAGGCATAACCTTTATTGCGAGCATTGCTGTTGCGTATACTGCATACTATAAATGCATGTACGAGACAATGATGATAGTGCTTGCAATTGCCGGTGCTTGCTTTGGATTTTTAATTTACAATTTCTATCCTGCAAAAATCTTTATGGGTGATGCAGGATCCATGCTTCTTGGATACTTAATGTCATCTGTTGCACTGGTTGGAATTGCACCTTCAAAATCTGCAATGCTGTTTTCAACTATAGTCCCTGTGCTTGTTTTAGCACTTCCTATCTTTGATACATCATTTGCAATAGTAAGAAGAGTTGCAAATCATAAGCCAATCATGCAGGCAGACAAAGGACATTTGCATCATAGAATAATGGCAATGGGATTTGGACAAAGAAGAACAGTGCTTGCTCTTTATTGCATCAGTGCAATCATGGGCATCTCTGGAATACTTTGGACAAGAAATTTGTACGTTGAAGCAGTTGTACTTGCTGCCATTGCATTTCTTCTCATTATCATTTTCCTTGGAATAGGAATTGTTGATAAGAAGGACCCAGATAACAATAAAGAAAAAAGAGCAGAGCTTAAAGCAAAGATCAAAGAGGAAGTAAACAAGTAATGAAAGTAATGACAGTCTTTGGGACACGTCCTGAAGCAATTAAAATGGCGCCACTTGTAAAGGCGCTTAAAAAGGATCCATACTTTGAGACCATAGTTTGCGTTACAGCTCAACACAGAGAAATGCTAGATCAGGTCTTAGACCTTTTTAATATTAAGCCAGACTACGATTTGAATGTAATGAAAAAGGGCCAGACTCTTTCTATGATTACATCTGATGTAATTGAAGGGCTTGATAAGGTGCTTAATGAAGCAAAGCCAGATATTGTACTCGTTCACGGAGATACAACAACAAGCTTTGCCGCTGCACTTTCTGCTTTCTATCATCAGATTCCAGTAGGCCACGTAGAAGCTGGACTTAGAACCTTTGATAAGTATTCTCCATATCCAGAGGAAATGAATAGACAGATGACGGGACGTCTTTCTGATATTCATTTCTCTCCAACGATTAGAAATAAAGAAAATCTCTTAAGAGAGAATGTTGCAGAAGAAAAAATTTATATTACTGGCAATACAGTAATAGATGCTCTTTTAGAAGTTGCAAATACTAAATATGATTTTGATGGCGAGCTTGGGAGCGTTCTTTCATCGGGTAAGAAGCTTATATCCGTAACCTGCCACAGAAGAGAAAACCTCGGCGAATATATGGCAAATATATTCCAGGCCCTTGCTGATATTGCAAAAGAATATAAGGATGTTGAAATAGTATATCCTGTGCATTTAAATCCGCTCGTAAGAGATGCAGCTGATAAATATCTTGGAGGTCTTGATAATGTTCATTTGATTGAGCCTCTTACCTATCAGCCGTTTACAAAGCTGCTTCAGGCATCATACCTTGTAGTAACTGATTCTGGCGGAATCCAAGAGGAAGCACCAGCACTAGGAAAACCAGTACTGGTAGTAAGAAAAGAAACAGAAAGACCAGAAGCTGTTGAAGCCGGAACCGTTAAGCTTTCTGGTGTAGAAAGAAAGAATATTTATAACGATATTAAAGATCTTCTTGATAACAAACAAAGTTATGATAAGATGGCCAATGCGGTAAATCCTTATGGAGACGGCAAGGCCTCAGAAAGAATATTAAAAGCTCTAAAAGAGTTTAGTATAGGAAAATAAAATGGGATATAAAGTTAAGCTGGCATCCTTTGAAGGACCATTCGATCTTCTTGTGTATCTTATTGAACACAACAAGATGAATATCTATGATATAAAGGTGTCAGAGATTACAGCTCAATATTTGGAATACATTGAAGAAGCAAAGGCTCATGATGTAAACGTTGCTCAAGAATTTATGGTTCTTGCAGCAGAGCTTATAGAGCTTAAGTCTGCAATGCTGCTTCCTAGAGAAATTGTTGACGAGGAAACTGGTGAGCTCGAAGATCCAAGAAAACAACTCGTTGCAAGAATCTTAGAGTATAAGCAGTTTAAAGAGATGGCATCGTTTTTAGCAGACCAGGCAGAGCTTACAAGCCACATGAGATCAAAGCCTCAGGAAGATTTAACTTCCTACACTGGAGAGACGGAAGAAATCTTAAAGGGCGACATGGACAGCTTTGCTTCTGCATTCCTCGCGTTCCTCACAAGAAAGCAGCGTCTTGAAGAGATGCATAAAACTTATGAGAGAATCGCAAGAGTAAAGATGACTCTTGAGAATAAAGTAAATCAAATCATTGGTTTCTTTAAAAATAAAAAGCAAGTTAAATTCTCAGAAATGATAGAAGGCGATGATTCTCCATTCAACAGAGTAATCACCTTCATGTCAATCCTAGAGCTTTTAAGACAGCACAGCATAAGAGCTGAGCAGAAGAAGCGTTTTGGAGACATTGATCTTGAAAGAATAGAACCTGGTGAATATGTAGAGCCAGAACCAATAGATGATACAGAGTTAGTAGAGGCATAAAATGACTAAAGAAAAAATCAAATCAGCAATTGAATCAATTCTCTTTGTTTGGGGCGACCCATTAGAGGCAAAGGTTGTTGCAGATCTTTTTGATATACCAACATCAGAGGCCCTGCAGTATTTTAGAGAGCTGCAAGAGGATTATGAAGAAAAGGGCAGTGGACTTTGCCTTAGAGAAATAGATAAGAGTTTTCAGCTTTGCACAAATCCTGAAAATGATGACTACATTCAAAGGCTTTGCACCCCTGTAAGAACAAGGAAGCTTTCCCAGTCATCACTTGAGGTTCTTGCTATTATCGCCTACAAACAGCCTGTAACAAAGGCTCAGATTGAAAGCATAAGGGGCATTAGATCTGATAGGGTGCTAGAGGGCCTCATGCTTAAGGGCCTGGTTGAGGAGCTTGGAAGAAGCAATGCCATTGGAAGGCCTTATCTTTATGGCACAACCAAGGAATTCTTAAGACTTTTCGGTTTTGAGAGCCTAAAAGAGCTCCCAGAAATTGAGGAAATTGACGAGCTCATCACAGAAGAAGATCCAGAGCTGGATACTCCATTGGCAGACCAAATAGCCATGGATGTTAACGGCGAGCAAACAGAAATTTAATACAATTTCTGCAGACAAATATTATGTAAATCTAGGGGCTTGAATAAATACTTATCAACAAGTTATCCACAATAAAAACGACCTTGAAATTTCAAGGTCGTTTTCTTTTTTCTCACTATTTACCATATGCATAGATATATTTATACACACAAGCCTGTGGATAAATGGTGCAAAACAAAAACCTTGGAATTCCAAGGTTTTTAGTTCTTTTTTGATTTGTCAACCCACAAGTTTTCCACAGAATTCAAATAATTATCCACATGACAAATTCTTAAGATATTCGATTTCATTTTTTGTAAGTTTCCTATAACCGCCTTCGTGTGTGCTGCCACGTTTTATCTCGCCAATAGCAGTGCTTGTGAGTTCTAGAACCTTAAGACCCTGGGTTTGGAACATTTTTCTAATTTGGCGGTTCTTACCCTCGGAAATCTTAACTTCATAGACCGATTGATTTGGTCCTGTTTTGATGGCTTCAATAAAGGCAGGTTTGGTTTTGTACATTACTAGCCTGTTTCCCTGCTTAATTTCAATTTCAACGCCGTTTCTTAAAGCCCAGAGCTGATCTCGGCTTAGGCAGCCGTTTACAGTTGCTATATAGGTCTTAACTACAGCGTGTTTTGGGTGCGAAATTTGCTGAGAAAGGGCACCGTCATTGGTCATGATGATTAGTCCGTTGCTGTCATAGTCTAGGCGTCCAACCGGAAAAACCCTTGCGGTAACGTCTGTCATAAGGCTCGCAACGGTTGGTCTGCCCTTCTCATCGGACATGGTGGTAACGTAGCCAGCAGGCTTATTTAGGGCATAATAAACATAGTCTTCCCTGCCAACTAGGGTTTGGCCCAAAACCTCAACAACGTCAGTTTCGGCTACATCGTAGCCAGGTTCTCTTAGAACTGCACCGTTAATCTTAACTTTTCCATCTGCAATGAGCTCGTCAGCCTTTCTTCTAGAGGCAATGCCGGCTTGTGCGATGTATTTATTAATTCTCATGCCAATAATATACCATTTTTCCAAAAGAGGTGCAATCTGTGATATAATTATTTAATTTATATATAATAAGGAAGAAGAAGTCTATGGCAACTCTTAATTTAGAACAATATGGTTTAAAAAATGTTAAAAGCATTAAGCGCAATCCTTCCTACGAGGAGCTGTATAAAGCTGAGCTAGATGAAAAGCTCACCGGTTTTGACAAAGGCTATTTAACAGAGCTTGGGGCAGTTAATGTTATGACAGGAATTTATACCGGCAGATCGCCTAAGGATAAATTCATTGTTATGGATGAAAACTCCAAGGATACTGTTTGGTGGGATTCAAAGGAATATCCAAACGATAATCACCCAGCAAGTAAGGCAACCTGGGAAGCAGTTAAAACGCTGGCTAAAGAAGAGCTTTCTGGAAAGGATCTTTATGTTGTCGATGCATTTTGCGGAGCAAATAAAGATACCAGAATGGCCATAAGATTTATTATGGAGGTTGCTTGGCAGGCTCACTTTGTACTTAATATGTTTATTAAGCCAAGCGAGGAAGAGCTAGAGAACTTTAAGCCTGACTTTGTTGTATATACAGCATCAAAAGCAAAGGTTACTAACTATAAAGAGCTCGGGCTTAATTCAGAGACTGCAGTAGTGTTTAACATTACATCAAGAGAACAGGTTATCTTAAACACCTGGTACGGCGGTGAAATGAAAAAGGGAATGTTCTCAATGATGAACTACTATCTGCCGCTTAAGGGAATTGCATCTATGCATTGCTCTGCAAACACAGATCTTGATGGAAAGAACACTGCAATCTTCTTTGGACTTTCAGGAACAGGAAAGACAACTCTTTCTACAGATCCAAACAGACTGCTTGTTGGAGACGACGAGCACGGCTGGGACGACAACGGAATATTTAATTTTGAGGGCGGTTGCTATGCAAAGGTAATTAACCTTGATAAAGATTCCGAGCCAGATATATATAACGCAATAAAGAAGAATGCTCTTCTTGAAAACGTTACAGTAGATAGCGAGGGCAAAATTGATTTTGCAGATAAGAGCGTAACAGAAAACACTAGAGTTTCTTATCCAATTGATCATATTAAAAATATTGTAAGACCAATTTCTGCGGCACCAGATGCTAAAAGCGTAATCTTTCTTTCTGCAGATGCGTTTGGCGTTTTGCCACCAGTTTCTATTCTTACGCCTGAGCAAACGAAATACTATTTCCTCTCAGGCTTTACTGCAAAGCTTGCAGGAACAGAAAGAGGAATCACAGAGCCAACTCCAACATTCTCAGCTTGTTTTGGTCAGGCATTTTTAGAGCTTCACCCAACAAAGTATGCAGAAGAGCTTCTTAAGAAAATGGAAAAGGCCGGAGCGAAAGCATATCTTGTAAACACTGGCTGGAACGGAACAGGCAAGAGAATTTCTATCAAAGATACAAGAGGCATAATTGATGCAATATTAAACGGGGACATTAATAAAGCCGAAACAAAAAAGATTCCGTATTTTGATTTAGAAGTTCCAACAAGTCTTAAAGGTGTTGATACAAATATCTTAGATCCAAGAAATACATATAATGATGTAAGTGAGTGGAACAAGAAGGCAGAAGACCTTGCATCAAGATTTGCTAAAAACTTTGAAAAGTATACAGTAGGAAACAAAAATGTTTAAAAAACTCGATTTCATTTTACAAAAGTACGACGAGCTCTCAATGATGGTTGCAGACCCAGAAGTAATTGCTGATCAATCAAGATGGCAAAAGCTTATGCGCGAAATGGGCGACATGGAACCAGTCGTTAAAAAGTATAAGGAGTACAAAAAGGCAGAGGAAGATAAAAAGTCAGCTCTTGAGCTTTTAGATGATTCATCAATTGATGATGAAATGAGAGAGATGGCAAAGATGGAGCTTTCAGAGCTTAACGAAAGCTTAGAGCGTCTAACAGAAGAACTCAAGATAGAGCTTCTGCCAAAAGATCCTAACGATGATAAGAACGTAATATTAGAAGTAAGAGCAGGAACAGGCGGAGAAGAAGCTGCACTGTTTGGTTCGGACCTTCTTAGAATGTATCAAAGATACGCAGAGCGCCACGGATATAAAACTCAGATTACAAGCATGAACGACACAGGCATCGGCGGTGTTAAGGAAGCTGTAATGAGAATAGTAGGAAAGGGTGCTTATTCAAGACTTAAATTTGAATCAGGCGTGCACAGAGTACAGCGTGTTCCTGAAACAGAAAGCGCAGGAAGAATTCACACATCCGCAGCAACTATCGCTATTATGCCAGAGGTCGAGGATGTTGAGATAGATCTTAAGTGGGAAGATATCAGAGTTGATACCTATAGAGCATCGGGTCACGGCGGACAGTACATTAACATGACAGACTCTGCTGTAAGACTTACTCACATACCAACAGGAGTAGTTGTTCAGTGCCAGGATGAAAAATCTCAGCTTAAGAATAAAGAGAAGGCTTTTGTAGAACTTAAATCAAGAATCTACGCAGCTATGCTTCAAAAGCAACATGATGAACAAGCTGCAGAAAGAAAGAGCCTTGTAGGTTCTGGTGATAGATCAGAAAGAATTAGAACATATAACTTCCCGCAGGGAAGAGTAACAGATCATAGAATCTCTTACACTATGTATAAGCTTGATGATTTTATTGATGGCGACATGGATGAAATAATCGATGCGCTCATCACATCAGAGCAAGCCGAGAAAATGAAAAACATCAATGGCTAATAAATAGTTAATAAATAAATTTATATATGTCTTAGGAGGACTAACATGAGTAAAGTATATGTATTTGATCATCCACTAATTCAGCACAAGGTTGCTCTTCTTCGTGACAAGAAGACAACAACAAAAGATTTCAGACAACTCGTAACTGAAATAGCAACTCTCATGACATACGAAGCAACCAGAGAGCTTCCAACAAAGGAAGTAGAGATTGAAACACCTCTTGAAAGAACAATGGTAAAGATGCTCGATGGTGAAGACATTGCAATCGTTCCAATTTTAAGAGCTGGACTTGGCTTTGTAGATGGAATGCTTTCTCTTATTCCAAATGCAAAGGTTGGATTTGTAGGTTTGTTTAGAGATCCTACAACACATCTTCCGGTTCCATATTATTGCAAGCTGCCAGAAGACATTGGTAAGCGTCAGGTATTCATCGTAGATCCAATGCTTGCTACAGGCGGATCTGCTGTTGAAGCAATTAACGAAGTAAAAAAGAATGGCGCAAAGAATATTAAGTTTATGTGCCTCATCGCTGCACCAGACGGAATTGAAGCAATTGAAAAGGCTCACCCAGATGTAGATATTTATATCGCAGCAAAAGATAGACAGCTCAATGATCATGCTTACATCCTCCCAGGACTTGGAGATGCAGGCGACAGAATTTACGGAACAAAGTAGGTAATAAAATGTTTAAGATCCCAGATAACGTTTCAAAATACGATAATGTTTATGATGTCCTCAAAGAAAGAGGCTTTATAGAACAAACAACAGATGATGAAGGCATTAGAGAGCTTCTTGGAAAAGAGAAGATAAAGTTTTACATTGGCTTTGATGCAACAGCAGATTGTTTGCACGTTGGTCACTTTATGCAAGTCATCATCATGATGTACATGCAAAAATATGGTCACACACCAGTAGTACTTATTGGTGGCGGCACAACTATGATTGGTGATCCATCAGGAAGATCAGATATGAGAACCATGATGACACCAGAAACAATTCAAGAGAACTGCAACAAGTTTAAGCAGCTGTTTGATAACTTCCTTGAATTCGATGAAGAATGGAAGCACATCAAAGGTGAAGGCGTTCTTGGAAAGGGCGGACAGAACAAAGTTCCAGAACCAGGAAAGGCTATTTGCGTAAACAATGCAGATTGGCTTTTGAATGTAAACTATCTTGAATTCATGAGAGATATAGGATCTAAATTCTCCGTTAACGATATGCTTAGAGCAGAATGCTTCAAGCAGAGAATGGAGAAAGGTCTTTCATTCCTTGAGTTTAACTACATGCTTCTTCAGTCTTACGATTTCTATTGCCTCGCAAGAGATATCGACTGCAAGATTCAGTTTGGTGGAAATGATCAGTGGAGCAATATCTTAGGCGGCAGAGATCTTTCAAGAAGACTGCTCGGAAAAGATACTTACTACGGAATGACCTTTGCTCTTCTTACAAACTCAGAAGGTAAGAAAATGGGTAAGACCCAAAAGGGTGCACTCTGGCTCAGAGAAGATAAGTGCTCTGTTTATGATTTCTATCAGTACTGGAGAAATGTTGAAGATGCAGATGTTGAGAAATGTCTTAGAATGCTTACCTTCCTTCCTATGGAAGAGGTTAAGCGCCTTGCATCACTTCCAGGAGAAGAGATTAACCATGCAAAGGAAGTTCTTGCTTATGAAGTAACAAGACTTGTTCATGGTGATGAAAAAGCATTAAAGGCTCAGGAGATGGCAAGAGCTGCATTTGGTGGTGGAAGCGTTGAGAACATGCCATCTAAAAAGATTGAGATGCCAGCAGAAGGAATTGGTATTGTAAATCTTATCAAACAGCTTGGTATGGTTCCATCCAATGGAGAAGGCTTTAGAACTATTGAGCAAGGCGGACTTACTCTTAATGATGAGAAGGTAACAAACACAAAGCTTGTTCTTACCAAAGATGATTTTAAAGATGGTTACATCATCTTAAAGAAGGGTAAGAAAAATATTCTTAAAGTAGAGATATAATAACGCTGGGCCGCGCTGGCGCGCGGCCCGTATTATTTATTAAGTTAAGCTGTACGGTATTGAAGTATAAGTGAAAACAATATTATACAAAACAACTGAAGAGGAAATAAGAAGTGCTGCCAAGGTTTTAGCAAATGGCGGCCTTGTTGCTTTTCCAACAGAAACAGTTTATGGTCTTGGAGCAGATGCTTTTAATAAGGATGCTGCAAAGAAGGCTTATGCTGCAAAGGGCAGACCATCGGATAATCCGTTAATTGTTCATATTGCAAAGTTTTCCGATTTATATAGGCTCGCACCAAAGGAATTGCTGGATGATGAAGCTTCTGAAAATTCTTTGGGCACAGTTGTTAGAAAGCTTGCAAATGCATTTTGGCCGGGACCGCTTACAATGATACTTCCCAAATTGTCTGATGTTCCAAAGGAAACAACGGGCGGGCTTGATACGATTGCAATAAGAATGCCAAAGGATGAATGGACTTTAAAGTTTATTGAATACTCGGGCACTTTAGTATCGGGGCCTTCGGCAAATACTTCTGGTTATCCATCGCCAACAACGTGGGAACATGTTAAGCACGATCTTGATTCAAAGATTGATGGAATAATTTGCGGCGCAGCATCTTGGGGTGGAATAGAATCGACAGTAATTAGCCTTTTAGATTTGAAGGAAGGCGTTATAAAAATATTAAGACCAGGTCTTGTTACTCCGGAAATGATTTCCGATGTTACAGGACTTGAAGTTGCTTACGACGAGGCACTTTTAAAAAAGCCTACGCTTGATGCAAAGGGCAATGCAGGAGATGATAAAGATTTTCATCCAATGGCCCCAGGCATGAAGTACAAGCACTATGCGCCAAAAGCAGAAATGGTTTTATTGCAAGGGTCTAAGGATGACAGCAAAGAAACATTTATGTGCAAGGTCGAGGCATATATTGAAAAAGAAATGATGGCAGGAAAAAAGATTGTGCTTGTTGAGCCAAGTGCAAAGAGCTTTTATGCGGACATCAGAAAAGCAGATGAAGAGGGAGCAGATTTAATTGTTGCCACGGTTTTTGATGGCGCAGAATTTGATGGCGCAGAAAACGGCTTTGGAGTTTCGGGTGATTCTGAAAATGTTTCACTTCATTTTTCAGTGATGAACAGAGTTTTAAAAGCTGCTGCTTATAACATTATAGAATTGTAGAAAGTGGTTTTGGCTGCCGATAGGCAGCCAAAATAATTCAGTTTAGTAATTATAAAAGGAGACAAAATGAAGATTGCAATGGCGTCTGATCATGGCGGATTTGAACTCAAAAATGCAATTAAGGCCCACCTTATAGAGCGCGGCTTTGAAATTGATGATCTTGGGACAAACAGCGAAGAATCCGTAAACTATCCAGAATTTGGCAAAAAATGTGCTGAATACGTAGCCTCGGGCAAGGCTCCTTTGGGCATTGTCTGCTGCGGCACAGGAATCGGCATTGGAATTGCCGCTAATAAGGTCCATGGCATTCGCTGCGCAGAGCTAGTAACCCCATTTATGGCCGAAATGGCTAAAAAGCACAACCATGCCAATATGGTTAGCCTCGGGGGCAGAATTCTCAGCATAGAAGAGGGCATTAAGCTCGTAGATATTTGGCTCGATACAGAAGAGGAGCACGGCAGACACGACGTAAGGGTCGCAATGCTGGATGAAATGTAGGCTCGCCAGGGCTTAAGGCTCGGGACGGCTTGAGGCTCGGGCAGCTTAAGGCTCGAGCAAATCTTATTGACAAATGCCATTAGTTTTAGTACAATGGACGGTGCGTCACTGGCTAAAGGCGTAATTTTCGCTTGCACCCAGGATGCAGATAATAAATTTATCAGTGCTGAAAATGATGGAAGGACATTGACATCAGAGTAGGCGCCGAACGTGTTGCCGAAAGGCAAGCAAGTAGACAAGGAGGTATAAAATGTCATACATTGCAAAACCTTCTGAAATCGAAAGAAAGTGGTGGATCCTCGACTGCGAGGGCAAGACACTTGGTAGACTTTGCACAGAAGCTGCTATGATTCTCAGAGGAAAGAAGAAGCCAACTTACACACCATTCCTTGACACAGGAGATTATGTAATCGTAATCAACTCTGACAAGATTCAGGTTACAGGTAAGAAGGGAACAGACAAGATTTACAAACATCACTCTGGATATCCAGGTGGACTCAAGGAATTATCCTTCAACGAAATGATGGCTAAGGACTCTACACAGGTTATTAGACATGCAGTTAAGGACATGATGCCAAAGGGACCTCTCGGAAGACAGATGTACAAGAAACTTAAGGTTTATGCAGATGCTAACCATAAGCATGAAGCACAAAAGCCTGAAGTATGGAACTTTTAATTAGGAGGTAACTTAGATGGCAACAAAAGCATATGCCGGAACAGGCAGAAGAAAGTCCTCCGTTGCAAGAGTTCGTCTTGTACCAGGTAAGGGCAATATCACAGTTAATAAGAAGTCTCTCGATGAATATTTCGGCGGACTTGAACTTCTCAAGGCAGAAGTTAGAAGACCTCTTCAGCTTGTAGGAGCTGCAGAAAAGTTTGATGTTATTGCTACAGTAACAGGTGGCGGTACATCTGGTCAGTCTGGCGCACTTCGTCATGGCGTAGCAAGAGCACTTTGCGTTGCAGATCCAGAAAACAGAGCTGCACTTAAGGCTGCTGGCTATCTGACAAGAGACCAGAGAATGAAGGAAAGAATGAAGCCAGGTCTTAAGAAGGCTCGTAGAGCTTCACAATTCTCAAAGCGTTAATCCGAGAACGATTCTTTCAATCACAAAGACAAAAGAGAAGATATCCATTTGGGTGTCTTCTTTTTTTATGCTTTTTGTAGCCTTTTAGGGGCGATGAACCGGCAAGCCCCCACAAATGACGGGAATGCAGCGATTTGTGGTGGGTCGCGAACCTGTAAGCCCCCACAAATAGGGAAAAGTCTGCGATTTGTGGTGGGTTGCAAGCCGGCAAGCCCCCACAAATGATGAAAAAGCGGCGATTTGTGGTGGGTCGCGAGCCTGTAAGCCCCCACAAATGGCGGAAAAGCGGCGGTTTGTGGTGGGTCGCGCGCCGGCAAGCCCCCACAAATGGCGGAAAAGCGGCGGTTTGTGGTGGGTCGCGCGCCGGCAA
>JAKSSJ010000017.1 GCA_024403215.1 Clostridia bacterium
GCTATATAATATAGTGGATTTATGGTATAATAAATTATCTATGCAAAGGAGAAAAATAGGCATATGAGCAAGCCAATCGTAGCCGTTGTAGGGCGTCCAAACGTTGGAAAATCAACGTTTTTCAACAAAATAGTGGGCAGCAGAGTATCAATTGTAGAAGATACCCCTGGCGTAACAAGAGATAGGATTATTTCGGATGCAGAGTGGAGAAATAAGCATTTTTTTCTTATTGATACAGGCGGAATAGAGCCTGAAAATCAGGAAGTAATACCATCCCAAATGCGTGCGCAGGCTGAAATTGCAATGGATATGGCCGATGTCATACTCTTTATGGTGGACGGCAGAAACGGCGTTACAAATGCAGATAGGGAAGTGGCCGAAATGCTTATTCGCAAGAATAAGGATGTCATTTTGGTTGCAAATAAGATAGATACTTCCAAAATGCCAGAAGATTTTTACGATTTTTACGAGCTTGGTCTTGGCGAGCCTTTTGCAATTTCTTCTACTAACATGCTTGGGCTTGGTGATCTTTTAGACGAAGTCTTTTCTAAGCTTCCTGTGGATGCCTGTGAGCCAGATGACGAAGACGATATCAAAAGTGCCATCATAGGAAGACCGAATGTTGGTAAATCTTCAATCATAAATGCTTTTCTTGGAGAGGAAAGAGTTATAGTTTCAGACATTGCTGGAACTACAAGAGACTCAATAGATACTCCGTTTGAAAAAGACGGACAGAAATATACTTTAATCGATACTGCTGGTATAAGAAGACGTAGCAAGGTTACAGACGAGGTTGAAAAGTTTTCTGTAATTCGCTCGCTTGCAGCAATTGAGCGTTGTGATGTTGCTATTATGGTAATAGACGCAACTGAAGGGCTCGCAGAGCAGGAT
The DNA here is from genome assembly GCA_024403215.1 of Clostridia bacterium. Taxonomy (GTDB): domain Bacteria; phylum Bacillota; class Clostridia; order Peptostreptococcales; family Anaerovoracaceae; genus RUG13409. The sequence goes on from JAKSSJ010000017.1 coordinate 892, forward strand.
AAAAAGATTGTTGGTATTGCTCATGAATCAGGAAAGGGCATCATAGTTGTTGTAAACAAGTGGGATCTTGTTGCAAAGGAAACCAATACTATGAGGGATATGGAAAGGAAGATCAAAGGAGAACTTGCTTTCATGTCTTATGCTCCTGTAATGTTTACTTCTGCAATCAAAGGACAGAGGCTTCTTCCTGTAATTGATACTGCAAAAGCTGTTGCAGAGAATAGAGCCCTTAGAATTTCTACAGGTCAGCTTAATGCGCTTGTTGAAGACGCTGTTATGATGAACCCAACTCCTGTTGATAAGGGCAAGAGACTTAAAATATACTTTGCAGCACAAATCGGAGTTAAGCCACCACTGTTCTCTTTCTCTGTTAACGATAGAGAACTGATGCATTTCTCATATGCAAGATATTTAGAAAACAAGATTAGAGATTCCTATGGTTTTGAGGGCACGTCAATTAAATTCGTGTTTAGAAACAGAGGAGAGAAGGAAGAATAATTGACATATAACGTTGTTACATTTGGTTGCCAAATGAACGAGCGAGACAGCGAAACTCTTGCTGGCATGCTTGAAGAGCTTGGCTATGAGTACGAAGAAAATTTCAAAAAAGCTGACGTTTGTATATTAAACACCTGCAGCGTAAGAGAGAATGCTGATAAGCATTTCTTTGGAGTTTTAGGCCAGCTTAAAAATCCTCATGAGAATCATCCAGGAAGAATAGTTGCAGTTTGCGGATGTATGATGCAGCAGCAACACATAATTGATACATTAAAAGCTAAATATCCTTGGGTTGATCTTGTGTTTGGAACTCATAATATTGCTGAGTTCCCGAGGCTTTTTAAGAACGTAAGAGATGAACATCAAAAGCTTGTAGACGTTTGGGAAGATGCTGCGCCGATTGCAGAAGGGCTTCCTCAGAAAAGAACTTATCCGTTTAAATCTTACGTCAGCATAATGCAGGGCTGCAATAATTTCTGTACTTACTGCATTGTTCCTTATACAAGAGGCAGAGAAAGAAGCAGAAATCCAGAAGATATTATTTCTGAAATTAAATGTCTTGTTGCAAACGGATGTAAGGAGATTACTCTTCTTGGTCAGAACGTAAACTCTTACGGCAAAGCTAAGAGCGTAGAAGGAACCTACAATGCAGATGAGGGCGGAGTAGATTTTGCGGCTCTTTTAAGAAAGATAGATAAGATAGAAGGTCTTGAAAGACTTAGGTTTATGACCTCTCATCCAAAGGATATTTCAGATGATCTTATTGCTTGCTTTGGAGAGCTTAAAACCCTTTGCAAACAGATTCATCTTCCTGTTCAAAGTGGGTCGGACGAGATTTTAAAAAAGATGAACAGGCATTACGATAGAGCTTGGTACTTTGATAAGATTGATAAGTTAAGAGCATCTTGCCCGGATATTGCAATTTCCACGGATATCATAGTTGGTTTCCCTGGAGAAACAGAAGAAGATTTTGAAGGGACTTTAGATCTTGTAAGAAGAGTAAGATATGATAGCGCGTTTACTTTTATATATTCAATAAGGAAAGGTACTCCTGCAGAGAAGATGGAGGACCAGGTACCTGAAGATGTAAAGCACGAGCGTTTCAATAGACTTGTTGATACAATTCACGAGATACAAGAAGAAAAATCAAAGCAGTATCAAGACAAGGTTCTAAAGGTATTGGTTGAAGGTCCAAGTAAGACAAATAAGGATGTGCTTACTGGAAGAACAGAAAGCAATATGACAGTAGATTTTGTTGGACCGGAAAATCTAATTGGGACTATTGCAGATATAAAGATAATTAAAGCTCAAACTTTTAGTTTATATGGAGAATTAGTGTAATGGGAAAAGGAATGAAGGCTGGAAAAAAGCCAAAGGTAGGACAAGCACAGCAGATGCAGCAGATTCAGGCTATGCAAGCAAGGCTTCAGGCTGCTCAGGCAGAGATTGAAGCAATGGAAACAGAAGCTGGAGCTGGTGGCGGTGCTGTAACAGTAAAGGTTAATGGAAAGCATGAGATGGTTTCTATTAATATCAATCCAGATGTTCTTGATGATGCAGAGATGCTTCAGGACTTAATTGTTGCTGCAACAAATGAAGCAATGAGACAGATGGAAGAACTATCACAGGCTAAGATGAGCACAGTTACAGGCGGATTTGGATTCTAAATGAAGTACTATGCAAAACCTCTTAATAGATTAATATCGGAACTATCTAAGCTTCCAGGGATTGGCGGAAAGTCGGCTCAAAGGCTTGCTTTTCATATTCTTTCTTTGTCTGATTCTGAGGCAAAAGAACTTTCTGATGCCATTATGGATGCAAAGACTAATATGAGGTATTGCAGTGTCTGCGGTAATCTTACAGATAAAGATATCTGTGATGTATGCTCTGATACAACAAGAGATAAATCAACAATTTGTGTTGTGGAAAGTCCAAAGGATGTTTCTGCAATGGAAAGAATTAAAGAGTATAACGGATTATATCATGTTTTGAATGGTGCTATTTCACCTATGGATGGAATAGGACCAGAAGATATTAATTTAAGATCTTTGATTGTGCGTCTTCAAAATGAAGATGTAAAAGAATTGATACTTGCAACAAATCCAACAATAGAAGGTGAGGCAACTGCAATGTATATTGCAAAGCTTGTTAAGCCTGCAGGAATTAAGGTTACAAGAATTGCTCACGGACTTCCGGTTGGCGGAGATCTTGAATATGCCGATGAAGTTACTCTTTCAAAGGCTATGGAGGGAAGACGAGAATTATGACAAAAGGATGGCTTCCGGTTCCAAATCCGGTAGCATTTACAATTGGAAACTTTGATATTATGTGGTACGGAATCACAATGGCGACTGGTGTTGTCCTCGGTTTTGTGTTGCTGTTTATCAGAGCCAAGAATAGAGGACTTAACACGGAAAGAATATATGATCTAATCTTGTGTTGTGTTCCGTCAGGAATGATTTGTGCAAGGCTTTATTATGTTTTATTCGAATGGAGCTTTTATAAAGACCATCTGGATAAAATTTTTGATTTTAGAGGCGGCGGTCTTGCAATACATGGAGCAATAATAGGGGGCTTTGGACTTGCACTTCTTCTTTTAAAGAAGTGGAAGGAGCCAGTTGCAAAGTGGATAGATCTTGCAGTTGTTAGTCTTCCGCTTGCGCAGGCTATTGCAAGATGGGGAAACTATTTTAACTCAGAGGCTCACGGCGTTGAGACTGATCTTCCATGGGCAATATTTGCTGATGGTAAGTGGGTTCATCCAACGTTTTTATACGAATCAATTTGGTGTTTCCTTTTATTCATCTTCCTTTTGTGGTTTAGCTCAAAGGGACACCAGAAATTTGATTGGCAGATTACATGCCTTTACGGAATGTTATATTCCTTGGAAAGATTCTTTGTTGAAGGATTAAGAACAGACAGTCTTATGATAGGTTCTTTAAGACAGGCAAAGCTTCTTTCTGCGTGTGTAATTGTAGTATCTTTAGTTAGCTATATTATTCTTAACAAGAAAGCAAAAGAGGAGAGGAAAACATTAAATGAAGAAGTTAGTCAAAGCGTGGACGAGCAGTAGTCTCATCTTAAAAATAGTTATTGGCCTTGTAATAGGAGCTGTGCTTGGACTTGTATGTCCTGGTGCTAGCTTTATTGGCATTTTAGGTTCCATATTTATTGGTGCATTAAAAGCTATAGCTCCAGTTCTTGTTGCGGTACTTGTATGTTCTGCAATTTCAGGATCTGGCTCTGGAATAGGCTCTAGATTTAAGACAGTAGTTGTTCTATACATATGCTCAACCTTTGCCGCTGCAATTTGTGCAGTAATTGCAAGCAAAATTTTCCCTGTAACTGTCATGCTTGCAGAAGCAGCAAGTGGCAGCGCACCTGGAGGACTTGCAGAAGTGTTCTCATCACTTCTTTTGAAGCTTGTACAAAATCCTATTTCAGCTATTGCTGACGCAAACTATCTTGGAATTTTATTCTGGGCTATAGTTTTAGGATTTGCGCTCAAGCTTACAGCTAAAGAACAGACAATTAACATGATTAAAGAATTTGCAGATGCAGTATCTAAGGTTGTAACTTGGGTAATCCAGTTTGCTCCTATTGGTATTCTTGGAATCATGTTCACAAATATTTCAACAAACGGACTTTCAATATTCGCAAATTATGCACAGCTTATTGCACTGCTTGTTGGGACAATGCTCTTTGTGGCATTTATAATCAATCCTATTATTGTGGCAATCTTGCTTAAAAAGAATCCTTATCCACTAGTATTAAGATGCATTAAGCAAAGCGGTATACCAGCATTCTTTACAAGAAGCTCTGCTGCTAATATTCCTGTTAACATGCAGCTTTGCGAAGAGCTTGGACTTGATAAGGATTTCTACTCAGTATCCATTCCTCTTGGTTCTACAGTAAATATGGATGGCGCTGCTATAACCATTACAATCATGTCACTTGCAGCAGCAAATACTCTTGGAATGACAATTCCTCTTCCACTTGCAATTGTGCTCAGCATTATTTCTACACTCGGAGCTTGCGGAGCATCTGGTGTTGCTGGTGGATCACTTCTTCTTATTCCTATGGCTTGCTCGCTTATGGGAATTAGTAACGATGTTGCAATGGAGGTTGTTGCGGTTGGATTTATCATTGGAGTAATCCAAGACTCACTTGAGACAGCACTTAATTCCAGTGGTGATGTTATCTTTACAGCTACTGCTGAATTCTATGAAAGAGCAAAGAAAAAGTAATTGGATAAGTAAAAGACATCAGGTATTTAGGAATACTATTGGTAAAATTTACGAACCAATAGCAATGTCTAAGTACAATACAAGAATTGAGCATTATGATTACGATGGTCAATATCTTATCTTGTACAATCATCAAACACCTTATGATCAATTCTTTGTTGAATATTCGTTTAAGAAGCATATTTACTTTCTTGCAACAGAAGATATTTTTTCAAACGGATTTACGTCTAAGCTCCTTTGCTATTTTCTTGGTCCTGTACCAATTAAAAAATCAACGGTTGATATCGGAGCTTTAAGGGCTTGCCTGAAGGTTGTTAAAGAAGGCGGAAGTCTTGCAATTGCACCCGAAGGAAATAGAACATATAGCGGACGCACAGAATATATCAATCCTTCAATAGCCGGCCTTGCAAAAAAGCTTGGCATACCTGTTCTTCTGTTTAGAATAGAAGGTGGCTATGGCGTTGAACCAAGATGGAGTGATAAAGCAAGAGCTGGAGAAAATAGAGCTTACGTTTATAAAGAAATTTCTAAGGAAGAATTAGAGTCCTTATCAAACGAAGAAATCTATCAGCTTATTGTAGAAGGACTTGATGTTAAGGAAAACGTAGCTGGAAGCTATAAGTCTGAAAAGCGTTCGGAATATATAGAGAGAATGATTTACGTTTGCCCAGATTGCGGATTCTCGCAATTTGAAAGCAATGGAAATGAGTTCTGGTGCAAAAAATGCAATAAGAAATCTTTATACGGAGAGGATAAAACCATCTGCGGCATAGGATATGAACATTCATTTAAGTTTGCGGCAGACTGGTATGATTTTCAAAAGGACTTTGTTAACAAAACTGATGTAACAAAGCTAACTGATAGCCCAATATTTGTTGATGAAACAAATATTTCAAAAGTAATTTTATACGAAAGAAAAGATCCTTTGTATAAGAATATTAAATCAAAGCTATACGGAAATAAGATTGTTTTTGAAAATGATAAAGAGGAATTCCTTACGCTTATGTTCGACGACATAAGTGGTATTGCAGTTCTTGGAAGGAATAAGCTAAACGTTTATCATAAAGATATGGTTTATCAGTTTAGTGGCAACAAAAGATTTAATGCACTTAAGTATCTGAATATTTATACTAGGTATAATAATATTAAGAGAGGCGATCAAAATGTCGAATTTCTGGGATTATGAAGTATGGGGCCTAATTAATTTAGTGGGTGTGCTTCTGATTAGTTTAATAATTGGGAATGTTCTAAAGAAGGTTTTACCATTCCTTCAGGCTACGATGATACCAACATCTGTTATTGGTGGGGTAATTCTGATTATCATATCCAGTACGTATAAGGTAGTCACCGGCAATGTTATGTTTGATCAGCCTTTCTTTGGCGGCAATGGAACAGCTGTTTTAGAAACGATAACTTATCACTCCTTGGCGCTTGGCTTTATTGCGGCAACCTTTAAGACTACTGAAGGTGTGTTCTCAAAGGAAAGGCAAGGGGAGATTTTTAATACTGGAATTACTACTGTTGCAACCTATATCATTCAAGCCATCTTTGGACTTGCAGTCTCCATCATTGCTGCAAAGGTGGTAGAAGGCTTCTTCCCAGCAGCGGGTGCTCTGCTTCCATTTGGTTATGGACAGGGTACTGGACAGGCTCTAAACTTTGGCGGTGTATATGAGGAGATGTGGGGCTTTGATGGAGGAAAAAGCTTTGGACTTACAATTGCTGCCTTAGGATTTATTAGTGCTGCTCTTGGCGGCGTTTTATACATCAATATTCAAAAGAAGCGCGGCAAAATTAATGTTCAGCATATAAAGGGAGAGAAGATTGAGTATTCGCAGATTCAATCAAAAAATGAAATCCCTATGCAAGACAGTCTTGATAAGATTACTGTACAGTTTGCTTTCATTGGCGGAACTTATCTTCTGACGTATTTAATCATGTTTGTAATAGGAAGCCTTGCACCTGGTGCAAGATCTATTGTTTATGGATTCAACTTCCTTATTGCTGTTCTTTGCACAACACTTGTTAAATATGTTTTAAATCGTCTTCGCTTAAAGAGAATAGTAAGAAAGCAGTTTATCAATAACTTCCTTATGACAAGACTTAGCAATTTCTTCTACGACCTTATGATAGTTGCAGGTGTTGCTGCTATTCGTCTTTCAACCTTGGAAAGATACTGGGGAGTAATCATTATCATGGGCCTTGGCGGTGCAATAATTACTTATAAATACAATTTGTTTATTGCTAAAAAAATGTTCCCTGGTTATGTACATGAGCAGTTCCTTACTATGTACGGAATGTTAACAGGCACTGCAAGTACTGGTATTATTCTTCTTAGAGAGATTGATCCTGCGTTTGAAAGTCCAGCATCTGACAACCTTGTATTCCAAAACTTTATTGCAATGGTATTTGGTGTTCCGATGATGCTATTTGCAAATCTTGCGCCAGAGAAAACCGTCCTGACACTGATAATTTGTGTAGCTTACTTTATTGTTTTAAACATAATACTGTTTAGAAAGAGCATTTTTAAAGGAAAAAAGAGACAATAAAAAAGAAGCCGAAAGGCTTCTTTTTTATTAATTAATTGCTTCCTCTTGCTCTCTTACTTGATTTGCGTAAGTCATTACTTTATCGTAGAACGAGGTTGATATTTCTAGGTTATTATCGAGTTTGTTTTTTAGTGCATAGTAACCTGTGTTATACCCTGTCAATATTAAGCAAAGATCCCCATCAAGCTTGTTATTAAGGTCATCTAAGATTTCCATTGCATATTTAACATTGTAGTAAGGTGTTTTTAGCTGCTCTACAGTGTATCCTGCTGCCTCACCGTATTTTGCAGAAACCTGCAATAGTCCAATGTAATTTGTTCCATTATCTGCTCTAAAATTGCTTTCAAATCTTGAAAGACCGATTAGAACTTCTGTATCTATATAATCTCTATCCTTTGCAAAACTTTCAAAAGTATCAACTATCTCGCCAGCCTCCTCGGTAGTCAGGGTTTTGTTGTACTTTTTCAGGTAAGCAATCCTTACATCTCTTAGTTCTGTCTCAGCCTGCTTTTCCGGCTGCTTTTCTGGTTCGGGCTGTTTTTCCGGTTCCGGTTGCTTTTCAGGCTGCTTCTCAGGCTTTGGCTCCGCCTGTGGCTGCTTTTCTGGATCTTTTGCAGGATGCTTCTCAGGCTTTGGCTCCGCCGCCGGCTGTTTTTCAGGCTCCTTGGCAGGCTCTGGGTCTACTTCAGGCTGCTTTTCAGGTTCCTTTTCCGGCTGTTTCTCGTCCAAGCCCGGCTCTTTTTCCCCTTGTTCTGCCACCTGGGCCCTAATTGCATGCTTTGGCGCACTAGAATTATTGTCCAGTACTACCAAAACGGCAAATACCAGGGCACCAATAACTGCCAATATGCAAATAATCTTCAATAGTTTTTTCATATCCATATATTATATAGAATTATTTCCGCCTTGCAATACTTGAAATTAGAAGGAAAAATAGGGCTAAATATTTGTGAAATTCTTGAAAAATCTCCCAAAATACTGTAGAATATATTATTAACTACTATTATATTTAAGCACTTTAGGGGGAAATAAATAATGAAAAAGATTCTATCCATCTTTTTAGTATTAGCAATGCTACTTTGCTTTGTTGCTTGTGACAATAGCAATGGCGCAAAAACTTCTGCAGTACTTCCTGCAGAAAATCTTAATACGCTAAATGCAATTTTTAAAAAGGGTTTCGCATGTGTTGGGACTACTATCGTTGAAAATGTATACCTTCAGACGGTTACAAATTCTAAAAATGATGAGTTTTTTGTAGTTGTAAAGATTGCAGATGACCAGATTGATGAGGTTTCATCAATAGACTATTTTGCTGATGATTCTCTAGAACAATATCTTGGCGTAATTGGGGACAATGAGATATTAGATGTTTATGCAAAAGCTGATATAGATACAGACGAATATGAGTTTAAAGAGGAATATATGGCTCAGTTTCTTGATGAGCCAGAAAAAGCAGAACCTAAAGATTTAGGAGACGCAAAAGCAAGCGTTGAAGAAATCAACAAGGAAGTCGGCTCAAATATTAAAACCGTTGCTGGCGCTACAGAAGAAAAGTTTAGCGTAATAGATGGAAAGATTGCTCAATATATTTACAAGATTGATGATACATATTACTGCGTAAGATCTTCAGCAGACACAAGCATTAATCTTGCGCATGATGAATTTGACGAGGATCCAATTGTAGATGAGGATGGCTATATAACAATTTCCACATCACAAAATGATTTTACAAACAGTGTAAGATTTGTATTTAATAATTATCAATATGCGTACATTGTATATGATAATGGCGTGCTTGACTGGAGCCAATTTGATGTACTTAGTGGCGGATACAGAAAACAAATCTGCGAGTATAAGAGTGGATCTGTGTTTGAAAAGCTTTTGGGAACATACTCAAGCAGTGATAATTATTCTATGTCAATTATACCTGTTTCAGATACCGCAGTGCAGGTTACAATCTTCACATATAATGAAACAGAGCAAAAGCTTTGGACAATGTTAGCAAAGGAAAGCGGCTCAAAGCTTTCTTATGATAAATCAACACTTGAAACATATAAAAACGGGGAGATGGAAAAGACCGCCGGTGGGAAGGGTAGTTTAACAGTAAACGGCGGATCGGTAGTTTGGGATAAGCATACATTTACATTAGTTCAGTAGGCTTGATGGAGTAATTAGAGAGGTATATTATGGCACCTAAAAATCCTAACATTCAGAATAACAGAGATACACAAAGTGTTCAGAACGACAACACGCTTAATCTGTTTGTTCAGATTCCTTTAAATTCAAATTATGATTTAAGGACAATTGTTGGCAGAGGCGTAAATCAAAACATAATAAATGAGGAAGAAGAGGTAGTTTTCTTTGAAGAACCTGATGAGTCTCAGCAACAAGGTGTTGTTATAGAAGAAAACGATACTCGTTTTGAAAAGGGTACATACACATCTTTTTCTGCTATTCAGCAGCTTGTATTTAGGGCAAGATATGTTGCGGCTAAGGGCGGCGATATTGAAGCCTTGGATAAGGAAAACATCTGGAATGATCCTGATGCTGAAAGAATAATAAATCAGATTGCTGGCGAAAACGATAGCCTTTGCAATGAGTTTGAGGGATACTATTTATCCAAGTGTAAACCAACAGTTGATGAGGATGGCACATTATCAGAGAAAGAACTTGAGGATAACTTAGAATACAATCGTCAGCTTCTTTATAACATTGCAGTTTTACTTGATGTAAAGACAAAAGACAATCATCCTGAAAACACTGTTAGACATAGACTTAATGAGCTTGATAAGGTTCTTGCTACTAATAGTGCTTCAAGTTTTAATGTTGAAGATACATTTGATTTTCTGAACAATGTTTTTGCCCCTTCTGCTGGTGGCGGTATAGCTCCATTAAACACAAAGCTATTGGGAAGAAATTCAGCTACAGAAAATAACGAATTCGTTCCAACAGAGGATCAGGAATTTGTAGATAATAGGAATCTTATTAATAGCATCAGTCTAGCAGATTTAAAAGATCAAACAAACCTGCCTCAAGAAGCCGTAAGCGCTATTGTTGCAGGCTGCTTCTTTAGACCTGATGTTCTTGGTTCAACATATGAACAAACATATAGTGACCTTGAAAATACATTTAATCCGCTTCCAAAGAAGAAGAATGTGTTACCTGATAATGAATTTGATGTAATGGTTGACACCTTCTTTACTCATACAGCAAGCGGAGATAATAGAAGAAGTGCTAATATACCATTGCTTGCTGTACCAAAGGCAAGACAGATGGCACGTTTTGCAATGGGAAATCTGACTCAGCTTTCAGACAAGCGTGCAGTTGTTGAAGCTTTGGAAAACGTTGTTAGAGTGGCTGGAAAGTATGCAATGCAGCATACCCAAAATGACCACGCTCTTTACGCTGCATCTAAGCTTGTTAATGATGCTATGCTTACTCTAGACCTTCCTCAGTTTAGAGAGATTTCCACGTTATCACCAAAGGAACGTAATATGGGCAGGGCTGTAAGTAATTTATACCTTGCTAATGTTGACTTGATAAAGCTTAATTATGAGCTTCATGATGCACTATTTGATCATCGTACAAACGATCTTACTAAGGACGATAGCTCAATTGGTAAAAAGCCAATTGATAATGAAGATGTTAAAAGAGTATTTGATAGCATATATGTAAGACGTCATTACATTGAGTCCCATCTAAAGATGGCTGCTCAATATGGTAATGATGTGCGTCCTCTTACAAGTGAAGAGCTTACTTGCTCATTAAACCCTGCAAAGTATTTTGATAGTTTAATTAAGAGCAATAATGTTGTAAGAAGACCTGATAGCATTGTTGCCGCAAAGAATCTGGAAGAATTTAATGTAGCCTTTGATCAATTTAGTAAGGCTCCTATTTCTAATGCACAAATTAATACTATTAGTTCGTCAGCATACAATCAAAAGCTTAAGTCTTCCATGCTCAGTTTTGTTCAGGATTATGATCTTTCATTCTGTGCAGGAAATAGCAAAGCGCTTAGAAAGTTCTATGAGCAGCTTGGTGATGGCTTAAGACCTATCTCCTCAGACATGTTGTCTCTTTATGAAATTCAAAAGCAGAGATCTAACATTAATGCAGTAAGATCATATTTACAATTTAATGCACCATATGATAGCCCATTTGGACAGGTAATCTTAGGATCACTGCTGCAGGATAAGGGAAACAGAAACCCTGATATGAAGAATATTAAAGCTCCATATACAATGCAGCATTTTTCTCCAATAGCTGTGGAAAGACTATATAACGGACCTCAGCCTGGAAACCTAAAGAGAATTAAGGAGCATGTTAACGAGTTCGTTAAAGAATTAAACGAATTAGATCAAATGCTTGCTGCAGTTGAAGTGTCTAGAACAAATGAGACTGAGTTTATTAAAGATTGCATAAAAGATCCAGATCAACCATTAGGACCTGATATCGATTTACAGTTTAAGAAAAAAGGAATTGAAGGCATTTCAAAGAGCGCTATGATTTCCAAGAGCTACAAGGTTGGACAAAGCCTTGGTCTTAGCGAACTCTTGATTAAACTGCAGGAGAACTATAAGAGTTCTGAAAAGTCATTAATAGTTAAAAAGGCTCGTGCAGAGGCAAAGAAATTCCAAGTTAAGCAAGGCGGTTCTGATGTTGCCAGCCGTTCCACAAGACAGTCACGTCAGTCAAAGGCTGTTCAGAGTATTAGGAGCTTTGTTTCTACAAGATCAGATATGTCCAGCGTCAGCAGGGCAGATAATGCATATTCTATTACACTGGAAAATCTTGAAGTCTTAAAAGATGATTTATCAGTAAATGAATCAGCACAGAAGAACGAAAAGATTGCATCTGAAGTAGAAAAGCTTCAGGCTGCAAAGAAGAAAGAAGAAAATCCTAAAAAGAAGAAGAATGTGGTAAAAGGCCCTTCAACAAATTGGGGCGCAAAGCTGGACCCTAATGCTGCAAAAGAGCCTCCACAACTTGATACTTTATCCGAATTATCAAATGATATGTCAGTAAAAGTCTTCAATCTTTCTGAACAAGAAAGGCAGAGACTATACAAGGAGGCGATGCAAAAGAAGCTTGATATGGATACTCAAAAGGTTAAATTGAGTATTGAATCAAGATTTTCTAATGCTAATAAGGACCTCGCTATGATTGAGGAAGACGAAGCTGATGAATATGACGAGGCCGAAAATGATCTTGGAGAAGATGTAGATCCTCGCCAGATTAATGTTGGCATTACAGCTAAGAAATTTAATGCAACTGCTCTTCTTAATACAATTTCTCCACCTCAGGAACAGAATAAAGAGGCGGGTCTGCAGAGAAGAAAACTGCATAGGGGAACGCATCCTAAGGTAAAAGTTCATACTAGAAAGTCTGTGAAGGCAGAAAAGGTGCAGCCTGAGAAGGTTTACGAGCTTCCAAAGAGATTAGTAAGCTTTAGAAGATCAACTGAGCTTATAAAGCCTGTTGATGGAGCACTGCGCACTATTGATGAGTGTCTTAATAGTGATAATGAGAATATAAAGCCGGCAATTGATGCTATCAGGCCTGTTCTTGAAGTAACAAAAAAATATTACGAAGACTTTAAAGACGTTATTATTAGCGGAAAAGATGGTCTGTCATATTTATATGATGAGTCAGGCAAACCAACTAAAGAGTTTGTTACTATGGAGGCTTGCAGAAGGCTTTATAAGAATACGATGCAGCTTCCTGATCAAGATTCTAATGCCCAGGTAGACTACAACGCTTTAGTTGAAACTGTTACTAAGGATCTTACTGAAAAACGCAAAGAGTATACAAAAGAAGATGTTATACTCTCGTTTAATGATATTATGCTCCCTCAGACAGAGCAAAAGACTTTAACTGAGGATGAGTTTATTGAAAATGCATTTGAGAATATTAAGTCTCGTGCACTTGATCCAGAAAGAATAGAAAACTTAAAAGCTATACAAAACCCAGGCATTCAGTATGTTGTAAATAGCGCTGTAGATTTGTATACCAAATATAAGGACTCAAAGTTTAAAGATATAGAAAAAGGTTTAGTGGATCAAAGCGGAGTTCAGTATACTCCTAGCCTTGATTATATTACTATGCGTCTTTTCAGTAATATCAACAATAACTACGATGAGTATTTGAAAAATCCAAACTCATTCAATATTAATAACGAAATTGATAAGCTTGAAAATGAATTAGCAACAATAAAGAATGAGGGTAATATTTTCTACACCACCAAGGACAATGTATATTACATGTTTGGCGTAGAAAATCCACAGGAAAGCAAAGAACGTCGTACTGAAGAAAAGTTTGCATTAAGAGATCAAGCAATACAGGTAAGAAATACATTAAAGCAGGCTCTTCCTCTTGGTGGACAGCATTATCAAAAAATGCTTAAAGATGGTATTAGAAGCCTGGATGATTTTATTGGAGAATTCGGAGAGTTTGGCCACAATAAAATTGCAACAGACTTATCTAAAGATCTTACATATATCACTGTTCTTCCAGCAAATGTTACCCGTGGTGAAAGAAGAATTCGCCATGCTAATAGCCGTTTCAAAAACATTCAGACTGCAATTAATCTTGTAAATGATGTTGTAAAAGATAATGCATTCGAAAAATATGATTTTGAAAATGCAAAGCAGGCTGGTGAAGAAAGAGATAAGGTAGATAAGCAGTTTATAGCAAAGATTGACCAAACAAGCAATCAAAACGAAGATTTTGGAATCAAGCTTTATTCCGATATATTTAACTCTCTGCCAAAAAATATTGAGAAGCATATTGACGCTCTAAATAAAGGTATTGTGCAGACAGATGAATACAAGGCACACAAAGCTGAATTAGAGAGACTTGCTGAAGAGAAGAGAGCGCAAGAGAAAATAGCGGAGGAAAAGAGACAGGCTAAGGAATTAGCCGAGTTTGGTGAGAACTTTGATCAATCAATTCTTAACAATAAGGATGAGATGCAGCTTAGACTTAAGGCTGAACAGTATATTTGTGATGAAATACGCGAACGTCTTGAGAATAAAACTCTAAAAGCTCCTGCATATGAGCTTACTACTATAGCAAATGCTATAACAAGGAATTCTACGGATCTAAGTAAGGATATTGAAGGCGGATTTTCTGTATTCCAGTCGCTTGTAAATGAAAAACAAAGAACAGTTACAAATGAATTTGCAATGCGCAAAATTTTCAATGAACTTGTTTCTGTCAGTGTAAACAATGGCTCATTAGATATTAAGTATAATGATAAGTCCTCAGCAGGTAAAATGTTGAGGGATCAAAACCTTGCATTATCAGATATCGTTGATTCATACAAGAAAGAGAAGTTTGATAGAAAGGTTTTTGAAGCTAATGCAAATTTCTTAAAGAAATTAAGTTTGAATGATGTTAAAAACATCATTGCTGCTCGCGAGAAAACACTCTATGAAAGAAGCCCTGAATATCAGCTAAAGCTTCAAAATGAAACGAGGGCTAAAGAGCTTCTTGAAGACCCACTAAAAGGTGAAGATTTAATTAACGAACTCTCCATACTTAAAAATGCCTTTGATGAGCATGTACGCGTTAATGGTCAGATTGCAAGCGGTGCTGTTAGCCTGGCAGGCAAAGCATCAGAAGTGCTTGGCAATATTATTAATGACGCAAAGGGCGGCAAATCAATATACGAAAGACTTATTGATAAAGAAACCTCCAAACTTACAACAGATGGTGCTGCATTATTTACTGCACTTGAAGTATACGAGGTTAATAACAAGGTAGGAAAGCCAAGCATTTCTGTATCTAACGAAGGTCTTGCAAAGTATCAAAAGTTCCTGACAGGAAAGTTTGATGCTGCTAAACTTCCAACAGACATTCCTGATCCTAAGCTGTATAATAAGCTTTTGCAGTCTAAGGTTGTTAAGGACCACAATAAGGTTCAGAAAGAGATTCAGCGTAAATTAGATGAGTATGAGAGGAAACTCGATAGCGTAATTTCAACTGAAGAAGATCTAAAGGATCTTAAGAATATCATTCTCGATAATGGTACTGAAATTGTTAATAATATCGTTGTTCAAAAGCTTGCTTTAGATAAGGTTATTGCTGATAATAAGGGTCTTTATTCGCCTGAGCTTAAAAATCTTGCTAAACTTGGATCTAATGCTTGTGCTAATTTGGTTAGACATATTGCAAGAGATAGTAACTTCCTTAAAGCTGTTGTTGCAAATGATAATGGCAAGATAGTATGCAGTGATGATCTTGCATTAATTCAATATTGCAAAAAAGCATTCAATATTAATGATGGAGTAATATCTAAGAATGAGGACTTCAGCGATAATCTTGAAGGTAAAACAGAAGAGGAGCTCAAGAATTTTGCAAAGGAGAATATTCTTGAAGAATATGAGAACTCTCTGACATTTAGACAAGTTGGAGCAGCCTTAAAAGATGAAAGTATTCAGTCCTGGCATGTTGATATGGAAAAGATTGAATCTGAAAGATTCAATATTGATGAGCAGGAGTACTACAAGGCTATAATTGAAGCGAGCGCTGAAGAAGATGAGCTTAATGTTGCTCCGCAAAATCCTCAAAATCTTGCTGCTAAAAAGAATCAAATTAAACAGATAAAGTTTAATCAAAATTCTAAGGCAAGGTTTGAAGATACCTTTAATGATATGAAACGTGACTTGCTTAAGCAGGACGCATGGTATCATAGAAACTCTGATTTGTACAAGTCTGTTATTAGTAAGCTAAATAAAACAATAACGGCTATGCAGAATCCTGAAACAACTTCAGAGAGTAAGCTTTTAACATGCTATACAGAACTTGCGTCTGCTTGTGATGCTTATGTTACTAAGCGTCAATCAAATAAGTTCTATACTAACTTTGGACATAACAGACTTAATCAGATATCTGAGATTCAAGATATTGTAAATCTACGTATTGAGTCTATTCATAAGTCAAAGTATAGACAGACGATTGCAGAGAACGCTACAAGATTCTTATATGCTAAAACAAATCAAGAGCCACAAACTCCAGAACAATTTACTGCAAGCGTAAGGAAGGTTCTAAAAAATCCAATCTTCATTGATGTAGTTCAGGATAAGGGTATTGATGAACTCCAGCAGCTCGCAAGAGACCCACAGGCTCTTAAGAAGGCTCTAAGAGAATCTGCGGTAGACTATGCAGTAGCACAAGGCTTAATGAAGGTTCAGGAAAAAGAAAAGGTTCTAGAACCAAA
>JAKSSJ010000018.1 GCA_024403215.1 Clostridia bacterium
TATACGTTAATTATATCACCAAAAGAACATTTGTTCAATCAGCCGTAAAGAAAAACGGCAGCAGATTTTCTATCAAAATCTACTGCCTTATTTGGTGAAGGCGGTGAGAATCGAACTCACGTCCGAAAGCAAAGCCACCAAGCTTTCTCCGAGCGCAGATAGCAGTTTAGTTTTCGGGTAATAATCGGCCCACTATCGCGACGATTATTATCCTATCTCGTAAGCCCTGACTTATACCGAGAACTTTAAGCCAGGTTTCCTGTATAGTCGACGTCCGATCCTATGCCTACAGGTAAACATAGGTTGACGCGCGTGCGGCAACTCTTGGCCGCTAATGCAGACTAAGCTGCAAATGCGAGTTTGCTATTATTATTAGCGTTTCTTTTGTTTTGACTCTTTTTAACGCTGACTGGGTCAACAGCGGCTCGCTTACTTAATTTTTCTACCCCCGTCGAAACCTTTACGCCCCCATTCTAATGATTTTTCATACTGCGTTCCTCTTCTCTTTTTGCATCGCGGCGCGCAATATCTTCTCTCTTGTCGTATAACTTTTTACCCCTTGCAACAGCAAGGTCTAATTTTGCCCTGCCCTTCTCATTAAGATAAACCTGAGACGGAATCAAAGTTACGCCCTTTTGCATAACAATATTTGATAGCTTTCTAATCTCTTGCTTATGAAGAAGAAGCTTTTTAGGCCTGAGTGGCTCAGAATTAAATCTGTTCCCTTTATCATAAGGTGCAATATGCATATTGAAAACAAACACCTCACCCTTTTCTATCTTTGCATATGAATCACGCAAAGAAACCCCACCGGCCCTAATAGATTTAATCTCTGTGCCGGTAAGCTCTATGCCACATTCATAAATATCATCAAAGAAATAATCATGACGAGCCTTCTTGTTGTTTTCAATAAGTTTAGCAATTGCCATTATATTATTTATTAATATCCCTGTCTATATTTTTATAAACTCCGCCAAAATCCTTAATTGGGAAAAGTCTTAAGAATACTTTGCCTTTTACTCTTTCCATTTCAACAAAACCAACATTAACAACATCTCTGCTGTCTGCACTATTTTGTCTGTTATCTCCCATTACAAATAGAGCATTTTCTGGAACGGTCACTTCATCCATGTATGTTGCCGTATAGCCGTCCTTAGTGTAAGGCTCATCAAGAGCCTTACCATTTAGATACACTGTCTGACCATCGATATAAATTTTATCTCCAGGAACTCCAATAACTCTTTTTATTAGAAGCTTATTCTTTCCGCTATTTCCGTTTGGAATATCGCTTTGAAATACAATTACATCTCCATACTTTGGATCTCCACCAAGCTTATATGCCATCTTGCTAACAAAAAGGTAATCATGCTCATGGAAGCTCTCCTCCATTGAATGCTCGCAAACTACTGTTGGCATTATAAACTGCAGAACTACAACAGCAATTACAACAGCAATTACTATATCTTTAATCCATTCCTTTAAATTCTCACTCATTTTATGATTTCATCTCCTAACAAATCTATTTGCATACTGCGCCATGCAATAGGAAGAGGCGCAGTGAATTCTTTATCATCTATTATCAGCCTAGCTGCATGAAGAGCCTGAGTAGTTCTCCCAAGACTCCAAGTGCCCTGCTTTGAGCTAATCTCTTTTCCACCGTATTTTGTGTCTCCAACAAGAGGGTGCTTAATGCTTGCAAGATGAGCCCTTATCTGATGGCTTCTGCCTGTAACAAGCTCCACCTCGACCAAAGAATAATTCTTTGCAGCATATATAGGCCTTACAATAGTTTCTATGTATTTGCCTCTTGGATCATCTTCTTTAAGAACTATACCCTTATTTCTTTCCTCATCCTTTAGAAGCTTGTTCTTAAGATGCATTTCTTCTTTGAGCTGCCCATGCACTATGGTGTAATAATACTTGTGGATTCTACTGCTATGTTCTTCTCTAAACATTGCAGAAAGCTCCCTAAGCGATTCTGCTGTTTTTCCAAACACAACAAGCCCTGTAGTATTTCTATCAAGCCTATGAACAGGAGAAGGAACAAAGGTTTTCTCTCTTGGATTATACGAGCCTTCTTCAATGAGATAGTCTACAACCTGATTTGCAAGAGTATCCTTTTTCTCAGTCTTGTCGCCATGCACCAACAGACCAAAAGGCTTGCAGACTACCATCATATCATCATCCTCATAGGCAATAGTAAATTGTCTTTTAGCCTTTCGTCTTTCCTTCTTTTTTGTCCAGGCATCAAAATCTAAATCAGAAACATACAAAGAAAGAATGTCTCCTTCTTTGAGCATGTATTCTTCTTTTTCTCTCTTGCCATTCACCTTAATATCTTTTCTAATGCACTTATATACACCAGAAAGAGGAAGGTTACATAGATATTTTTTTAAGAAGCGATCAAGACGCTGACCAGCGTCATTGACTTCTATAACTATTTCTTTCATTTCTATATTGCTATAAGCCAGCTAAATTCTGCTTTCAACAAGATCTAATGCTTTTTCAACTTCAGGCATCTTCTTAAGCTTAGAGTTGTCAATCATCTTGCCCTTAAACATAACCATCTTTACATCTCTTAAAGTATGAAGATCCTCAAGTGGGTTTCCTTCTGTAACAATAAGGTCTGCAGACTTACCCATATCAATAGAGCCTGTAATCTTATCAATACCAGCAATAGTTGCATTAAGCAGTGTTGCACTATAAAGAGCAAATGCATTTGATACATTGCAGCACTTTGTGTAGAACACGAGCTCTCTCCACATATTGTAATGGGTTATATATGGACAACCAACATCTGTTCCAAGTCCAACTGGGATTCCAGCAGCAAGAGCAGCCTTTACACCATCAATGATATTTTCATACAATGCCTTACCATTGATAAGGTCTGTATCGCTAAGTCCTGTAACAGCCTGATCCATTACTGCAAATGGAAGTGCTGGCGAAATTGTAGAAATAAGAGCAGCACCCTTTTCCTTAAATAGCGCTGTAGTTTCTTCGGAAGACTTTCCACCATGTTCAATGGTATCTACTCCGTTTTTAAGAGCGACAACCATACCTTCATTGCTCTCAACGTGAGCAGCAACCTTATAGCCAAGCTCGTGAGCCTTATCGCAAGCAGCCTTTACGTATTCTGGTGGCATCTTAAGTACGCCAGGTTCTCCTGGAACAACGGCATCTAAAACGCCTCCTGTAATCATGAGCTTAATGTGATCTGGTTTATACTTATCAAGGTCCTCTACCATCTGCACTGCTTCTTCTACACTATGAGCTGGAAGAGCAACAGTTCCTGTCATATGACCTCCTGGAACTGAAATTGCATAGTTTGCTGCAAGGATTCTAGGACCCAAGGCCTTTCCATCATTAATCTTATCTCTAAGATCTGTATCAAAATCCAAAACGCCTCCAACAGCTCTTACTGTTGTAGTTCCGGATAAAAGCTCGTCCTGAATATAGGAAGCGCACATCTTTTTAATAACGGCTCTAACTACTCCAAACTTTAAGAGCTTAGCAAGGGCATCGTAATTAGTCTTACCCTTCTTTGGCTTTCCACTTGCTGGAATATGAATATGCATATTAATAAGGCCTGGCATAATATATTTTCCGCCAAGATCTATTACTTTATAACCTGCAGTTCCTGCACCGTAATCTTCTATCTTGGAGATTACTCCGTTTTCAACAAAGATTACCTTCTCCTCAGGAACCATGTTTTCATGTCCTGTTAATACCTTGCCGTTGATAAATACATATTTCATATTATTCCTCCTCTTCTATTTCTCTCTCAATCTGGTAGTAAAGCTTAGGATTTTCTTCTTTTAGCTTATTGCACATCGCATGATACTTATGACCAGCCTCAATCTTTTCTGTTGCATAGTCAATTACATAAGAAGTCTGAATGAGAAAGATACCTAGCACAAGCTCGTATACCTCAAGCTCGAAAGCCTCAAGCGGATGCCTTACTCCTGCATAAACGATAATATTAATAATTGCAACAATCAAAGGCAAAACTATAGTTTCAATGCCTATAGTCCTAAGCTCTTTCCCGTTATTCTTTGTAAGCGGCTTATGAGAAAGAAGAGCTCCAATCAAAAACCTTATTACAAAGAAATAGTGGATTATAAACGCAAGTCCCTCAGCCATCATTGTAATGTATTCTGCAAATTCCGCTCTTGGTGCCTTGTTTTTAATCAGCGCAGCAAGACGCATAACACCAATGCCTTCGTAGAATATACCCACAACGATGAATATGAAGGATATTATAACCAATATGCGAGAAAATAATTCAATTCTTCTTATTGATTTATTCATACTATCTACTTTTTCAAAAAGGCTCTCCCTAATCTTGGGAGGGCCTAATATCTTACATTGTTCCTGAAGCGTTAAGTACGTCTTTAATCTTATGCTGAACCATACCCTTAATAGCTTCTCTTGCAGGTCCAAGGTAAAGTCTTGGGTCAAAGTCTGCTGGATGCTCTACAAGATACTTTCTGATTTCAGCAGTCATTGCAAGTCTTAAGTCTGTATCAATATTAACCTTGCAAACGCCGTACTTTACAGCCTCTAAAATCATATCCTCTGGAACGCCCTGAGCTCCTGGGATATTACCACCAAATTGATTGCATTTGTCTACAAACTCTGGAATAACAGTTGATGCTCCGTGAAGTACAAGTGGAGTATTTGGAATTAGAGAGTGAATCTTTTTAAGTCTTTCAAAATCAAGATAAGGAGTTCCCTTAAACTTATACGCACCGTGAGATGTTCCAATTGCAACAGCAAGTGAATCAACTCCTGTCTTTTCTACAAACTCTGCAGCCTCTTCTGGAACTGTAAAGCTTGCTTCTGCAGCCGATACATGAACTGCATCTTCAATTCCGGAAAGCTTTCCAAGCTCAGCTTCAACAACAACGCCGTGGTCATGAGCATAGTCAACTACTTCCTTTGTAATTTTAATATTTTCTTCGAATGGATGCTTAGATCCATCAATCATAACAGAAGTAAAACCATCGTCTACACATTTCTTGCAGATATCAAAATCTGCGCCGTGATCTAAGTGGAGACAGATATCAAGTCCAGTTTCTTCAACTGCAGCCTGAACAAGATGTACAAGGTAAATAGGGTTAGCATATTTTCTTGCTCCTGCAGAAACCTGCAGAATAAGAGGAGCTTTCTCGGCCTGTGCGCCAGCAACAATGCCTTGAATAATTTCCATGTTGTTTACATTAAAAGCTCCAATGGCATAATCCTTATTAAGAGCTTTTGCAAACATTTCCTTTGATGTTACAAGTGCCATGATTTTCTCCTTTACTTCTTAATTAACATATTGATAATATCGTCTGTCGACATATTAGAATCAAGTTTATAGGTTCCTGGCTGAAGAGATGCCTCAACCTTTCTTGCAACAACTCTTGCAACAAACTCAGATGACTTTTCAATAATGCCATTTTGCTCTAATAACTTTCCGCAACTTGTCCAGTTTGTTGTGCCAGCCTTTTTAGAAACCTCAAGGGTATATGTCTTAACCTGAGGTGTAGGATCTTCTGTTGGAGCCACATATGTAGGATCCGGTTCTCCGCACTTTGTGCAAACACCGCCTTCATAAACGTGCTCGCAGGTAGCAGGAGTAGGATCTTCTGTTTTTGTCTCATCTACTACATCCTTGCCCGCATCTACTTGTTCTGGATTTAAATCGATATTAGAAAAATCTATGTCTATTTGAGTAACGCCTCCTTGAGCCTCCAAATATTTTGGATAATCAAGGGCAGCATCTATTCTCCAGAAAATTATAAGTCCTGCAACGATAACTATTATAACTGCTACCACCACATCGTTATAATCATATATAAAATCCTTGAGCTTTTTCATATTATTTCTCCTCTGATGGTTTATCAACTATCGAAACTCTAACTCCAAATCCAACCTTAAGATAATAGATACCAATTATTATCATGCACAGTACCCATCCAGCCGGGTATGCAAGTCCAACAGGAAGAAGCTGACCTGGCCAAATCTTAGTTACAGCAAACAGATAAAGCTGTCTAAATGCAACATAAGAGAACAATGTGATAATCATAGGAACTGTAGAATTTCCAGCGCCTCTAAGTCCGGATACAAGCAGCATTGCCAAAGAACCAACCATCATGAACGGAGTAATCAGTCTTAAGAAGAATACACCGTATTCAATAATGTTAGGGCTCTTATTAAAGAAGTAGGATACTGGCTCTGCAAAGATCATTACTGCCGCAACAAGTACAGCTGAGAATATCCATGACAGCCAAATGCCTGTTGTAAGTCCCTTCTTTGCTCTCTTCTCATCTCCAGCGCCAAGGTTTTGACCAATAAAGGTTGCAACCGCCATACCAAAGGATTGCTGTGGAAGCATTACTATTTGGTCGACCTTGCTATATACTGTCCAGCCGCCCATTACATCTCTTCCAAAGGAGTTTGTATAGCTTTGAACAAAGATATTTGAGAATGCTGTTATGCACTGCTGAAGTGCTGTTGGAATACCCATTGCAAAGATTTGTCTTGCGCAGGTCTTTTCAATCTGCAGTTCTTTAAGGTTAAGCTTTACAACGGAATCTGTTCTAAATAAAACGATAAGGCACAAGATTGCAGAAACTCCCTGAGCAATAATTGTTGCCCAAGCAACACCTGCAACGCCCATATGAAATACAATTACAAAGAGCAGGTCTAAAATGATATTTAAAACGCAAGCAACAACAAGGAAAATAAATGGTCTTGTTGAATCGCCAATTGCTCTTAATATTGCAGCTGACATGTTATAGATAATCTGGAAGCTTATGAATGCGAAAATTATTGTAAGGTAAATCTTCTGTTCACCTGCAACCCCTTCAGGACTTTTTAGCATATTGATAACTGCTGGCACTGTTGAAACACCAACAATAGTAAACACAACACAAAAGATTATTGAGATAGTAACCATAGTATGAACAGTCTCTCTAACCTTTTTAAAATCATTTGCACCAAAGTACTGAGAAATTACAACACCAGCACCAGTTGCAAAACCTGTAAACGCATAGATATACATGTTGAGTACAGCTGCTACAGTACCTACTGCAGCAAATGCATCATCACCTACATAATTACCTACAACCCAGGTGTCTACCATATTGTAAAATTGCTGAAACAGATTACCTAAAATAAGTGGCACTGTGAAAGCAATTATCAGCTTTGCAATATTACCTGTGGTCATATTAACTTCAGGTTTTTTACCGATTTTAATTGACATATTTTACCTTTCGTGCTAATATATGCATGACGAGCAAGGGAGGATTTTATGCTACGTCATTTTTTTATTCTACTGATACTTACATACGCCAGCTACAAAGACTTGAAAAGCCTTGAAATTCCAGACTTTTGCTTTGTTTTGATATTCATTTTAAGTTGGCCTTTTACCACCACTACTATTGTACACTTTTTTTGTGTCGCTTTGGTGTATATTTTTATAATTTTCTTAGCAAGTCTTTTTGATAAACCCCTGCCAATTGGAATGGGCGATGCTAAGCTTTTCGCAAGTCTAGCGTCATGCTTTGGGCTTGATACCTGCTTTAGCATATTCTGTGCAGCTTCTGTTACAGCTGGCATTTATGCCTCAATCCTTTTAATTAAAAATCATGCAAATAAAGATGACACCCTAGACAAATCCTTTGCCTTTGCACCTTTTATTTTGATAGGTTATCTAGTAGTTCAGGTCTACTGCTTATTACCTTAGCAAGCGGCATACCAAGTAGATATAAAGCAACTGCTTCCTCAAACGCAACAAGCAGTATACAAATAGCCGGGGCTATTGCTTCGCCATAATAGTAATGAAGCATAAGGCCTATAATCACTCCATTTGAAACGACATTTACAAGTGGAGCAAGATACATCTTCTTCCTAAGAAAATACATCCCAAGGGCTCCCACAAGGCTTGCCAAGGCTCCAAGAAGGGCATCCACAATGCCATTTGGCCCAAGAAGATTTGCAATAAAGCAGCCAATTGTAAGGCCAGGAATTGCAGAGGGAGTAAAAAGCCCCAATACGCAAAGAGCTTCAGAGATTCTTACCTGTACCACTCCAAAGGATACTGGCGCAAGAAGAAGGGTAAGCACAGCATACAAAGCTGCAATAACTCCTGTATTTACTATAAACTTAACAGTTCTATTATTCATTAAAACAAATCAAACCTTCTGCTAACAATTATTGCTGCAAAGTAAACTACCAATAATACAAAAGCCCAAGCATCAGATGATTTCATCTTCATCTCATTCATTCTTGTTCTTCCGCTTCCCCCATGATAACACCTTGCCTCCATTGCCATCGCAAGATCAGATGCAATTCTAAATGCCGATACAAAGAGAGGTACTAAAAGAGGAATTAAAGCCTTTGCTTTTTCCTTAAGATTACCGTTCTCAAAATCAGCACCTCTTGCTGTTTGAGCCTTCATAATCTTATCCGTCTCATCTAAAAGAGTTGGTATAAATCTTAAAGCTATAGTCATCATCATAGCAAGCTCGTGAGCTGGAAGACCAAGCTTTGAGAGTGGCGACATCAATCTTTCAAGCCCATCAGTTAAAGCAATAGGCTTTGTTGTAAGAGTAAGAAGTGACGAACCAAAGATAAGAAGTACCAATCTTATTGCCATAAAGAAGGCTCTATAAATACCTTCCTTAGTTATAGTTATTTTCCAAATTGAAAAGATTACTACTTCCCCTGGAGTAAAGAGCATGTTTACCACCATGGTTAGAAGTATGAGCAGCATAATAGCCTTAAGTCCTTTTGCCATAAACTTAAATGGAACTCCAGAAAGCTTAATGCAAATAGCAAGGCATACTGCAGCAAACGCAAAAAAGCTAAATGACTTAATGAAAAATAAGGACACCAAAAAAGCCAGCGTAGCAATAATCTTTACGCGAGGATCTAATCTGTGAATCACTGATTCTCCAGGAAAATATTGACCTAATGTAATATCTCTAATTGCCATTTATTTTAATGCGCCAAGCAAATCTTCATAAGATAAAACTTCTTTTGAAATTTGCTTTCCTCTTTCTCTTAAACTATTTGCTATAGTCTCACCCCAAGGAAGTCCAAGGCCAATGCCAATTAGCTTTTCGCCTTGCTTAAACACTTCTTTTGGAGAATCATCCATAACAAGCTTTCCGTCATGCATTACAAGAACATGCTCTGCATATTTTTCTACATCGTCCATATTGTGAGATACTAAAATGATGGTAAGATTCTTTTTCTTCTTAATATCATTTATCATCTCTAATATTCCGTCATGACCCTTTGGATCAAGACCAGCTGTTGGTTCGTCCAAAATCAAAACCTCTGGCTTCATTGCCAAAACCCCAGCTATGGCGACTCTTCTTTTCTCTCCGCCAGAAAGATTAAACGGAGAAAGCGCTCCCATAAGCTCTGGATCAATTCCTACAAGACGCAGCGCATCCTTTGCAAGGGCCTCTGCTTCCTCCTCATTAAATCCAAGATTTTTTGGGCCAAAGCAAACATCCTTGAGTACTGTCTCCTCAAAGAGCTGATATTCTGGGTACTGAAAAACAATGCCTATCTTTTTTCTATCAGCATCTACGCTTCCAGATGTAGGTTTAAGAAGTCCGGCAATATGCTGCACCAGGGTTGTTTTTCCAGAACCCGTTCTGCCAATGATTGCAGCAAACTCGCCTTCTTTAATATCACAAGTAATGCCGTTTAAAGCAATTGTTTCAAATGGCATTCCTTGAGAAAATATGTGAGTTAAATTAGAAACCTTTATATCCATAAAACTATTTTAATGCTGCATTAATAAGTTCTTCATCTGTGACAACATCTTTAAATCCAAGCTCTGCTGCAAGACTTGCAGCCATTGGCATCTTAAGATTTGCCTTATCGAGCAGCTCTTGATTATCTTTAGTAAAGAGCTTTTTAGGACTACCATCAAATAATATCTCGCCCTTATTTAACACTATTACTTCATCTGCTCTTGCAGCCTCTTCCATAAAATGAGTAATAAGTATTACTGTCTTTCCTTCCTTATGGAGCTCTTCAATTATGTCCATAATTTCTTTTCTACCAGAAGGATCTAGCATTGCTGTTGGTTCGTCAAAGACTATGCATTCTGTTTGCATTGCCAAAACTCCAGCAATTGCAATCCTCTGCTTTTGTCCGCCGGAAAGAAGATGCGGACCTTTCTTTCTGTGCTCTGTCATAGAAACCTTAGACAAAGCCTCATCAACTCTGTCCCTTATTTCCTTTGGATCAACTCCAAGGTTTTCAGGGCCAAAGGCAACATCATCCTCTACCACTGAAGATACAAGCTGGTTATCTGGGTTTTGGAACACCATACCAACCTTAGACCTAATGTCTATTGGATCTGCCTCTTTAGTATCCATGTCGCATACTAAAACTCTGCCCCTTGATGGAACAAAGAGAGCATTTAAGTTTTTAGCAAGGGTTGACTTACCCGAACCATTAGAACCTACAATGGCGACAAAGCATCCTTTTTTAACTTCAAAAGAAATATCTTTTAAAGCTACATTTTTGATGACTTCTCCATTTTCATCCTCGGTTTCGTAATCATAACCCAAGTTTTCAATTTTAAGAATATTATCTGCCATATAAACAAAAAGCCCGGCGTATGCCGGGCATTTTTACTTTTTGTCCTATTTCATCTCAACTGCTCCGTTGAGCTTTGCACCGTTTTCCATACCAATGCGCTTAGCAATCACATTTCCATTTACTACAGCTGTTGCTTTTAATACAACGCTGCCTGTTGCTGTGATATCGCCAACTACTGTACCAAGAACTGTAATGTTCTTGCAGTGAACATTTCCTTTAAGAACTGTTCCTTCCTTAACGATTACGTTCTGCTCTGCAATAATATCAGCATTTGATTCTGGTGTTTCTACAAGAAGACTCTCGCAGTAAATTTCACCAAAAGCATTTCCTGTAAGGATAAGATTACCTCTTGAAGATACATTACCCTGAACGTCTCCGTTTACAATGAGGTGACCATCTGTTCTGATGTTTCCTTCAATCTTTGTGCTAGAAGATACAACAGCTACTTCACTGATAATATCAGTGCTCATTTTTACTTCGCCTGTTGGCTCTGCAATTGATTTCTTTTCTTCAAAAATTCCCATGACTATACCTCCAGGTCAAATTCGCTGTCATCAAATCCTTCGGATTCCTTATTTGTAAGTGTAATTGACGCGTTAATTCTAGAACCGTCCTCTGTGCTAATTCCGCCAGCTGTTACAGAGCCAACCATGAGTGCACTTGATTTAAAGTACAAACTGTTAACTGCCAGTACGTTTCCTTTTACTTTTCCGTCAATTGTAACCTTGTTTCCAGAAATGTCTCCAATGACTACTGACTGGCTACCAAGGTTAACTGATCTAACTGCTTTAGAGTTTCCTTTAATTGCAGCGTGACTAAAGTCAATGTTTTCTGCTTCGATATCTCCATTGATAAGACCGTTAATGCCAATATCTGATGTTGTGATAATGTTTCCATTAACAGTTCCTCTAATAGCCAAAGGAGATGTTGATGTAATATCTCCATCAACAACAGTGCTCTTTGCCACAACTGTTACATTCTTAGAGATTTCACCAACATTTTGAATGAAAACGATGCCTTCTAGAGGATCATCTACTCTAAGACCTTCTTGAACTCTGTTAATATCGTATTCATCAAGAATTCTTAATGCTTCTTGCTGAATCTCTTGTGTTTCATATTTTGACATTTTTTCAAACCTCGAAAAAATTCTACATAAATATAGGTACTAATATTATATGGAATAGAAGGCAATAAGTCAACAAAAAAACCGACTAAATATATGATATAATGTGCATATGTTAAGTATTCTAAGCGCAAAAACTTCAAAATCCTTAAAAACCTTGATTTTCCAGCATATAAGAGCTGATTTAGAGGCAGGGAAACAGCTTGTTTTGGTTGTTCCAGCACAGGCTAGCTTAAATATGGAAAAAGAGGCCTTTAGGGCCCTCGGAAAAGACGGCTTTTTCAGCCTTAGGATACTAAGGGGCCAAAAACTGGCAGAAGATATTTTGTCCTCAACCAGCCGCCCAAAAGAGCTAGCTGTAAACACTATTGGCAGGCAGATGCTTCTTAGAAACATCGCAAGCAGAAATTTGGAAGAATTTGGCACTTTTAAGACCGTGTCTTTGGACAAAGACTTTTTAGGGCTCGCAGCAGATTTTATAGTGCAGCTCAAACAAAATAGTCCAAACCCCAATATTTTAGCTGAGCTTACTAGCCAAACAAATGGCATACTATCTGGCAAGCTCTCGGATATGGAGATACTCTTTGATGGCTACCAAAAGGCTATGGAGGGTAAATTTACAGACTCTGAGGACATGGTTTTATTTACGGCCCAAAAAGCCAAGGATAGCAAGCTCGTAAAGGAAAGCAGCTTTTATTACTACGGCTTTTATTCCTTTACTAACAGGGAAATTGAACTTTTAAAGGCTATCGAAAACTCAAGCCTTGGATTAAACATTGCCCTCCTTATTGGAGACGGCCCTCAGTTTAATGTTACAAAGGATACAAAGAAAAAGCTCGAAAAAGCTTTTGGCCAGGCAAATACCATAACAGCCAAAGAGAATGGCCCAGAAACTGCCCACCCTTATACAAAAATCGTTTGCTGCGCAAATCCATATAACCAGGCACTCACAATTGCCGCAGATATCAAAAGACAGGTTAGAGAAAACGGCCTTTCATACGGCGATATTAGCGTCCTTTTAGGCGGATCAGAGGAAATGACCGGCAGTCTAAAAAGAGTTTTCAATGAGTACGAAATTCCGTACTTTGCAGATGAGAAAAAAAGCGTCATGCACAGCAGCGCAATTGAAGCCTTATCATCTGCCCTAGACTCCATCTGCGATGATTTTATGACAAGCGATATCACCCGCTTTGTTAAAAGCGGAGTCTTAGATATAGATGCGGAAAGCATTGAGGGCTTTGAAAAATACCTAAAGCTCTACCACATAAAAGAGGACAAATTCCTTACTCCATTTAAATACGGAAAAGAAAAGCTAAAAGAAAAGTTTGATGTTTATGAAGAGATAAGATCAAAGGCTTCATCACTTCTAAAACCATTTAAAGATGATTTTGATTCAAAAGCAGATGTAAAAGCTAAAGCAGCAGTACTCTATGACTTTATGAGCACTAAGCTTGATTTAGCAAGGCGCCTTGAAGAACTTGCTAAAAAGCAAGAAGAAAACGGCTTTGTAGACTCCAGTAGCGAAAGCCTGCAGGTATATGATTGCCTGGTAGACCTGCTTGATCAAATGGTTCTTTTGATGGGAGATGAACAGCTTACTAGCGAGGAGTTCTCAAAGATTTTCCTTGGCGCTCTTTCTGATATTAAGGTTGGAGTGCTTCCTCAGGCAGAAGGAAAAGTAAGCCTTGGCAATATTTCAAGATCGCAGCTAGAGGAAACAAAGGCTTTGTATATTGCTGGATTTAACGATTCAATCATTCCATCCAAAAATGATCCAAATGGAATACTAACGCCAGCAGAAATTCAAACGCTTAAAGATAAAGGAATAGTCATTTCAAAAGATTCTGACAATCTGGCAGATGAAGAGCTATTCTGTATATATAAAGCTCTTGATGCTGCTACTGATTATCTCTGGCTTGGATACTGCATTTCAAGTTCCTCTGGAGAAGAGCTAAAAGCAAGTCCTTTGCTTTTAGATATTAAAAAGGCTAATAATATCGAAGAAGAAAAGGATATTTTAAATCAAGATAACGAGCTTAACTTTGTTGAAGGAAAAAAACTGAGCCTATCAAGAATGTCAGAGGCTTTAAGAGCAGGCCTTGGAGGCGAAAAGCTTGATAGCATTTGGAAGCAAAGCTATAACATCATCAAAGGCAATGATGAAAATAGCACTAATGTGATTAAGGCTGGCCTTACTTATAGCAACAAGAAAGCTGCTCTAGGCTCAGAATATGCAGAAAAATTATTCACAAAAGCTGGCTCATATAGCCTTAGCCCATCAAGGATGGATAAGTTTGCAGCCTGCCCATTTAAACACTTTGTAAGCTATGGCTTAAAGCCAGAAGAAGATAAAGAATTTGGAATGAACGCCCCTGAGATAGGAACAGTTTACCACGAGGCTCTTCTTAGACTTTGCGAAAAGCTCAGCGAAAAAGCCAAAGCAAACAATCTTCCAATGACAGATCCTTCCTCTACTTGGATGACAGCATCAGATGAAGAAATAGAAAAAATGATAGATGAGATTCTTTCTTCAATGGAAAATGAAGAGCTTGACGGAGTCATGGCTTCCACCAAGGAAAGCATCTACACATCTCAAAGGGTAAAAAAGACCTGCACCAAATTTGCAAAGCACATGGTAGGGCAAGTTCGAAGTGAAGTAATTGATGATATGTTCTTTGAATCGGGCTTTGGAAGACGTGGCAGCTTCCCCGCTATTGAACTTTCAACAAAAGACGGAAAGGTATTTATAGAAGGACGTATTGATAGAGTAGACGTAACTAAAAAAGAAGATGGGACTTATGTAAGAGTCATCGATTACAAATCGGGTAACACCAAGTTCAATAAAAACCTAATTGAAAAGGGCCTAAGCCTGCAGCTGATGGTTTATCTCGTTTCAGCATCCTCAAATTATGAAAAGTCCAAAGACGGTGGCATCTACTACCTCAACATAAAAGATGCTTACGCAGGAGCAAACCTAGATGATTTCTCAAAAGAAGAAATTGCAGAGGAAGTTCTAGAAAAGATAAATAAAGAATACAAGCTAAACGGCATGGAGGTAACTACAGAGTTTAAAGAAGAGTTTATAAATAGGCTCAAGCTTCTCTGCGAGCAGCTAACACAAGGCTACATCCAGGCGGAGCCTAAGAGAATAAAGAATGCCTTTAATTCTTGCGATTACTGTCCATATGCTGCAATATGCCAAAAAGAAATTTACTAAAGCAAAACTGTGGTATGAAAAAAATACCACAGTTTTTATTTGGAGCTGCTGGCCGGATTTGAACCGGCGACCTGCTGATTACGAATGGTCATCCGAGCTCCTAATGTCTTACTAATAATAACAAAACTCGTGCTTTATATTCAAGCACTTTGTTGCCCTGTTGCCCCAAAAAACAAGCATTTTTTCTACTTTTTTTAATTCTTTCGCAACATCGAACTTACTTATTCACGTTATTAGTGAATAATGAGTTGATGCCCTCTTGTTGCCCATACGACTGATGAATGTTATCGAGACTCACATAAAAGTCCTTTGCAATCTCCTGTGCCTCGATGTCTTGAATGTGAGTATACACATCGTTGATAACGGCATCATCATTATCACCCAAAATTGCTTTTGCCACAGCTGTTGAGTATTTTGCCAGAGCCAAGCGTGTACACATTGTGTGTCTGAACTTGTAAAAATGGACATCAGAATCAAGCCCATATTTTGCTCGAAATCTTTGAACACAACTATGTAACCCTGATTCTTCCAACCACTGCCCTTCAGGATTCGGAAAAACGAACTTGCTATTTCTGATTTTTTCATTGTTGTTTACAGCACAACATTTCTTCCATTCTCTCAAGGTTTCAACTGCCAGAGCAGAAAGTATTAAGCATCTATTCTTCTTGTTCTTTGTTGTGGAAACAAACTCTTTTGACCTACTTGCTTTCTTGATGTCAGTTATTTCTTCAAACTCTCTGGATATCGCCTGATGAATATAGACTTTCTTTTGGTCTAAATCAATGGCATTCCATTCCAATGCTCGCATTTCGGCGGGTCTCATACCCGTACATTCAAGTACAACAAACATAGTATAAAGCCGAAAACTATACGCTTTACTCTTCTCAAAAATAAGCCGAATCTCGTCATCCGTAAAATAGGGCTTCTTCATTGGAGTTACCTTGAGTGATAGTGGGCGCTTGAACCCGCGAAGAATATCCTTCGGTATTTCTTCTCTTTCGTATGCCGTTCTGAATACTATAGTTGTAATGCAACTTGCCCGTTGCAGGTTGCTGTCTACATACTTCTTCGCCAGCTCATTGAACACTTTCTTTACATCGGCTGTCGTAATCTGAGTCATCTGCATTGAGCCAAGATACGGATTTACTACCGCCAACCCTCTACGATACCCCTCCATAGTACGGCTATTGGCTTTTCCGATTCCTTCTGCCAGTATTTTTAAAGAGTATTGCTCAAAATTGAGGTTTGTGTACTTTGCTCTTTCTTTTTCCTCGTACTCTTTACGGATGGCTTCTCTTATGAGAGCCACAGTTTTATCGTGCTCTTCATCACCGCCGCCCAATAAAATAGTATCTTTCGGATGATTCAATTCATTCAGCTTTTCACCAAGATGGATTTGAGCGGAAGTCATATCACGAAAAGATTTACTGTATCTTTTCCGTTTTCCGTTCTCATCAGTACCCAAGTTGATTTGCACCATATAACGCCCATCGCTCAACTTTGAGATATTGCCTGAATACTCCATCTCGTCACCATCCATAGAATTATTACCCTTACTGGGCAACATCAATCCTACCTCTTCAGACAAAGGATATCCATGCTCAGCCATATTATTCTTTTCGGTATCTCCAATAAGCAGTTTATTGAGGCTTGCAGGTGTAATGTACTCTTTTGCGCCTGCATCCACCTTTTCAAGAACGCCAGAAGCAATTAGAGCATACACAGATGTCTTTGTAATGCCAAGTATTTTGGCAGTTTCCTGTACAGTATTTAATTTTTTCATTCAATTCTCCTAACATTTTTGCCTGCCCATAACGGGTTCAGGACTTAAACGATGTGTACGGGACTCGAACCCGTATCGGAGAACCTGACCTACCTTTAGTCGAACACACCAAAATAATAAAAAAATACAGTCCTAACGACTGTATCAA
>JAKSSJ010000019.1 GCA_024403215.1 Clostridia bacterium
TTTGAGGAAATTGAAAATTATGACGAACTTTGTTTTGGTTATTATAAACCTAATTCATATCGATATTCCAGAAGGAAGAGTATTAATCGATTCAAGTAATGTAGAACAATACTTAAGATTCCGTCACGGAAATCCTGGATATCAGAGCTACTACAATGGAGACCTTGGAAGAATTCAGGTTCAGCAAGCCTTTGTTAAGCTTGTAATTTCAGAATGTCTTAAGGCAAAGAATATAACAGATGTTGCAACAGTTGCATTAAAGAATATTCAGTCAGACATAACATATGCAGAAGTTGCTCATCTTGCTACAAAGGCTCTTAATGGGCTTTCCGGTGATAATCTTACATCTCAAAGACTTCCTGGTTATGATGCAACTCTTCATGGCCTGTCGTTCTGGATGCCAGATGATACAAAAGTATTTGAAATGCTCGAAAAAATTCTTTTAGATGACTCTACAACTAATATCACTTCAGATGCTGCTATTTCAGCACAGTAATCACGCATGAAAAAGATAACAAAAATAATTGCACTCGTATTGGCGGTAGCTATGCTATCCGCCTTTACGGATGTACCTAAAAAACACTGGGCGTACAATGAGGTTACAACAGCCCAGTCACTTGGACTAATTCACGGTATGACAGAAAAGATTTTTGCTCCAGATGATACTATCACTAAAGAGCAAATGGCTTTTATGCTATACAATATTAGTCTTGCAACAGAAGATGTTAATGACAGCTTTGTAAACGAATGCATCTCACAGAGCGCAATAGCATTAAAGCAGGCCAAGGTTGCTGAGTGGTCTTACACAGGAATTGCACCAGGACTTGTAAATGGATATTGGAAGCTAGAAGACTTTGAGGCTCCGTTTAACGGAAAGTCTGGAGGCAGTTCGGCTCTCGCAAGACAGATGCTTTCAAGATGGGTTGTAAAGATTATTGGTCTTAGAGAGTTTGGTCTTAAGGTGCTTCCTTATACAGACAACGATGACATAGATCTTTCTTACTACAGCTATGTTGATAGCTTGTACAAGTACGGAGTCATGATAGGTTCTG
Source organism: Clostridia bacterium (assembly GCA_024403215.1). Taxonomy (GTDB): domain Bacteria; phylum Bacillota; class Clostridia; order Peptostreptococcales; family Anaerovoracaceae; genus RUG13409. The sequence goes on from JAKSSJ010000019.1 coordinate 1,053, forward strand.
ATGGAGCCTTTTTGGCAAATGGGGTTCTAACAAGAGCTCAGGCTGCAACAGTTGCTGTAAGACTGTATAAAGAAAAAACTGAAAAGTATACGGGTATAGATAAGAATCCGTTTGTTTATGAGTCTGGAAAGGCAAGCGATTTCTCTGACAAGTACAAGACCTTTAAGCTTGGAGAAAAGCTCATTCAGATTGATGAGAGCGCAAAGCTTTTAATCGATGGTAAGCTTTCAACCTTTGCAGACCTTGCAAAGCTTTCTGGAAAGAATATTGTTCTTAGCGAATATGTTGCAGGTAGCAATTACAAGAATGTAGTTGTTCAAACAAAGCCAACAATCTGCAGCGGAACTGTAGAAGAATACGTTAAGACTTCAATCCCAGAAAAGAGCAATAGCTCGTATTCGTATGTTGCTATTAATATTGGTGGCAGCACCTTTGATTATGTAATCAATTCAAACACTGACATATTAGGATCCCTTGGAGTTGGAAGCTCCGTACAATTTATTGCAGATGGTATCTACCTTCAGGAGATTAAGTAATGGAACTAGCAGAACTTAAAAACAAAAAGATTGCGGATTTAAAAGAGATTGCAAAATCACTTGGAGTTGAAATTGGTGGCCTTAAAAAGCAGGAAATAATTGATGCAATCGCAGAGTTTGTAAAAAATAGTACAGAAAACAAAACAGAGGATCTGCCAGCAGATTCTGCAAATGAAGGAAAGCAGGCAGAAGCTGCTTCTGACGGTAAGTATGAAACCACTGGTATCTTAGATATTGCAGAAGGTGGATTTGGTTTCCTTAGATACGATAATTTCCTTACATCTGAAAAGGATGTTTATGTAAGCCCAACTCAAATCAGACGTTTTAATCTTAAAACGGGTGATGAGATTTTTGGTATAGCAAGAAAGCCTCATAAGGACGAAAGATTTGGAGCTCTTTTATATATCAACGCAGTAAATGGTGATGATCCAAGTGTTGCAAAGAATAGAAAAGATTATTCAGATCTTACACCTATTTACCCTAATGAAAGAATTAGTCTTGAAAAAGGAAGCAGCGCACTTTCTATGAGACTTACAGATCTTGTGGCTCCTATTGGAAAGGGACAAAGGGGTCTTATCGTTGCGCCTCCTAAGGCAGGTAAAACAACTCTTTTAAAACAGATTGCTTCTGCAATTGAAATGCAGCATGTTGATGCTGAGCTTATCGTTCTTCTTATAGACGAAAGACCAGAAGAAGTTACTGATATGCAAAGAAGCATCAGAGGAAAGGTTATCTATTCAACCTTTGATGAACAGCCAGCTCATCACGTAAAGGTTGCAGAAATGGTTCTTGCAAGAGCACAAAGACTTGTTGAGCATGGCAAAGATGTAATCATTCTTATGGATTCTATAACAAGGCTAGCAAGAGCATACAATCTTGTTGAACCATCATCTGGAAGAACCTTATCTGGCGGACTTGATCCTGCTGCATTATACAAACCAAAGAAGTTCTTTGGCGCTGCAAGAAACATGGAAGAGGGCGGAAGCATTACTATACTGGCCACTGCTCTTGTTGAGACAGGAAGCCGTATGGATGATATGATTTTCGAGGAGTTTAAGGGCACAGGTAATATGGAGCTTCACCTTGATAGAAAGCTTCAGGAGAAGAGAATATTCCCTGCAATTAATCTCAATAAATCAGGAACAAGAAGAGAAGATCTTCTCATTACAAGCGGCGAACTTGAAGCAATTTGGATGATGAGAAGAGCCGTTGCGGATTGGGGCGTTGCTGAGGCAACAGAAAAGATTGTAATGGATCTTTGCCACACAAAAACAAACGAAGAGTTTGTTCAGATGTTTAGAAAGACCAGAATATAGCTTGCAATAATGGCAGGTAAATGAAATGGATTTAGATAGAATTTTTATGAAAAACTGCTGCCCTACTAAGGTTGGTGGGCAAGCAATATTAGAAGGACTTATGATGAGGGGCTCAAGGGCTCTTGCCATTGCTATAAGAAAGCCAGATGGGAATATTCATATTGCTGTAGAACCTCTTAAGCCTAGTGGCTCGTGGAAGAAGGTTCCTATTGTAAGAGGTGTTGTTTCTTTTGTTAGCTCTTTGGTAACGGGAACTGGCGTGCTTTTTTATGGTGCAGATCTTCTTGAAAAATGGGATTTAGAAAAAGAAAATCCAAAAGAAGATGAGTCTACGCTTAAGTCAAAAGATGAAGAAAAAGGCAAGGAGAAAAAGAAGGACGGTCTTTCAAAGGGTGCCATTTATCTTTCAGCAACACTTGCAATTTGCCTGACTGTTGGACTTTTCATTTTGCTTCCAACTTTTATATTGAGCTTAATCTCAAAGGCAGGGCTTACTAATGTTGTGCTTCTTAACCTTATTGAAGGCATCATTCGTATAATCATTTTCATTATTTACGTTTGGGCCTGCACCTTTATGGCAGATATTAAAAGGACCTTTGAGTACCACGGAGCAGAACATAAGACTATTCATTGTTATGAGAATGGCCTAGAGCTTACTCCAGAGAATGCGCAAAGCTTTTATACTCTCCACCCAAGATGCGGAACAAGCTTTATGATGTTTGTAATGATAATATCACTACTTATCTTCTCATTGTTTGGTTGGCCAACACTTTGGGTTAGAGTGCTTACAAGGCTTATTGCTATTCCTGTTGTTGCTGGACTTTCTTATGAGCTTTTGCAATTTACAGGAAGGCATAATTCTATGCTCGTAAAGATTTTAAGTCTCCCTGGCATTGGACTTCAAAAGATTACAACAAGAGAGCCATCCTTAGATCAGCTTGAGGTTGCTATAGCAGCAATGAAGGCGGTACTTCCATCTCATGAAAACCCAGACATACCAGTTGAGTACTGGGTTGGAGTTCAGCTAAAGGACGGCAGCCTCGTTAAAGATGAAGAGGCAACTGCTGAATATATCAAGATGAAGGAAGAGAAGAAGTAAAGCTAAAGCATAATGACAATAGAAGAATTTTTAAACGAAATAATAAGGGTGTTTGAAAAGGTTGGAATAGAAAATGCAAAGGGCGAGGCAAGGGCCCTAGCCTGCCATGTTCTTTCCTGTGATGAAACTTATCTTTTCTTTCACCAAAATGAAGAAATAGATGATAAGGTGCTTTTGGCATCGGCGGCTCTTATCAACGAGCGAACCAAAGGAAGACCACTGCAGTACGTAATTGGTCATACAAACTTCTATGGCGTAGATGTAATGGTTGACGAAAGAGTTTTAATTCCAAGACCAGAAACAGAAGAGCTGGTCGAGGCAGCCCTAGCTGATATTAAGACTCAAAATCCAAAGATTTTAGATTTGTGCACAGGATCTGGATGTATAGCTATGGCGGTGGCATCTAAACTTCCTGGGGCATTGGTTGTTGCAACAGAGCTTTCGCCAAAGGCTTTTATGCTGGCAAGAAATAACCTAAGGCCTTATACCAATGTAACCGTTCTTAGGGGAGATTTATTTGAATCAGTAGGGCAGATGCAGTTTGACTACATACTTACAAACCCGCCTTACATACCAACCAGGGTAATTAACTCGCTTCAAAAGGAAGTAAAGGATTTTGAGCCAAAGATGGCTTTAGATGGCGGTGAGAGCGGCCTAGAGATAGTAAAGAAAATACTTGAGGAAGCCCCGGAATATCTTACAGAAAATGGTAAAATATTTATGGAAATAGGCGATGACCAGGGCCAAAGCTGCCTGGAATTTGCCCAAAAAACGGCAAAATGGAAGGACTTTAGTATAATTAAGGACCTTCAGGGCAAAGATCGCATTTTTAAAGCCTCAAAAATCTAAAAAAGCCTTGCAACTGCAAGCTTCGTATGATATTATATTCAAGCGTTTTATTTGAAAGAAATTAAGGAGGAATTTGAAATGAAAGAAGGAATCCATCCAGAATATAAGGATTGCAAGGTTACTTGCGCATGCGGAAACACATTCATGACAAAGTCAACAAAGGACGAAATCAGACTTGACGTTTGTTCAGAATGCCATCCTTTCTTCACAGGTCAACAGAAGTTCATCAACCGTGGTGGCCGTGTTGAAAAGTTCAAGAAGAAATATAATATTGGCTAATCGCATCAAGAAAAGACTTTGTAACCCGGCTTTTTATTAAGCCGGGTTTTTGGCTTATATTAGATATAAAAAATCATGTCAAAATTCACTGTCATAAAGGGCGGTCTGCCTGATTATCCACAATATGAGTTTTTAGAAGCAAGCATTACAGATACCCGTCTGATGGGTGTTCTGGGTCTTAGAGTGCATTATGTTGTCTATCCAATTGACCCTTTTGACCTAAATGATATTGAGGACGAGTACCACTTCTATTACTACGATATCGAAGAGCTTGGGCTTGATTATTTAAATGTCTACGAGCTTAAAAGCGAGCAAGAGGTAGAGACTGCAACAAGGGCTTGCTTTGGCGGCCTTGGGGCTCAGATGATGCCTCTTACCGAAGAGCAGGCTCTCTACATGATCCATTACTTTATAGATGGCACTCTTAAAAAGGGCCAGCCTCTTCCAAACGAGCTTGAAGAAATTATGCCAGCTCTTGGTCCAAAGCCAGTGCTAACAAAGGCCGAGCTTGATGACTTAAATGATATGATGTGCGTCCCACTTGCCACAGATTATGCAGCTGTAAACTACTATTTGATGCGCTGCTTTGGTAAGGATGAAGAAGGCGCAAGGCTTTTAATCAATAAATCGGCAAAAGAAGAGGATATTGAGCAGATTTCTCTAAAAAATCACGCAACTTTCCTTAAAAATAGCATCCAAATCTATTATAATATAGATGAAAGTGTTTCGTACTTATCGGAGTCTTTAGTAGAATCTGATGACAAACACTATATCGTAACAAGCGAAATTAAGCTTGCCGCAGGCAAGGTAATTTATGCAAAAAAGAAAAGCCAATTTGCTGTATCTCTTCAGGAAGCGTCAATGATACTTTCTAGAAGAGAGTATTGTAATGTCTACAGAATCCTCGTTCCTATGGAAGATTTTGATGTGGACTTTTCTAGTATTGCAATTGGGACAACTAAAACGCCTCATCCAACGGGTGATATGTTTATGGAGTTTAAACCAGATAATAATCACGTGGAGAAGGCCGAGTTTAAGTTATATAACGATCTTGCTGCTCTGTACTATGTTTCAGACTATGGCGAGCTAATAGTTGCTAGCTATACCTTAGGCGATATGATGGCAGCAGAGAAGAAGATTATTAATTCTCCTCTTACAGCAGATATTGCACTTGCAGGAAGATTGCAGTTTCAAAATTCACTAGTATACGAATTTGCACAAAGCGGTTTTACTAGCTTTGGAGAATTTATTAAATCATTGGAGTGATTATGAGTTTTGTAAAATTTGAAGATGTATCAAAAATCTATCACAGTGGAGAAGTTGAAATTAAGGCTGTAGACCATATCAACTTTGAAATTGAAAAAGGGGAGTTCTGTGTTATTGTTGGACCATCAGGTGCAGGCAAGACCACAGTACTTAACATGCTTGGTGGCATGGACAGCGCAAGCGAAGGAACAATCACAGTTGACGATACGGTTGTTTCTGAATTTAATGCAAAAGAACTTACAAAGTACAGAAGATATGATGTCGGCTTTGTATTTCAATTCTATAACCTTGTAGGAAATCTAACAGCTTTAGAAAATGTAGAGCTTGCAGCTCAGATTTGCAAGGATCCTCTTGATGCTAGTGAAGTAATTGAAGGCGTTGGACTGGCAGATAGAGCAGGCAATTTTCCTGGCCAGCTTTCTGGCGGCGAGCAGCAAAGAGTTGCTATTGCAAGAGCTCTTGCTAAGAATCCTAAGCTTCTTTTGTGCGATGAGCCAACAGGTGCTCTTGACTATGTAACAGGAAAACAGATTCTAAAGCTTCTGCAGGATACTTGCAGAAATGAAGGCGTTACTGTAATAGTTATCACACATAACAGCGCGCTCACTCCTATGGCAGATAGAGTAATTAAAATTAAGAATGGAACAGTTGCTGAGATGACATTAAATGCTCATCCAACACCTGTTGAAAAGATTGAATGGTAATGAAGAAGAGTAATTCACGTAAGGCGATAAATAAAGATTTTGTTAGAGAAATTCTAAACACAAAAAGTAGATTTCTCTCAATTTTGATATTGGTTGCCTTGGCTGTTGCTTTTCTTTCTGGCCTTAGAGCCACATCTCCAGATATGAAGCTTACAGGAGAGCATTATTTTGAGCAGCAAAAGCTCGCTGATATTCAGATAATGAGTACTGTAGGAATCACAGAAGAGGATTTTGATGAGGTTCTTAAGAAGGATGTAATTGAGGATGCAGAAGCAACATATGTTATTGATGCTTTTGTATCAGCAGGTGCAACTGATAATGTTGTAAAGGTTTATGCACTCCCTGAAAAAGAGATTAACAAGGTTCTTATTCTTGACGGCAGAATGCCAGAAGCAAAGAACGAATGCCTTGTTGATGAAGACTCTGAGTGGAAACTCGGAATTAAGATAGGAGATTCTATTAAGCTCACTCCGCCAGATACTTATGATGAGATGTTTACTGTAAGAGACTACACTGTAGTTGGTGTTGTAAGAAGTGCTCTTTATATCAGTAATACCTCAAAGGGTACTGGTTCTATTGGTTCTGGCCAAATTGCAAACTATTTCTATGTTCCAAGGGAAGTCTTTGACTCAGATCTTTATACTACAATTTTTGCAAGAATAGTAAAGCCTGAAGGAATGATGGCTTATACAGAGGAATACGATGACTATGTTGAAGACGTTATAGATAGTCTTGAAGATTTTGGTGCAGCGAGAGCGAACGGCAGATATGGAAGCCTGGTTGGCAAGGTAGATGATGCCCAGGCAGAGCTTGATGATGCCAAAAAAGATGCTGATAAAAAATTAAATGATGCTCAAAAAACTTTAGATGATGCAAACGTAACGATAGAGGACGGCAAGAAGGAAATTGCAGATGCTGATATTAAAATTGCTGATGCAGAAAAGCAGCTTGCCGATGCCCAGAAACAGGTAGAGGATGGCAGAAAAGAGCTCGAAGATGCATACCAGGAGCTTTTAGATGCCGAAGCTGAATACGAGAAGAACTACAAAAAGTTCCTTCAAGGAAGAGCGGATTACTATTACGGAGCTAGCCAGCTTGAAGCAGGTAAAAAAGAATTAGACGCAAATGCTGGTGAGGTTGCACAGGGTAAGGAGCTTATTAATCAGCTCAAATCCATAGGTGTTACGGATGACATGATTACATCTGGAATGTTCGGTTCAGAGCTTCAAGATGCTTATGCTGACATACAAAAATATGATAATGGTGTAAAGCAGTATAACGCTGGTGTGGCTGCTCTAGGAGATGGTTATTCGTCAATTGTTGATGCAGAAAAACAACTAGAAGATGCCAGAAAGGAAATAGACCAGGGCTGGAGAGATTATACAGACGGTCTTGAAAAGCTTGACTTTGCAGAACAAGAAATTGAGAAGAATAAAAAGCTTCTTGAGGATCATAAGGTTGAGCTTGCTGATGCAAAGGATAAGATTGCTCAGGGCGAAGAAGATTACGCAAAGGGTGTTAGAGATTACACTAAAGCTAAAAAAGACGCTGACAAAGAAATTTCTGATGCTCAGACAAAGATTGATGACGCAAGAGACGATCTTTCAGATATTAAAGAGGTAAAGTGGTATATAGTTTCAAGAAGCTATAACCCAGGCTATGCAGGACTTGGACAGGATGCCGATAGAATGGGAAATCTGGCAAAGGTGTTCCCTCTAATCTTCTTCCTTGTAGCAGCTCTTGTTTGCCTAACAACTATGACAAGAATGGTAGAAGAGCAGCGTATACAGATAGGCTCCATGAAAGCTCTTGGATATAGCACATGGGCTATTTCTAAAAAGTATATTGGCTACGGTCTCTTCCCATCATTATTTGGCGCGGTACTTGGACTTGTTATTGGATATTTATTATTCCCAACAATGATATTCACTGCATATCAAATCATGTACGAGATTCCAAACATTGAGCTTTACCAATATACCAATGTATCAGTAGGCTGCATTATTGCTGCTGTTGCTTGCACTGCTATTGCAACGCTTGCGGCTTGCCTTGCAACACTTAAAGAAAATCCAGCAAACCTGATGAGACCAAAGACTCCAACAGCTGGAAAGAGAGTGTTCTTAGAAAAGATAGGATTTATCTGGAAGAATCTTAACTTCATTCAAAAGGTTACAGCAAGAAATCTGTTTAGATACAAGAAGAGATTCTGGATGACGGTAATAGGAATTGGTGGCTGCACGGCTTTACTTATTGCTGCATTTGGACTTAGATCATCCATAACAACAATACTTACTCGTCAGTATGGAGCATTAACTCATTATTCAGCACAGATAGTTGTTGAAAAGGATATGGATGAGGATGATCGCCAGATTCTTGAAGAATACTTAGATAAAGAAGAGGGCATTATAGATTATACAAATCTAAGAACCACTTCAGTAACTACAAATACAGAAAAATCAGCGCAGACAACTTATCTGTGTGTAATGCATAGTGATGAGATTCCTCTTTACCTAACCTTATATGATTATCAAACGGGTGAAGAGCTAAGCATAGGAGATGATGGTGTATACATAGACCAAAAGCTTTCAGAGCTTCTTGGCGTTAATGTTGGCGACACAATCTTTATCGACGGTGATGATAAGGCTTATGTAAGTGTTGCTGGCATATTTGAACATTATACTGCTCACTTTGCTTATATGACTCCTGCTTACTATAAACAAGCTTTTGATAAAGAGGCAGATATGAATGCATACTATATGCATTTTGCCGAAGAAACAGAAGAGTTCTGCAATACCCAGTTTGAGAACGTCATGAACTTAGACGGAGTATCAGGAACAAGTAGGGTTCAGGATATTATAGAAACCTTCCTTGATGCTATGGACAGAATAGACTTTGTAGTAGTTATCGTTATAATATCAGCAGCGGCTCTTGCGCTTGTTGTACTCTACAATTTATCTAATATCAACATAACAGAAAGAATTAGAGAACTTGCAACAATTAAGGTTCTTGGATTCTTTGATAACGAGGTTTCTGCTTACGTTTACAGAGAAAACGTAGTTCTCACAGTACTTGGAATTGTTCTTGGAATAATCTCTGGTCACTGGCTACATGTATGGCTTGTAAGAACAGTAGAAATTGATTTGATGATGTTTGGAAGACAAACAGACCCAAAGGCATATCTTTATGCGGCAATACTTACAGTAGTGTTCTCTGTTCTTGCAAACGTTGTTGCTCACTTCAAGATGAAGAAGATAGATATGGTTGAATCGCTTAAATCTGCAGAATAGTTTTATATATTAAACAAAGAGGTACTATTATGACAAGAAAATTTTTCACTTCAGAATCAGTAACAGAAGGCCATCCAGACAAAATCTGTGATCAGATTTCTGATGCAATTTTAGACGAGGCCTTAAGACAAGATAAGAATAGCCGCGTTGCATGTGAAACGTTTGTAACGACTGGCCTTTGCTGTATTATGGGTGAAATCACAACAAAGGGCTATATTGATTTTCAGGCAGTAGCAAGAAAGGTAATTGCTGATATAGGATACACAAAAGCTGAATACGGCTTTGATGCATTCTCTTCTGGAATAATGAGTGCTATTGATGCGCAGTCTCCTGATATTGCAATGGGAACTAATGATAAGGTTGGCGGTGCAGGTGATCAGGGCATAATGTTTGGTTATGCGTGCAATGAAACAAAAGAGCTCATGCCTATGCCAATTGCTCTTGCTCATAAGCTTGCATATAAGCTTACTGAAGTTAGAAAGAAAGGTGTGCTCAAATACTTAAGGCCTGATGGAAAAACTCAGGTTACTGTTGAGTATGACGAGAATGATAAGCCTATAAGAGTAGATACAATTCTTATCTCAACACAGCACGATCCAGATGTATCTCAGGCTAAGATTAAAAAGGACTTAATCGAGAAAGTAATTAAGCCTGTAATTCCTAAAAAGCTTATTGATAGTAAGACAAAGATTTTGGTTAACCCTACTGGGCGCTTTGTAATTGGAGGTCCAAAAGGAGATACTGGCCTTACAGGAAGAAAGATTATAGTAGATACCTACGGTGGTTATGCAAGACATGGCGGCGGAGCATTCTCTGGAAAGGACCCAACAAAGGTTGATAGAAGTGCCAGCTATGCTGCAAGATATGCTGCTAAAAACGTTGTTGCCGCAGGGCTTGCTGATAGATGCGAAATTCAGCTTGCTTATGCAATTGGTGTTGCAAAGCCTGTTTCAATTTTGGTTGACACCAAGGGCACTGGAATTCTTCCTGATGAAAGAATTGCAGAAATTGTTTCAGAAGTATTTGACTTTACACCTGCAGGCATTATTAAAACATTAAAGCTTAGACGTCCAATCTATCAAAAGACAGCTGCTTATGGTCATTTTGGACGCAATGATAAAGACTTCACATGGGAGCAAACAAATAAAGTTTCGGCTCTTAAAAAACTCGCAAAATAAAAGGAGGAACAATGGGATTCATTGATAAAGTTCTTGGTAATTGGAATGAAAAAGAAGTAAGAAGGATAGAAAAGATAGTTGCAAAGATAGAGGCTTTAGACTCTGCTATGCAAGCTCTTTCTGATGCGGATTTAAAGGCAAAGACCGATGAATTTAAATCTCGTCTTGCGCAAGGGGAAACGTTAGACGATATCCTTCCGGAGGCTTTTGCTGTTGCAAGAGAGGCTGCAGTCCGTACGATAGGACTTAAACCTTTCCATGTTCAGTTAATAGGTGGTGTTGTTCTTCATGAGGGAAATATTTCTGAAATGAAGACAGGAGAAGGAAAGACTCTTGTTGCAACTCTTCCTGTTTATTTAAATGCTCTTGCTGGCAAGGGAGTTCATGTTGTTACAGTAAACGACTACCTTGCAAAGCGTGACGCAGAATGGATGGGACAGATTTATACCTTCCTTGGTTTAACTGTTGGCTGCGTAATTCATGAGGTTGAAGGTGAGGATAGAAGAAACGCTTATCTTGCAGATATTACTTATGGAACTAATAATGAATTTGGTTTTGACTATCTAAGAGATAACATGGTTATCTATAAAGAGGCTCAGGTTCAAAGACCTCTTTACTATGCTATCGTAGATGAAGTTGACTCAATATTAATTGATGAAGCAAGAACACCTCTTATCATTTCTGGTAAGGGAGAGGATTCATCAGACCTTTATGAAAAGGCTGATAGATTTGTAAAAACTCTTACAAGAGGCGAGCGCATAGAGGACGGAGATCCAAGGTTTGGTGGCACTGTTACAACGACAGGTGATTTTGTTGTAGAGGAAAAGGAAAAGCAGGTCAGCCTTACAGAGGATGGCGTTTCAAAAGCAGAAAAATATTTTGGAATTGAGAATTTCTGAGATCCGGAAAATATGGAAATCAACCATCACGTTAAGATTGCCTTAAAGGCTCATAATATTATGAAGAGTGATATTGATTATATTGAAAATGATGGCGAGATAGTAATTGTTGATGAGTTTACTGGACGTCTTATGTTTGGAAGAAGATATTCAGATGGACTTCATCAGGCAATTGAAGCAAAAGAGCATATCAAGGTAAGAGAAGAATCAAAAACGCTTGCAACCATTACTCTTCAGAATTACTTTAGAATGTATGAAAAGCTTGCTGGAATGACAGGTACAGCTAAGACTGAAGAAGGCGAATTTAGAGAAATTTACAACATGCAGGTTGTAGTAATTCCAACAAAGCTGCCTGTTGCAAGAATAGATAGCGATGACTGCGTATATGCAACTCAGAAGGCAAAGTTTGCCGCAATAGTCGAAGAGATAGTTGAAAGACATGCAACAGGACAGCCAATTCTGGTTGGTACAATTTCTGTTGAAAAGTCAGAGATGCTTTCTGATATGCTCAAAAAGCGTGGCATTCCTCATAATGTTTTAAATGCTAAGCAGCATTTAAGAGAAGCAGAAATCATTGCAAAGGCCGGCGAAAAGAATGCAGTTACTATTGCAACTAATATGGCTGGACGTGGTACTGATATTAAGCTTGGAGAAGGCGTTGTTGAGCTTGCTGGTCTTCACATTATAGGAACAGAGCGCCATGAAGCAAGAAGAATTGATAACCAGCTTAGAGGAAGAAGTGGTCGTCAGGGAGACCCAGGTTCTTCTCAGTTCTATGTTGCGTTAGGCGATGACCTTATGAGACTCTTTGGAGGCGAAAAGATTCAGCTTCTGATGGGCAAATTTGGCCTTGAAGGAGAAGCAATTGAAGGCGGCATGCTTTCAAAGACTATAGAGAATGCACAAAAGCAGGTTGAAGGAAGAAACTACGGAATTCGTAAATATGTCCTTCAATACGATGACGTTATGAATCGTCAAAGAAGCATCATCTATGAAGAGAGAAACAGAGTTCTTCACGGTGAAGACTTAAAAGAGCATATCATCAATATGATGAAGGATGTTGCAGAGGATGATGCTCAGTATGAAGCTTGCCTTGCAAAGTATGAAGAAAAAGAAAAGGAAGTCGGCGTAGAGAGAATGAGAGAAATCGAGCGCATGATTCTCCTTAGAATAGTTGATACAAAGTGGATGGATCACATTGATGCTATGGATCAGCTTAAGACTGGTATTGGCCTTAGATCAATTGGTCAGCAAGATCCAGCTCAGGCCTACGCAAATGAAGGCTTTGATATGTTTGAAGAAATGCTTGCTTCTATTAAAGAAGATATGGTTAAGTATGTTCTTAGCATCAGCATTTCTACAAGCTCAGATAGAAAACAGGTTGTAAGCATAGGAAGTGCAAACAAAAAGGATGCTGGCTCGGCCTTTGACAGTGGCAAGCAAAAATCTGTTGCTGAACAAAACAAAGGCAATCTCCACCCAACAGACGGAAGTAAGCCTATGCCTATTAGAGTTGAAAAGAAGCCTGGCAGAAATGATCCATGCCCATGTGGTAGCGGAAAGAAATATAAGAATTGCTGCGGGAGGAATGACTAATGCTTTTAGATGAAGTAAAATTATCCCTTCCAAAGCTTAAGGAGACTCTGGGGAAGCTCAGAGACTCTCTTTGACATTGAGGGGGCTTTGGAAAAGCTAAAAGATCTAGAGCTAGAAGTTGCTCTTCCTGGTTTTTGGGATGATCTTGAAAGAGCTCAAAAGACAACAAAAGAAAAAGGTCTTCTTGAAAAAAGAGTAAAGGAATGGGACGATTCCAGAAAAGAGCTTGAAGAAATTTCTCTTCTTGTAGATATGGCGGATGAAGAGTCTGACGCAGAACTTGAAAAAGAAGCAATTGACAGATTCGCAAAGCTTGAAAAATACTTAGAAAACCTTAGACTTAAAACTCTTCTTTGTGGCGAGTATGATGCAAACAATGCCATACTATCAATTCATCCTGGCGCAGGTGGAACAGAGGCTAAGGATTGGGCTGAGATGCTTCTTAGAATGTATCTTAGATGGGCCGAGCAAAATGGTTACAAGGCAACCATCTTAGATCTTCAAAGCGGCGCAGAGGCTGGTATTGATTCTGCAGACGTAATCATAGAGGGTGACAACGCTTATGGCTTCTTACAAAACGAAAGAGGCGTTCATAGATTAGTTAGAATATCACCATTTAATGCTCAGGGAAAAAGACAAACATCGTTTGCTTCTGTTGATGTAACCCCAGAGATTGACGGAGATATAGAGGTTGAGATTAATCCTGAAGATTTAAGGATTGATACATATAGATCTTCTGGTGCTGGTGGTCAGCATGTTAACAAGACTGATTCCGCTGTTAGAATTACACATCTTCCAACTGGAATAGTTGTTAGCTGCCAGAACGAAAGATCGCAGATTCAAAACAAAGCCTTTGCTATGAAGGTTTTGTATGCAAAACTTTTTGCTCTTGCAAAGCAGGAACACAAAGATAAGATTTCTGATTTAAAGGGTAACTTTTCTCAGATTGCTTGGGGAAGTCAGATTAGGTCTTATGTGTTCCAGCCTTATACCATGGTTAAAGATCATAGAACAGGCGCAGAAGTTGGAAATGTCGAGGCTGTTATGAATGGGAATTTGGATGCTTTCATTTGGGCTAGTCTTGGCGATGATAAGAAGGATTAATATGAGCAAATACAAGGCTGTTCTTTTCGATTACGATGGAACTGTAGCAAATTCAAATCAAATAATCGTAGACTCGTGGCAGTATATGGCTAGCAAGCTCATAGGTGCCCCGCTTACTCATGATGAAATTGTTAAAACCTTTGGCCTTGTTTTAAGAGAAGCAATGTATAATTGTGCTGTTGCTCATAATCTTCCAACAGACGATGCTTCTATTGACAACATGATGTATACTTATAGAAGCTATCAGTTTTAACAGCTTGATAATTGTGGCTATCCAGAGTTTCCTGGTATGGTAAAGCTAATCAAAGATCTTTATGCTGCAGGAATTAAGCTTGGGATAGTTACTTCAAGAGGTAGTGATACCTTGGTTCCTAATCTTGAATACCTTGGCGTAAGAGAATGCTTTGACTATCTTGTAACTTGTGATACTACAGATATACACAAGCCAAATCCAGAGCCTGCACTTCTTTGCTGCAAGGGGCTTGGGGTTGAGCCAAAGGATGCAATCATGATTGGAGATAGCCGTTTTGATATTGCGTGCGGAAATAATGCGGGCTGCGATAGCTGCTTTGTTTCTTGGTCGTTTTCAAATACAAGGGCTGATATAGAGGCCTTTTCTCCTGCAACATATTACATAGATAAGGCTGAGGAATTTCTTGATATAGTATTATAATGCGTGCTGTTGTGGCTCAGTTGGTAGAGCAGCTGATTCGTAATGCGTAGGTTTTTTGTGAAAATTGAGTTTTGTAGCAATAACACAGAAAAGCCGTTGCCTGATAGTCAGCAGGTCGCTTGGGAAAACCATCCGAATAGCACAAATCGCTGAAACCCTTGAAAATACTATATCCGCTGGATTAGCTCAGTTGGTAGAGCATTTGATTCGTAATCAAAAGGTCGCGAGTTCGAGTCTCGCATCCAGCTCCAATAGTTACGAAAACCGCTTCTTCGGAAGCGGTTTTTCGTTGCCATTTTGGGCAACACGTTGCCCATAGATTTTGTGGGGACAAAATAGCCCCTTTTTATTGTTCATCTTGCTTATCTTTTGAAGAAAGCAGGATGGCTGTAAGTGCTCCGGTTTCCATTACTACGAGCAGAAAAAGAAGTAGCACAGCAATAACGAGCAATACAAT
>JAKSSJ010000002.1 GCA_024403215.1 Clostridia bacterium
CCGTTTCTACCAATAATCTTTGCCTCTACACCACGCATTTGCTGCCGCTACAGCTCACATTCATCACTGTTACATCAGGAAACCTTGCCACTTCCGTTGATTTTACGCAAAGTGGCAAGGTGGGCATCTAAAAAGCACTGTTTTATGATGCTATTTGACGAAAGGCCTAAATATTGCAAATTCGTCTCACTTTTTGATGCTTAAATTGGTGCTTAGGTGACGAAAGCACTTGATATTTAGAAATCGTCTAACTTTTTAGGATGTTTTAGCGGTGCTGCTATTAGAAATCGTAAAAAAGTTAGACGATTTAAAGGATAATGAGCAAATCGTCACTTGGGGAATAAAAACAGGGCCAATAGGTTAGACGATTCTTAGAAAAAAACGCGTTTCGTCACATTAAGGGATTGCACCCCTTAAGTAGCCCCGCCGAAGGCGGCGTAGAGTATTGATTACATTGATATTAGCATTTCTGTTGGTAGGTGAAGCAGAGAACGGGCGCAGCCCGGGCGAAGGCTGAGCCACCAACCAAGAAATGCGGAATTAAGGGCGTAGGTGAATAGATAGCTTTCTGAACGACTTCGCGCAGCGGCAAGTGAAGAAAGCTATCTATTCACCTGCGCTGGCGCGGCAAGCGGGAACGCGCAGCTATTGACAAATAACTGTATTAGTGAAATAATACAGTTGCAATGATTAATTTTAACGGTTTTGAAGCCAGTGGCAATGACCCTATTTACCATCAAATCCTGCTGTTTATCAAAAAGGGTGCCGTGGCTGGAACAATTAAAGATGGCGACGAGCTTCCTTCAAGAAGAAACCTATCTGCACTGCTCGGAATAAATCCAAACACAGTGCAAAAGGCTTTTAGTCTTCTTGAGGAGGAAGGCCTCATAGAATCTCACGCTGGCGCAAAGAGCGTGATGACTTTGAGTGCTAAAAAAATTGAAAGCCTAAGAGTAGAACTATTAACTGAAGAACTAAAAAGCCTTAGCTCCTCCATGAAGCAAATGAATATCTCTAAGGAAGAAGCCATAGGCCTTATAGAAAAGTTTTGGAAATGAAAAGAAATGATGTAGCACAACTTAATAGAACGACAAAAGAGAAATACTCAAAGGAGGCTAGACTATCAATAGTAAAGCTTCTTGCAGCAGAGAATGCACTAAAGCTTATCTGCGTGTTTTTTGGCATGCTAGTCCTGGAAGTTTTGGCCTTTGCAATTTTCGGGCTTAGAAATAGACCAGCATTTTTAGAGCTTGCTGTATTTGATGCAAGAATTGCTCTTTATACCCTATTGGCTATTTCATTTGTAATCACAATAATCATTCTGTCTAGCGAGCTCCCATCTAAAAATGGAAAGACAGTTTACACGGTTCAAAGACTTTTGCTAGATGAAGGAACAATATTTAGAATCAGCTCAAGATTTAATATGGCGATGCTTGTAATCTACCTTGGTTTTCAAACGCTTGCAATCCTTATTATGATTCTTATTTTCGAGGCGAGCGGACTTGGGAACGGCGGACCACAAAACATCATGATGGCTTTATATAGAAGCCCATTCTTCCATTCCATTTTCCCTATGCAAAATTGGCTGTACCTTCTCCGCAATCTTATCTTTGTTTATGACCTTGGCATATTAACGGCTAGGCAGGCTCAGAAGTCAAGAGAAGGAGAAAACGCTTTTGCCCTATTTATTGCAATTGCCGTTATTGGCCTTGTATTTATTTATAACCCTCTTGACACAGGCGTTCTTGCAATACTAGCAAAGGATATGATAGCAGTCAGCTTCCTTGAAACGCTTACGCTTTTTGCAAGGACTGCGGGATATGATCATAGAAAAGATAAATTAGAAAACGACGAGTTTAAAGAAAGTTTAGCAAGTTATAGAAATGAAGACGAAACTTAAAAAATTAGTTCCACCAGGTTCTGATGTGAAACTGACAATTAAATTATTTGCGGCTTGCCTTATCATAATGTTTTTGCTAAGCCTAATAGCACCAATCAGAATTGGTAATGCGCATTACTACTTGTTTTATGATTTCTTTGGCGAATACCATGACGAGGGCAATATGATGCCTCACTTTTATGAAACCATTCAAGGCTGCATGAGGTTCTTTTGGGTAGTAATTATATTTAGTATAAGCTACGGCATTATCAATCTTTTGAGCTTTTCAAAAGATACTAAAAGCATCTACGTTATGAAAAGGATTCCAGACGCGTTTGAGATTTATAAACGAAGCTTTGCAATTCCCCTTTTCACCATACTTGCAGCAATTGTCTTGGCAATTGTCCTGCTTGCAATTTACTACTTGCATTATAGATATTGTCCACCAGAGGACAGGATATACACAGTTCAATTTTCAGAATTTTTGAGGGCATTCATATGATTGAGATTAAAAACTTAAATAAAAAATATGGAAATAAGCTTGCATTAAATGATGTCAATCTAAACATTGATCAAGGCGAAATCATTGGTCTGTTTGGGGAGAACGGTGCAGGAAAAACAACCCTTATCAAAAGCATTTTAGGCCTTATTAAATATGATGGCACTGTGCTTTTGGATGGAGAAGAGCTTACCAGAAAAAACATTGGCAGGCTTTCTCTTGCCACCTGCGAGCACAGCTTTTTCCCATCAATAAATGCACAGTCTCACAAGGAGTTTTACGAGGATCACTTCAATACTTTTAGGTCAAAACGTTTTGATGCTCTTATGGAATTCTTTGATCTTCCTTACAACAAAAAGATTGGAGCATTTTCAACTGGACAGAAAAATCAGTTTGAAGTCATAATGGCGCTTTGCCAAGGTGCAGACTACATCCTTATGGACGAACCTTTTGCAGGAAATGATGTATTCAACAGAGAAGATTTCTACACGGTACTGCTTGGCATCATAGAACCAAATGAAACCCACCTCATAGCTGAAATCTCCGGTTTTATAGACCGTGCGGTTTTAATTCACCAAGGAGAAATTGTGGGAGATAAAAGTGCCGAAGATTTAGATAAAGATGGTAAGACTCTGATGCAGTACATAAAAGAAACATATAACTATCGCCAAGATAGAGTTGCAGAAGCACTTTCTAAACTATCCGGAGAGGAATAAATGATTAAAAAGAGATTCATCATTTTAATAATTGCATTTGCTGTTGCGCTTGCAAGCTTTGCCGGCGTGTTTGCATTTGGGCTAGAACAGTTTAAAGTAGAGCATCAAATGGAAACTATTTATGGCAACCCATCTGATGCAAATGGCCTTACTATTTCTTATGCACTTAAGAGTGGAAAGAATGCTAATTGGGAGATGGAGTATAAACTTGAGAATGGAAGCTTTACCCCAAAGACTCATTTCTGGTCAACATCTCTTAAGCATAATATTGAAAAGTTTAATTTGAATCATTACAAGATAAGCTACGACGATGCTGAAAACAGCTATATGGGTGCATATAGAGGCTATGATACAGATGCGATTGAGCAAATGTATAGAGATAAGTTTAATGAAGAACCTTTTGAGGGAACAAGAATTGAATTTTCGGTACCTCTTAAAGAAATCCAGGAGTACTACACACCGTTTATAAGCATCTATACAGGGACCATGAATACCTCTCCTTTTGCGAGCAGTCCAAATACCACAAGAGATGCAGAGCTACTTTTCTGGTCAAAGTTCTATGACTTCTTTAAGATTCCAGTTATAGATGCAGAGACTCTTCAGATTACTGCCATAAAAACAAACAACAATACCAATCAAAATACTAGGCTTGCGGTAATTGCCAATAACGATTATGGCAGTGATATCTATGGTTTTGATAGCGTAAGCGCTTTGTCAGATGATGCTTTATTCTTTGCATTTTCTAACAGAACCACCTATGGACTTAGAGCTGATTTTAGCCAGGTTAGCGGAGGCTACGGCGTTTACAAAATGCCATATAACAAGGCCGAGGACACCAGCATAGAATATAAAGAGGGCGTCCTGGATATTGATAGGCTCGAAAATATTCTAAGCCTTGATGAGAGCTCAAAAGTAGATCATATGGGTTTAAGCTCCGATGGCTCGCACCTTTATCTTGTCATTAACGATGGACAAGTAACGTTTAAATCTCTTAATCTGAAGACAAATAAAATAGATCAAGAATTTGTTATTTATACTACACCAAACTATAGATTTGTTGTTGGCGACAGATTTTTAAGCTTTCAAGTAATCAATAAGGAAGATACTAGACTTAGAGTTTTATACGAGACAGATGGAAAATATGACATGATAGTAGACACAAGAGTAAACTATCACGACCGCTTTGATTACCGCATGTTTGAATTTGGCACAACAAACTGCGCTTGCGATGGAAAGCGCTTTGTAACGGCAGCGTTTAACAATCACTACATTGACAAGGATTACTCATCATGGCAGGACGAAGGCTCAGGAATCATGATAGCTGTTTATGAAGGAACAGTCCTAAAGTATTACGGCATCTATAAAAGCAGCCTTGAAAAATGCAACGTCTACAATCTTTATACAAGTGCCGGTCTTTATACAGGCACCAGCGATGGACTGCCTTCTGATGTGGCAAATGTGCTTGGCAATTCCAGATTTAATATCAGAAGCCGCGACACCGAAATTCATCTTAAATTCGAATAAGTTGTCAATGGGGTCAGACCCCGTTGACAACCCTATTGACAACTTTAAAAAAATCCGGAGCGAAAGCTCCGGATTTTAAATTTAATTTGAGCAGGCATGCTCCATTACTGTAGGTAACGGAAAACGCCTTTTACAAGGCCAACAATCTGGCAGTCATCTACTATGATTGGTTTCATGGAAGAATTCTGCGGCTGCAGCCTAATGTGGCCATTCTCTTTATAAAAGGTTTTAACGGTGGATTCACATTCATAGTCACCTTGTATCATTGCTACTACAATGTCCCCGTTTTCGGCCGTTTTTTGCTCTTGTACGAGTATATAATCCCCGTCCATGATTCCAGCCTCTATCATAGATTCTCCATGGACAGTAAGCATGAAGCTGTTTCCTCTTCCTACGTACTGAGCAGGCAAAGGGAAATTGCCTTCTATGTTTTGTTCTGAAAGAATAGGAGTTCCAGCGGCTACCCTGCCAACAATAGGAACATCTACAATATCTGCTCTTTCAGTCTGAAGCTCCTTTGGCTCCGACATGCCGCCCTGAATGATTTTATATGCTCTTCTTTTTCCAGGAAGCTTACTGATATAGCCCTCCTCTTCCAAAATCTCCATGGATTTTTGAACTGTGGAAGTGGATTTTATATCAAGGGCAGCGCAGATATCTCTGACTGTTGGGATAAAGCCTGTCTCTTTATATGCCTTGCAAATGTATTCAAATACTTGCTGTTCTCTTGCTTTGAGTTCTTTCATTTTTCTAACCCTCCGCAGACATTATATCACGCAAACAAGTGTTTGTAAACATTTGTTCGTACTATTTTTTCTTAAAATTTAAAAATAATTCCTATGATTGCAGCGAAGGCTACAAAGCAAATCGGATGCAAATCCTTAATTTTCTTCACGTTCATCAAAGCCATCATAGCTGCAAAGAAAATCAAATATTTGATATTAAATAAATCCGCAATATTTCCGCTTAGCGAAAATGCCGCTTCGTTAACAAGGCAAAGCCTAAGCAGCGTAAATAGTGCTGCTGCAATTAGTCCTGTTGATGCAGGTCTGATGCCGTAAAACGCCTTCTTTACACCCTTGCTCTCCTTAAATTTCTCAAGGAAAATTGCAATGATTAAAATGCTAATAAGCGACGGAAGTATAAGTCCCATTGATGCAACTACGCTTCCAAAAAGCCCAGCAATTTTATAGCCAACATAAGTTGACATATTAACCCCAATTGGGCCAGGAGTTGATTCCGATACTGCTATCATATTGGCAAGCTCTTCAAGCGTATACCATCCTGTCTTTTCCGAAAGATCAACAAGGAAAGGAATGGTTGCCTGTCCGCCGCCCACTGCAAATAAGCCAATCTTAAAATACTCAAAGAAAAGTTGGAGATAAATCATTTCTTCCCCTCCTTTTCTGCCTTTGGCTTAGCAAGAAAATTCTTGATAAGAATTCCAAGCACAGCGGAAACAAGAACATAAACAATAGGAGATATGTCGAAGACTACGGTGCACACAGCAGTCGCTGCAAATATTACTGCAGTCCAAACATCCTTTACAGATTTTTTTGCGAGCTTAAACAATGCGTTTAATACCAAAGCGCAAACACAAACTCTTATACCAGCAAAAGCGTTCTGCACAGCTGCAATGCTCGCAAAATTAGAAAGAAGGGCTGCTATGATATCAATAATTACTATGCTAGGGAAAACTATTCCAAGCGTTGCAACAATGCCGCCAATAATGCCCTTTCTTTTTTGTCCAACCAAGGTTGCAGTATTAACAGCAATTATGCCTGGTGTACATTGTCCAATAGCAAAATAGTCCAGGATTTCTTCTTCAGAAACCCAGGACCGTTTTTGAACGAGCTCTCTTTCGAGCATAGGCAGCATAGCCGGACCACCGCCAAAAGTTAGAGCTCCAATTTTTGCAAATGATGTGAATAGATTGAGTAATTCGCTCAAAAGTCTACGCCTCTTTCTTTGAAAGCTTTTGAACAAGGAATACTGCTATCATGAGTGCAAATCCAATTGCATCTGTAACGATGCCAGGATACATCATAAGAAGGCCGCCAACTAAAGCAGCGATTCTAACAACGGCATTCATCTTCTTAAACAAGTATCCATTGAAGCAAGCTGCAACTCCAAAGATTCCGATGATGGAAGTAATGACAATTAAAACTACATCCATAGGAGTTGTATCAACAAACAGCATTGCTGGATTTAGACAGAAAATATATGGAACGATAAAGGCTCCTATTGCGAGCTTTGTTGCATTGATTCCCGTCTTCATAGGATTTGATTTTGCAATTGCAGATCCTGCATAAGCAGCGAGCGCTACAGGTGGAGTAATATCTGCAACGATTCCGAAATAGAATACAAAGAAGTGAGCAGCAACCTTTGGAATACCCATTGTGATAAGTATAGGTGCACAGGTTGAAGCCATGATGCAATAGTTTGCAGTTGTTGGAACGCCCATTCCAAGTACTATGCAGCAAAGCATAGTAAGTATCATTCCAATAATCTGTGGATTGATAAATGAAATGCTTGAGCTTACACCAACAATTGCAGAGATAAGCTTTGATGCAAGTCCTGTTGCTGTAATGCAGCCGGCAATAACACCAGCCATGCAGCAGGCAACTGCAACAGTGATTGTTCCCTTGCCACCAGCCTCAAGTGCCTCTAATACCTTTTTGTAAGACATGTCGTTTTTAACTCCGCCAGCCTTATCAACAAAGTAATCAATAACACCAACAAGCACTGCAGCGCCAATAGAAACTGTTGCTGCAAACTGCATTGTTCTAGCACCTGATACTACAAGCCAAACAAGAAGTACAAGTGGTGCAAGAAGATAAATTTTCTTAAGCAGTGGGCCAGCCTTTGGAAGCTTTTCCTTTGGAATACCCTTAAGATTTTTCTTCTTTGCTTCAAGATGTACTGCAATGAAAATTCCAGTGAAATATAAAACTGCAGGAAGGATTGCCTTAAGCGCAACCTCTGCATAAGTAATGTTCATGTACTCTGCCATAAGGAAAGCAGCAGCTCCCATGATAGGCGGCATAATCTGTCCACCTGTTGAAGCAGCAGCTTCTACAGCACCAGCAAACTCTGGCTCGTAGCCCGTCTCCTTCATCATAGGAATAGTAACAGAACCTGTTGTTACTGTATTACCAACTGACGAGCCTGATACCATTCCGCAAAGTGCAGATGAAATAACTGCAACCTTAGCAGGACCGCCAGCGAATCTTCCAACAAGAGCATTAGCAAGCGAGATAAAGAACTGAGCAATTCCCGTTCTTTCCAGGAAGGCACCAAAGATAATAAATACTGCAATATATCTTGCGCAAACCTGAATTGGTGTTGTAAGAACACCATTTGTTGAATAGAAGAGTGTAAATAATACTCTCTTTAGATTTGTACCGCTTGCAAATGTGTAGATAATAATTGCACCTGCAACGCAGAGAATAGGAAGACCAACACATCTTCTGCAAAGCTCGAAAAGGCAAAGAAGACCAATGATTGCAACTACAATATGAGTTGTAGTCATCTTTGTTGCAGAAGAAAGCTCCCATGCAATTTTCTCATAATTAAAGTAGTAGAATAAAAAGCTTCCTGCACCGAGCACCATTAGTATTACATCGTACCAAGGTACAAAGTTTGCAACTACGTGCTTTTTACTTGCAGGATAAGTAAGATATCCCATTATCATGATAAGTCCAATAAACATTGTAAGTCTCTGCTCTAGGGCCTGAGTATTAAACAATGTTGACCACATGATATAAATTGAGAACACTACCATAATAACACGAACAACAAGGGCCGGTTTTCCACTCCAAATACGAGTGTTGGACTCCTTGTCGTACTTACGCATTATATCTTCGACAGCATCGCCGGAGTTTGTTGCTCCGGCGATGTTATTAATTGTTTCTTTAGGTTTTTTGTTAAACATCTTTATCCCTTATTTTGTCTTTACTGTGATTCCTTTTTCAGAGTAGAACTTTGCTGCTCCTTTGTGGAATGGAACTGCTGTTACAGAGGATGCAAACTTTGGATCAAGGTCTGCTGCCTTTGCGTGCTGGATGTTTGCCTTTCCATCAAAGATTGTCTTTGTGATGTTGTAAACTACATCTTCAGAGAGATCATCTCTTACAAGAACCATAGCTGCAACTGCAACTGTTGCTGTGTCTGAATCAAGACCATAAGCATCCTTTGCAATTACGTTCTTGCTGTAGTATGGGTTAGAAGCAATAAGCTTATCTGCATGCTCTGCATCGATGCTTACAAGGTAAGCCTTCTTTGATGTTGAAAGCTCTGTGATTGATGTTGTTGGAGCACCAGCTACAACGAATGCTGCATCAATCTTGTTATCCTTAAGCTCTTCTGTTGAGCTACCAAAGTCTAAGTATTTTGGTGTGATGTCTGCCATTGTAAGTCCATAAGCGGAGAGGCAGTCAACTGCGTTGAAGTAAGTACCAGAACCCTGAGCACCTACAGAAACTGTCTTTCCCTTAAGATCTGCAACTGTCTTAATGTCTGGGTTGCAAGTTACAATCTGAACCTGCTCCATGTAAAGTGCTGCCATAACTGAGAATGAACCAACCTTCTTATCGAAGAGGTTTGTTCCGTCATAAGCATAGCTCATAACGTCTGACTGGCAGAATGCCATCTGAACGTCTCCGCCATCTAAGTCTTCAACGTTTGTCTTAGAGCCGTTTCCTGTAATTGCTGTTACAGAAACTCCTGCTTTATCTGAAACATATTCTGCAAGAACTGTTCCGTATGCATAATATGTTCCCTGTGCTCCGCCTGTTGCGAATGTAATCTTGGCTGCATCTGCGCCCTTGTTTCCGCAAGCTGCGAAGGAAAATACCATAACGAGTGCTAATAATATAGCTAATACCTTTTTCATAATTAAAAACCTCCTTGGTTTTGTATACATGTTATGACATAATTATACGGATTTTTCGAGCCCCGTCAACCGCAAAAAGCTTGAAATTTCAATGTAATACAAAATCGTACTTTACATATTTGTATACAATAATGCAATTTGTATACAAAAATTCTTGACATTTTATGGCTATAGAGTAAGATTATATTGTATTTTAGGGTCATTCTTTAAAAAAATGCAAACAAGAAGACCAATTTTACTTATTCTATATGCCCAGGTTGTAATAATCCTGGTACTTTATTATCTAAATCCTTTTGGAGTTGGGAGCCTTTTAACGCCGAAAAGCAAGGTGCTGGCCAGCCCGGTTGCCACAGTAAGCGGCATAGTTAGAAAGCTCCAGATTAAGGACTACTACATTGCCCTCACCGTTGACGCCGGAAGAGAAAACGTTCTCGTCAGAATCAAAGGTTTCCCTGGAATCGAAACGACTATCAGTGCCCAAAGTGCCTCCACAGATTTGCCAGGTGCGCCAGGCGGATCCCTAACCCGCGCTTACGACTTAGTCGGTCGCACGGTCACCATAAGAGGAGAAGTCAGCATCCCGTCAGCTCGCAAAAACCCGGGCTGCTTTGACTACCAGCTCTACCTAAAGGGCCAAGGCATTTACGCCATAGTTGATGCCTCAATTTACCACCTTGAAGCAGGAAAAATTAAATACCCTCTTCTTCACGCCCTCTCAATTTCAAAGGCTAAATTTTATGATGCCGCCAAAAGCCTTCTTGGAGACGAAGGTTTTTCCATCACAGCAGGCCTTATGTTTGGAGACAAAAGCTATCTTGATGATGATCTTTACGAACAGTTTCAAGAAAACGGTATAGCACACGTGCTTGCAGTATCAGGGCTTCATGTTGGGCTTGTTTACGCTCTAATCGAAAAGCTCTTTGGCGGAAAGAAAAACTATTACACAAGCGCTCTTACTATAGTGTTTTTATATTGCTACGCTGCACTTTCTAGCTTTAGCATTTCCGTTCTAAGAGCATCGTTTATGATACTTTTAAGGCTTATTGCTTTTCACACTCAAAGGCGCTACGACCTTGTCTGCGCCGCTTCAATCACAGCAATAATCTTTCTTCTCATCAATCCATACCAGCTGTTTGATAGCGGGTTTCAGCTGTCCTTTGTTGCTGCCTATACCATTGGCATGGCCTTCCCCTGGGCAGAAAACAAGGCTCTATTTTATTCAAGAAAATTTAGAAGCGAAATACTATACGATGTGCTCAGCCCAGTTCTTCCTGCCCTTTGCATTCATATAGGCATGGCACCACTTATCGCCTTTCATTTTCTAAATTACTCCTTCATCAGTATTTTTATTAACCCCATAGCAATTGCTTTAGCATCGCTACTTTTGCCGGCAGGTCTTTTATTATATGCATCCTGCCTTGTGCCTATTCCAATCATTCAAAACCTTTGCTCCATCCCTAGCCTTGTGCTTTCTAGGGCTTTAAATATTTTAAATAATCTCGCAAGCAGGACTCATCTTTCTGGCAGCGTCTGTGCACCACCCTTTGGTCTTCTTATTATTTTCTACGTTTTCTTTTTCTATTTTCTTTCGGAAACAAGATATAGATTGAATAGAAAAAATGAAGAAAAAAGCCTTGCCACTCTTGCAGCAGCGCTCACAATTTCAGTGCTCACTCTGCCCTTCATATTTGGTATTACAGATAGCATTCTGCCGTGGTCATATAGTACGCCTTCTCTTACCTTTGTAGATGTTGGACAGGGCGACTGCGCTCACATAAATATTGATGGCTACAACATACTAATAGATGGAGGAGGCAACTATTACAAAAACATAGGCAAAGATACCCTAAAGCCCTATCTTCTTAAAAACGGCATACATTCTGTTGACCTTGCCATAGTGACCCATAAAGACCAAGATCACAGCAAAGGCATTTACGAGCTTGCGGATAGTTTTGACGTGAAAGAAATTCTTCTTGCAGGTCAAGATAACGACGACTGTGCCATAACTGGAATTAATATTGATGGTATAAAAGTAATTTTCATGGCCGACGCCACCAAGCAAAGAGAGCTATCATTGCTAGAAGAAATCCCCTCTCTTCATGCCGACATCATAAAGCTAGGCCACCACGGCAGCAAGAGCTCATCTGATCCACAGTTTATATCGTCGCTTAACCCAAAGTTTGCCCTAATCTCCTGCGGGCTTAATAACAGCTACCATCACCCCTCTGATAGCGTTGTTGAACTACTCCAAAATCTTGGTATAATATATGGAAGGACTGATTTTGATGGGGCAATTTCGCTCATCAAAGTAACAGATGATTATGCGCTTTTAAGAAACGCAGCAAAGGACAAATATTGGCTTATTCCAAAAGACAAGTAAATGTAGAGCACCCATCTAAGACTATCGTTAAGCTAGTTCAAAGTGGCGAGCAAACAGGCATTTGGCCAAAACTTATGCTGTTTTATGGAAAGGAAGATTTTCTTGTATCCTGGGCAAAAGGATACCTAAAATCTGCCTTAATTAATCCTGCATCAGAGGCCTTAGACTGCGTAAACTTTTCAGAAAGCCAAGATGCATACGAGATTATTGCGGCAGCTCAAACCCTGCCTTTAATGTCTTCAAAAAAGCTCATCATCATTGATAACTTAGATATACTTAGCGCGCAGTCACCAAAAGATATGAGCCAAGATGGAATAGAAGCTCTTAAAGATTTTCTTCCTGAAATTCCA
Organism: Clostridia bacterium; assembly: GCA_024403215.1. Taxonomy (GTDB): domain Bacteria; phylum Bacillota; class Clostridia; order Peptostreptococcales; family Anaerovoracaceae; genus RUG13409. Next base: position 12,243 of record JAKSSJ010000002.1, read on the forward strand.
GATAGCACTCTTATGCTTTTTATCTGCTCTAAGCCAAACAAAACCAAGGCTTTATATAAAGCAATTGCAAAGCATGGAATCTGCTACGACTTTACACCGCTAGAGGATGCAACCCTTGCATCATGGATGGCAAAACGTCTTAAGGCAAATGGACGCTCAGCAAGACCAGAAGACCTACTTGCCTTTGCAAAAAACTGCGGCTATGGAGATACCGAAAGAAACTACAATTTAAATAATCTTGAAAATGATTTAAAGAAAGTCTTTGCAGGAAATGATAAGGCTGTTTTAAGTCTTGATGACATGATGGAAAACTCTGCGCCAGAAGCAGACGTTAATGCCTTTAAGCTTTTAGACGCATCATTCTCAAATGACAAGGGCAGCGCTCTTACAATACTTCATAATACAATCGATAAGGAAACGCCTTCAAAAGAAATCGGAGCAGTGCTTAGCTTTCTGGGCCTTTTATGTTCTCAGCTTGAAATCATGCTTGAAGGAAAAGAGAGAGAAAAGGATGGAGAAGGCTTCTACGATATTGCAGCCAACATGGGCGTAAATGAATACAGACTTAAAAAGGCCCTAGCAGCATGCAAATCTAAATCAATAGAGGAGCTTAAGGAAGCTTTAGACAACGCCTTCCAAATAGAAAAGGATCTTAAATCAGGAAACATGGATGCAAGGCTTAGTCTTGAACTGTTTATTGCAAAGCTATAATTAACTGATGCAAAATTTTAAATACCTCACAAGAAAAGAAAGAAAAGAAATACTTGTTTCTCTCGGCGAAAAGTCTTTTAGAGAGAAGCAAGTTTTTGAATGGATTTGCAAGGGAGCAAGTTCTTTTGATGAGATGACTAATCTATCATCTTCGCTAAAAGAAAGGCTTAATGCTTCCTACAGCTTTGATTCCATAAAAGTTGAAAAAGTTCAAGTATCAAAGGATGGAACAAGAAAATATCTTCTCAGACTTACGGATGATAATTTTGTAGAAGCAGTCTTTATGAAATATGAATACGGCAATTCGCTTTGCATCTCAACTCAGGTTGGTTGCAATATGGGCTGCGTGTTCTGCGCTTCTACCATAGGCGGCAAGGTAAGAAACCTTTCCTCCTTTGAAATGCTTGATGAATATATCATGGTATCAAAGGATGCAAATGAGCCAATCTCCCATGTAGTTCTTATGGGCATGGGCGAGCCTTTTGATAATTACGAGGAAGTTAAAGGCTTTATTAATCTCATTCACGACGAAGACGGCATAAATCTGAGCCTTAGAAATATCACAGTAAGTAGCTGCGGCATCATTCCAAAGATTGCGGAATTTGCTAAAGACTTTCCTCAGGTTGGGCTTGCAATATCCCTCCATAGGTCAAATCAGGCCGCAAGAGAAAGCCTCATGCCTATTGCAAAGAAATATAAGCTGGATGAGCTAATAAAAGCCTGCAAGGACTATAGCCAGGAAACCAAAAATAGAATAACCTTTGAATATGCCCTAATTGACGGGGAAAACGATAGAAAAGAGGATGCACAAGAACTTAAAAAGCTTCTTTCTGGCATGATGTGCCACGTTAACCTTATTCCTTTAAATAAGGTTATAGAAAGCGGGCTAGAAGGCTCGCCAAGGCAAAAGGCTAAAAGCTTTTGCGAGGAGCTTACAAGGCTTGGAATTTCAAGCACCGTAAGGAGGAGCCTGGGGCCAGATATAGACGCTGCCTGTGGCCAACTTCGTAAAAACTCCACTTGTTAAAACGCAGACGAAAAGTTATAATATATACATAAAATATTAGAATTTATTAGGAGGTAATCGCTATGGTTAAGTTACTCGTCGGCCATAAGGGAACAGGCAAAACAAAGAAAATGGTCGATATGGCAAATACAAGCCTTGAAAAAGTAAACGGAAGCGTAGTATTTATAAACAAAAATCAAAGACTGATGTACGATCTTAAATATAGGATTCGTGTCGTTTGCATGGAAGATTTTGAACAAATCACAAATGTTGATGAGTACATCGGTTTTCTTTATGGCATAATTAGCCAAGACCACGATATCGAAATCGTGTTCATCGACAGCATCTTAAAGCATGCTGACATCAAGGTTGAAAATCTTGAAAATTTCCTTGAAAGACTCAATCTCATCTCCTCCACTTATGGAATGGACTTTGTAGTAAGCCTTTCAGCAGAAAAGGAAGAACTTGGTGCTTACATAGAAAAGTACGAAATTCTCAACTAATAGCTTGATAACACAATCCCGAAAGCTAATGCTTTCGGGATTTTTGATTGTCTTAATTAAATTACAAAACTATCTTGTGAATTAAAGAGCCATCTCAGCTCCGCCCTGCTGAACCGGTTCATTCTGAACTTGAACTTCTGGCTGTCTGCCTCTTGCCAAATTCTGAAGATGAACATCGTTTGCTTGTACATTAGGAATTAATTCATTACCATAATATCCAAAGTGGTCGCTAATACCAACATGCGATGTCATTGTTTTAAACTCACCCTTAAGAGCTTTGTCAAGTCCAGTAAACTCGTGGGAGAGGTGGTCAAAATCTCTGTTCTTTGGATTCTTATTTCCACTAATCAAATGAACTGGAATAGTTGAATCTATCTTTGCAAGATCCTTCATATGTTGCACTGTATCGTAGTTACCAACATGGTGCTTTGCAATCATAGCACCAAACCATGTAACAAGAGCCCTAGATGATTTAAACATTGTCCTTATTGGACTGTGCAAAACAACTCCGCCAATACCATGCTTTTTAGGTTCAAATACTTTGCCTTTAAGCTGAAGGTCTTCCTGCTTCTCTTTTGTAGACTCAAGAGCCACTCTAGATGCAATAGAAGCTCCTAAAGAATATCCGTGAAGAATAATATCTTTTGGAGGGATATTACACTTCTTAACAAGATGGTTGTACATTACCATTCCATCTTTATACATGCTCTGCTCAGATATTTTACTCTTAACAACATCACCATTCTTATTTATCTGATGGCTCTTTCCAAAGCCACGATAGTCAAATTGATAAACAGTATATCCGTTTGCTAGATACGCATCCTTGATTGTATTAATTTGCTTTGCACCAGGATCTGTTGAACCTGTAAATACAAGCACTGTCTTACCGTTTGAAGGCACGCCCTTTGGTGTATATTTTCCGCCCTTTAAACGAACCCCTTCTTCTGGGCTTCCGCATTCAACAGGCTCGAAATTTTCAACATCAGGATCAACTGGATATTCAGCCTCGCTTCTTCTTTCTGCACGTGAGCCTATGCCCTTGGTGTTTAAGGCCGATGTTAAAATGTGTCTGCCTCTTGCAGCCGAAATACCGCCATTGTCAACCTTTTTAAGTTCAACATCCTTATCTGTGACGTTTTCCTTTCCTTCTGCGCGCAGCATAGCCTTAGCTCTTTCTTTTCTGATTTTTTCAAGCTCGAGCCTTGCTGCAGTTCTCTCAGCATTAATCTGCTTTGCCTCAGCCTTTTTTGCATGGGCATCAGCCGTCTTTTGAGCTGTTTCGCGAAGATTCCTTAGGTACTCTTTTTTTGTTGCATGAATAACCTCAGGTAATTCATCCTTAAGATCCTTATTAGCAGCGTTGTTATTAATCAAAAGATTAGTTAGCTTGTTATAAATATTTCTAACCTTGTCTTGCTGTTCTTGGTTTCGCTGCACTCTTATAGATTTATCAACATCACCATAATAGAAAAGGTTGAAATCATTCATATTAATTTCATTCTGACCTGAATTTCTTAAATGCATATTAATCGCATCTAAAAGTTCACGATTTGTATTATACTTTGCCATTTTTCCTACTCCTTACCTTTTAATCCCTTTTGTTATCTATCAACGAGCCAAAATGTGCAATATGCTTCTAAGAACACCGCACCCGGCATTGTTTTTCTAATTATTGATCCAACGTTTTGATTCATGGATGCCATGCTAATCATAGTATTCTCTGGCAGGTTTTTACGAAGCTGTGTTATAACATCATCAAATGCCAAAGGCACTGCTACTAAAACATGCTTTGGTACGGAATAAACCCAATCAATTATCACTGTATCTTTTCGTACAGTATTTCCTACGAGCATTATTCCGACTATTTTATCGCCATCCATTATTGCTCTGCTTTCTGGTCTATAATCAGAAGCTTCTATAGGACCGACAACTCCCATAACCTCATCGCCAGCCTTGTCAAGATAACTCTCGAATGCATCAAAAGATTCCTTCTTAACCTCCGAAAGAGGAATAGACCTAAGAGTGCGTCCATCGCCTTCCTTTTGTTTCATTAGACGCACACTTTTAAGTGGTGCAAAAATGTTAAATTCGCCATCATAAAATGCAACCGCAAATGCGTTTTCCCTAAGGAATGCTCCCATTCCGACAATGGTTTCATCAAAGTTCATAAATACTGTTTTTATGCTAGCATCAGGGTCGTCAATTAAAGCAGTCTTTAAATTGTTCAAAAGCATTGTTCCAATGCCACGTCTTCTTTGCTCTTCATCAACATACAGCCAGTCAATATATACAGACGTTTCTCTGGCATGGAAAATCATAAGGCCAACTGCCTTTGGCTGTCCGCCCAATACATCTATTGCTCCAAGCATCATAATATCATCTGGAAGAGTCAAAAGAAGCTCGTCATAAAATAGATCCCTAAATTTAAGAAGATCATCTCTTTCTAGGGTTACTATTTTTATGTTGTCGTCAAACACTTTTTCGTTAGTACTACTCATTAAAACACCTCGTGAGTTATTTTGAATTATATCTTTAATTATATCATCCCTTAAGAACTTTAAAACTATCAATTAAGCTAGCATGACTTATAGCCTTTGGATCAAATTTTGTCAGTTTAAAGACAACATCCTGCATTATGCCAATTCCAAAAGGCGCAAGAATTGTTCCTATGCCAATAGGTCCTCCAAGGAAATATCCTATTACAAACACAAAGAGCAAAAGGAAAATGTTCACAACACCAATAGGAAGCTTTTTGAGCCTCTTTCCAAGAGCAATCTGAAGCGAATCTCTAGGTCCGCAGCTAAGTCCCGCCTTCATATAGAAGAATTGAGCAAAGCCCTCACCTATAAACACAAGAATAAGCATACCTATGCTAAGTAGCATATTGTTTTCTATGCTTGGAATCAGGTTGATGTAATTAAAAAGATCAACGGTCTTCCCTACTATGATTGCATCTAGTATGGTTCCAAGTCCAATTTTCTCGTGCATCAAAAGGTCTATTACAATAACAGCAACAGAAATGCTAATAGATGCATTTCCGTACTTTATTCCAAGCGTTTTAGAAAGACCAATGCAAAATACATCCCAAGGTCCAACGCCTATATTTGCCTGAATAAAACAGTAAACGCAAAAGCCGTAAAAGAACAAGCCAAGGCTTGCTAGTACTGTATTTTTTAAAAGTTGTTTTTTAGACATTCTACATTCTCCAATAGAAAGATTTTATGCTTTCGTCCAAAGCATTTTGTTATCTTCAAAGCTGATGGTAAGCGTGCCCTTTGTATACATTGCAGATAAGTACGAGCGCAGTGTACTACCAATCAAAAGATACTGCTGAGTTGTTAAAGTCATATTAAATCTGTCAAATAGATATTTAAGAATATCTTCAAATGCGCAAGGCTTACTGCAGCATTCTTCGATAGCCGCAAAAGTTTTATTTATAGATTCAATATTTATATCAGCAAGCTCTGTTATGTCCTGGCACACGCCGGCATGAGCAGGAACAAAGTTATTAGCATCAAGAGTTTTTAAAAGCTCCAAGCTTTCTAAAGATGCTGAAGGATCCCAAAGATAAGACATGCCATATTTTTCAAGAGTTTCCTTTGATGAAACGCTGTCAGCAATAAATGCATTACCGTCTGCTGTTATAAAGCCTACCATATCAAAGCAATGACCAGGAAGATTAATAAGCTTCCATCCCAAAGGAAGAACATCTTCTGTAAGAGGCTTTGCATGACTTTCCTGTGCCATAAGGAATTTGTTTTGAATATCCTTAAAAGGAAGACCTCCATAAAGTCCCATAGATTCTAAAACAGGGTTTACGGTATATACCTGCTCTAGGCCATTCGCATAAATGCTGCAACCTGTTCTTTCTTCTATAAGCTTATTGCCACCTATATGATCCGCATGTGAATGAGTGTTAAAAATCGAAACAAGATGCCAAGCATGCTCATCTAAAGCCTTTAAAACTTTCTTGCCAGTATCCTTGTCGCTACCGCTATCAATGATAACAACATCTGAATCAGAAATCCTTACAACTCCAATCTTTGCAGGACAATCAATGTAGTAGTCGTGATCTGAAACTTGAATTAATTCATACATAACTTTCACCAAAACTAAAGGTATTATAGTTTTAAAATTTCTCTTAAGCGTCCAAGCTGATCCTCTTCAAGATTAAGGGAAGCAAGTTCTTTTTCTATATCAATATCTGACTGCTTTATAACATCAAAGCTGCTACCCGCCTTTTCCAAGCGATTCTTTGAAAGTCCAAAAGCAACAGGAGATCTATCACAGATAATATAGTTAACACCCAGGGTATTGCACGCTGCAGCTAAGGTGCCAGAGCCCGCAAAGAAATCGCCAGCAAGGCCTCCCTCTTTGCAAAAGCTTTCAAGCAGAATCTCAATAAGCCTTTCTGGCTTTTGAGTTGCATAGCCGGTTCGTTCTGAAGATGTTCTTCCTACCATATCAACATTGATTACATCTTTTCTGTTGACTAAAGTATACCATTTACCTTCTTCATCTTGGTATTCTTCAACGCCCTTGAATCTGTATGGTCTTCCGTCTCTATTGTAGGAAATCTCCTTCTTTGGAAGGAAATAATAGTCGTCAGTTTTTGAATAGACAAGAATGGTATCGTGTTTTTTTGCAAAGCATTTTCCTCTTGCCCCGCCACTTTTATATGACCAAATGAGTTCATTAACAAAATGTTCTTCTCCAAAAATCTCATCAAGAAGCACTTTGGCATAGGCTGCTGCATGAGTATCAAGGTGAAGTGCCACAAGCCCTGTATCCTTTAATACATCCTTTATTAGATATAGTCTTAGCGACAGCATCTCTAAAAATTCACCAAGGCTTTTCCATTTGTCCCCATAGACAGTAAACTTTAAATTCTCATCACCAATATTGATGTTTGCTTTATAGTCTTCCCCGGAATAAAATGGCGGGTCAATATAAATAAAGTCAAAGCCATCAAAAGAAGCTTTCTTTTCTAATTCATCCGAAAGCTTTTTTAATAAAGAAACATTATCACCAAGAGCAATGATATTGCCCTTGGTGATATTTGCATTTTCAAACCCGCAGCCTTTTACTGCTGCGTATTCATTTTTCGCTTCGTCTAAAATTTTAGAAAGCTGTGCTAGTGTTCCCATTAAAATCCTGCTGCATCGTCCAAATCTTCTGGCTCATCATACGGTTCATCATATACAGAATGCATACCGCTTTCTGCAAATGGTGAAACTGGATATTCATATACAGCCTCTATCTCATGAGTCTCTGCATTTTCTTGATATGTTACAGAGTTATGAATTGGACAGTAGAACTGTGGTGGATCGTTTTGTGAATCCTCAATCAGTGTGAGGAACTGTTCTCTTTCAATCTTTTCCCATTCGTCAAATGGTGGGAGCTCACCGTTCTCATCCTCTTCCGGTTTAACTCTTAAATCATAGCTTGCAAGAAGTGTTTCCCAAGACTGTCCGCCCGGACGCTTTAGATACTCCTTCCAGGTTGTTGATCCGCAGTATGGCGTTGCAAGATATCCAGTTGATGTACAAACCTCAACATAACCTCTTGCCTCATAATCTGTTGTATTTTCTGTTGGCTCGGTACCAGCAATGAAGATTTCAGAAATTATATCCTCTGCAGGTGTGGAACCATACTCGCTGATAATTGGAAGTCCGCCGGTCTTACTATCAATATTAACCGTTACAAAATCGCCCTTAAGCTCAAATGCGCCTTTCTCATCAAGCTTACCAACTTGCTCCATTACAGTCTTCCAAACCTTAATGGCCTTTGTTGAATCAGCACCAAGGTTAATATTAGAATCGCAGCCTACCCAGGTTGCACCTGTATATTTTGGAAGGATTCCGCAGAACCAAATATCGAACTTATCTGATGTTGTTCCTGTCTTACCAGCAGCTGGCTGAGAGTTAAGCTTTGCTGATGCAGCACCGCCGTACTCAACTGTTGTTCTTAAAATATCAAGCATAAGGGAAGCAACCTCTTCATCAAGTACTTGTACTGGATGAGAATCTGCTTTTAAGATTATGTCTCCCTTTCTATTTGTTACTGTTGTGTAGCAGGTTACATCATTATGAAGACCATAGTTACCAAAGGTAGCATATGCTCCTGCCATTTCAAATGGAGATACGCCCTTAAGCATTCCTCCAAGAGCCAGCGATGATGGGTTTTCATCAGTATCAACAGCATCTAAAACAAGACTTGTGATACCAAGGTTTTGAACGTTTTCAATGCAGCGCTTAGGATTGAGCTGGTTGTAGAGGTTAACAGCGCAGCCGTTAACAGACTTTTCTACAGCTTTTCTAAGGCTTGTGATTCCGTGGTAAGCAAGGTCTACGTTTCCTGGCCAAAGCTCGCCCTCTGCACACATTGGAATATTATCAAGTGGTGTTGCAGCAGTGAATACATTGCTCGTTCTTTCTACCTCTGTTCCGTCTTCTGCAGGTTTAACTGCATCATAACCAACCTGAAGTGCTGTTGAATAAAGAGCTAAAGGCTTAATTGAAGATCCTGGCTGGCGAGTTGCTGTTGCACGGTTAAATAAAAGCTTACCGCTAATTCCTCTTCCTCCAACCATACCTCTCATCTGGCCTGTAGCATTATCTACAATAACCATTGCCGACTGAGGCTGAATAATTCTTGATGCAAGCTGATAGTATGGAGCAGCAATAAGAGCTCCGCCCTTCTTGGTCTTAGTAATTGCATCAGGATATTTATCAAAGAAGGCTGCGGAAATAATTACATCCCCTGCATCGTTTCTTGATTTATATTCGCTATCAATGAGAAGGTAGCTTCCGTTTCTTGAATAAAGCTGGCTATCTACCATCTCATAGAAGTCTTTAATATCAACTCTTACATCTGTACCTTCAGCAGATTTAGTGTTATAGAAATTAAGCTTCATACCCTTAAGAAGAGTAAGGCTTCCATCAGCATTCCACTTACACTCATCAGTCTGAATCATAAGATTATTATCGCTATCAAACAAATTGTCGTAAGCATAAAGAACAATCTTCTTCTTTTCTGCATTCAAAATATTTTTCTTATCGTCAGTATTAACAGTCTTGAGATTAATCTTAGGGAAGGTGTCTGGATTGTTATATGCACTCTCTAAGATTTTCTGAACAGTCATATCCAGAGTACTATTAACAACAAGTCCGCCTTCATAAAGGAGCTTTCTTGCCTCTTCATAGCTATATCCAAGCTGAGTCTGAAGATCATTTAATACCTGTTTTGTAATAAAGTCTGTACAATATGAAGAATCATTTGCAGAAGAACCAATATTAACACCAGGGTTTACATAGTTTCTTACAGAATCCTCTTTTGCAAGGTTATATGTCTCTTCGTCAATCTTTTCTTGCTCGTACATAAATCTAAGTACAAGCTTAACTCTGTTTGCACTAGTATCGTTATAATATGTAATCCAAGTATCATTCTTATCAACAATATCAAGGCTTGCAATATCTATGCCAGAGCCAGAAGCCGTTGCAGTTTCAGCAGAAATTCTCTTAAGAGGCGCATATGAATTTGGACTCTGCGGAAGCGCTGCAAGCTGAGCGCACTCCACAAGATTTAATTCATCAAGGTCTTTATTAAAGTAAGCCCTCGCTGCGGCATAAACACCATTAGAGTTAAAGCCAAGGTATACCGTGTTAAGGTAGGCCTCAAGTATCTGCTCCTTGCTTAGAGCGTCTTCTATTATCAAGGTGTAATATGCCTCCCTTATCTTACGAGACATCTTTCTTTCACCTTTTTCAGACTCAAGGAAAATGTTTCTTGCAAGCTGCTGAGTAATAGTTGAGGTTCCTCCAATTCTATCTGATTTACCAGAAACCTTTTGCCAAATAGCACCCGCAATTCTTACAAAGTTAAATCCGTGATGCTTAAAGAAGGTCTTATCCTCTACTGCTACAAAGGCATTGATAAGATCCTTTGGAAGCTCTGCATATTCAACATTAGTTCTTAATGCAGTACCGGAATAAATATTATCAACAACATCTCCATTTATGTCATAAATGACTGAGCTTTGAGATAGCATGTCATAAATGTTGTTTGGATTAATATCAGGTGTTTCTTTAATAATTTTAAGTACCAAAACGCCAACAACAATGCAGGCTACAACGCCAATAGCAATGATTGCTACTAAGATTTTCTTAAATAAGCTCCATGGTTTTTTCTCGCCCTTTTCCTTTGGCTGCCTTGGTTCCTTTTCTTCTTTTACCTTGCGAGCCTTCTTTTCAGGCTTTGCCTTTGCAGTTTTTGCAGTCTTTGCAGTTTTTGCCGGTTTTTCAGAAACGGCATGTCTTGCAGCTCTTGATGCGACTGGAGCTTGAGCAGTTTCCCCTACGCTAACCCAAGCACCCTCCTGGGAGCTTTCTTGCTTACTTGTTTCGCTGGCAGCTTTTTTAGCGTCAATTTCAGAAAGTATCCTGTCCCACTCAGCTCTATCTATGACTCCTTCTTTTTTACTTGAAGAAGCCACAACCTGAGTGTGATCTTGCTTAGAGCTAGTGCTCTCAGAGGTTTTAATATTAGCCCTTAATTTATCAAAAGCTGCCATTACCTCTTCTTCATGAAGTCTTAAGTTCTCGTCTTGTTCCATAACTTACCCCTCAAAAATGTCCTTGGCAAATTCACTTGGATCAAACTTTTTTAAATCATCCATTTGTTCACCGATTCCTATGAACTTTACAGGAAGATCAAATTCATCCGCTATTGTTACAACGATTCCGCCCTTTGCAGTACCGTCTAGTTTTGTGAGTACTATGCCTGTAATATCTGCAGTCTCACCAAACTCTTTTGCTTGAGATACTGCATTTTTGCCTGTTGTTGCATCTAGTACAAGAAGAGTTTCCCTATTTGCATCCGGGAACTCTCTTGAGATTACTCTATTCATCTTTTCAAGCTCCGTCATGAGATTCTTCTTGTTTTGCAGTCTTCCGGCCGTATCGCAGATTACGACATCTATATTTCTAGCCTTAGCGGCAGCAATTCCATCAAAGATAACTGCTGATGGATCTGCTCCCTCTTGGTGCTTAATAATTGGTACATTAAGCCTTTCAGCCCAGATACTAAGCTGCTCTGCTGCAGCTGCTCTAAACGTATCGGCAGCTACCAAAAGAACGCTCTTTCCTTCAGCCTTAAGACTGTTTGCAAGCTTTGCAATACTGGTTGTCTTACCTGCTCCATTTACTCCTATCATCATAATGACAAGAGGAACACTCTGGCAAAGCTCAAGGCGCTCTTTTTTATCGAGCATTTCTGTTACTATCCTTGTGATTTCCTTCTTAACAGAATCCGCATCTTTAAGACGATTTTCTCTAATGCTATGCCTTAGGGTTTCAATAATCTTCATGGTAGTTTCCATACCAAGATCAGATGTAATCAAAACCTCTTCAAGCTCATCTAGCATATCCTCATCTGGAGTTGGTCTTAAAAGAAGCACATCTTCAATTTTTTCTGTCATCCTACCAAAAAAGGATGTCTTCTTTCCAAATGCCATTAGTCAACCTCAAAATCGTCTCCAAGCTTTAATGATAATATCTGTGAAATACCACGTTCTGGCATTGTTACGCCGTATAAAACATTAGCATATTCCATAGTAAGCTTTTGGTGAGTGATCAAAGCAAACTGAGTGTTACCAAAGTTCTTGATATACTTTGCAACTCCATCAATATTAGCTTCATCGAGTGCAGCCTCAATTTCGTCTAAAATGCAGAATGGTGTTGGCTTTGCTTTAAGCACAGCAAACATAAGTGCAATAGCTGTAACTGTCTTTTCACCGCCAGACAGCAGGTTCATATTCTGAAGCTTCTTCCCTGGTGGCTGAGCCTCAATCTCTATGGTTGTTTCAAGAGGATTTTCTGGATCTGTCATAGACAGTCTTGCATGTCCACCCTTAAACAGCTGATTGAAGCTAACTTCAAAGTTCTCTGCAACAGTGTCAAAGCTTTCTTGGAATCTACTCTTAATGATTCCGTCCATCTCATTGATAACAGATGTAAGCTCTGCCATTGCCTTATTAATATCGTCACGCTGAGTAGTGAGGAAATCATAACGTTCTTTAACCTGCTTGTATTCCTCAATAGCTCCAACGTTAACATCACCAAGCGCTCTAAGTCTAGCCTTATATTCTCTTGACTCTTTCTGAGCCCTAGACATAACAAACTCAGGATCAGCGTGCTCTGCAGCCTCTGCATAGGACATTTCAAACTCTTCAAAGAGCTTTTCTTTAAGAGTTTCTGTCTGTGCGTCAGCTCTTGCAATCTTGACATTTGCTTCTTGCTTTCTCATCTGATGTTCATAAAGCTGTTTATCAACTTCATTCTTTTCTTCCTCAGACTTGCTAGCCTTATCATTTGTCTCCTGACGCTTTGTTCCTACTTCCTCAAGCTTTGTTTCTATATCCTTCTTTTCGTTTTCTTTGTCAATAAGAAGCTGGCTTGCACCACCCTCAAACTCATTGATTTGTTCTTTCTGGATTCTTGCGCTCTCTATCTGCTTTTCTTTATCTTCTTTATCCCTTGTAAGTTCTTCTATGCTTGCAGTAGCCATAGCAAGGAATTCCTTTGCGTTACTTGTCTTAAGCTCTGCAGCATTTTGAGCCATTCTAGCTCTTGTCTCTTCTTCTTGAGCTCTAACCAGTTTTGCTCTTGCTTCTTCAACAGATTGAGTAAATTCCTCAACAAACTTTTCTGCAGCAAGCTTTTCCTTTTCAATGCTTGCAACAAGTTCAAGTGCTGGAGCAATCTGTTTATCAGCATTTTCAATTTCCTTAGTAAGATCTGAAAGTGCATCGAGTCTAAGCTCATAGCTATGGAGTTCGTTTTCTGTTCTAATTCTTTCTGCTTCTGCAGCATTGATATTCTTTGCAGCAGCTTCCTTTGCTGCTTCTGCAGCAGTAAGCTCTTTCTCTGTTTCTTTTAATGACTTTTCTATGTCATCCTTTTCTGCTCTTCTTGACAGAATATTTGCAGTGTTATTCTTAAGGCTTCCTCCGGTTATTGCACCAGCAGCGTTGATTACTTCTCCTTCTACTGTAACAAGCTTGTATGGTCCAGCGTTTTGTTTGGAGATTGCAATGGCATTGTCAATGTTATCAACTATAACTACATTGCCAAGCATGTATTCAACAACATTTTGATATCCACCCTTAATAGTAACCTTTTCTGATGCGAGCCCCATAAAGCCCTTCATGCCAGCAATCTTTGTGCAATCTAAAGGCTTATTAACTCTAAGACTCTCAACAGGAAGGAAGGTAAGACGTCCAGCCTTGTTTTCTTTTAAGATAGCGATGGACTTTTTAGCAACATCATCCGATTTGCAAACTATATCCTGGAGCTTTCCTCCAAGTACTGTTTCAATAGCAAGCTCTAGTCCTCTTGGAACTGTAAGAAGATCTCCTAAGGTTCCTATGATGCCAGCAATGCTTTTGCCCATAAGGAACTTAACACCACCGTTATATCCTTCATAGGACTTTTCAAGCTCGTCAAGAAGATTATATCTAGCCTTTAGCATTCCCATGCTAACTCTAGAAGCCTCAGCAGTGTTGCTAGCCTTTGCGAATTCTTCATTAGCCTTTTCTTTATTTTCAATCGCAGTCTTATGAGCAACTTCAAGTTTTGCTTTAATTTCTGAAAGGTTTTCTTCTTCCTCAAGGCTTTGAGAACGTCTGATAAGAGACTGTTTGATTCCTTCAATACTATCTGCAGATGCCTTCGCAGAAGAAAGTCTGCTTGCAATCTCTAAGATACCATCACGTCTTTTGCTAAGCATGCTTTCAGCATCTTCAAATGCTCCCTGTGCCTCGATAGCCTTCTCATGCTTTTCCTTGTAATCGTTATCAAGAGCAGTCTCTTCTGAGGATGCTCCATCTAAAGTTGCCTTTGCATTATTTGCGTTCTCGTTTTCCTTAACAAGCTTTTCTTCTATTGCCTTAATCTCAGCTCTAAGTCTTTCCTCGTCCCTATTTAAAGCAATAAGCCTTTCCTTGTTAACTTCTCCTCTACCAGAGATTTCATGAATCTCATCATTCTTAGCAATGAGCTGATCTCTAAGATTATTCATCTCTTCTTCAAGCTCTCTTGCCTTTTCTCTTTGCTCGTGAAGAATTGCTTCCATCTCTTCCTTAGAAGCTTCTTCCTTAGTAATGAGCTCTTCTAAAGTTGTAAGTTCTTCTCTTTCAGCAGCAGTCTTTGAATCTGCAGCCTCTATGCTCTTGAGGATGATATTGACTTCAACAGCCTTGTATTTTTCTCTGATATCAAGATACTCAGTTGCCTTTTCACTTTCCTTCTCAAGATTTCCAATACGGCCTTCTATTTCTCTTACTATGTCGTTAACTCTTGTAAGATTATCCGTTGCTCTTTCAAGCTTTCTTTGGGCTTCATCTTTTTTGGTTCTATACTTTGTGATACCAGCAGCTTCTTCAAAGATTTCTCTTCTTGAATCCATCTTGTTATCAATGATGTCTGCAATTCTTCCCTGTCCAATGATAGAGTAGCCTTCAACACCAATACCGGTATCCATGATGAGCTCTTTGATATCTTTAAGACGGCAAATATTGTTATTAATTAAATATTCACTGTCACCACTCCTATACATTCTTCTTGTGATTCCTACTTCGGCGTAATCAATTGGAAGAGTATGGTCAGTGTTATCAATAACCAATGTTACTTCTGCCATTCCTTTTGGTTTTCTGCTTTGCGTTCCAGCAAAGATGACCTCTTCCATCTTTCCACCACGCAGCATTTTTGGTGACTGCTCACCAAGTACCCATCTTATGGCATCAGAAATGTTGGACTTACCACTTCCGTTAGGTCCTACAATACAAGTGATTCCATCTGTAAACTCAATAGTTACAGGATCAGCGAATGATTTAAATCCATTCAGTTCAATTCTCTTAAAGTTCAATTTATTCCTCCATGCCTAAAAGCGCTATTTTTGCAGCTTCGCTTTCGGCTTCTTTTTTAGTCTTGCCGCTTCCAGTGCCATAAGCCTTTCCCAAAATCTTTACCTCTGCAGTAAAGGATTTATCATGGTCTGGCCCAGACTCTGCTATGATTTGATATTTAATATCTGTAATGCCTTTTGCTTGGCATTTTTCCTGAAGAGCCGTCTTGCTATCAAGCTGAAGCTTCCCAGCACACGCAAGCTCTATGGTTTCTGCTAATATTTTCAGTATGAGCTCTTTTACATTACTGATGTCATCTTTTCCAGAATCAAGATAAACTGCAGCAATCAACGACTCAACACTATCCGAGACTATGGAAAGCTTATTCCTTCCTCCCTTTTGCTCTTCACCTCTTCCAAGCAAGAGGTATTTATTAAGTCCCATTTTAAGAGCCGCATTTCCAAGAGCTTTTTCACAAACTATGTCTGCCCTAAGCTTCGTTAAAAAGCCTTCGTCTCTTTCTGGGAAACGCTTGTAAAGCATTTCTCCAACCACGGCGTCCAAAAGAGCATCTCCTAAAAATTCCAATCTCTCATTGCTTTTATGATTATCTCCAAGAATGTCATTGGCATACGAGCTATGAGTCATTGCAGTTTTTAAAAGCTTTTCATCATTAAATTTATATCCTATTAAGTTTTCTAGTTCTTTGGTATCCATACTGTATATTTTTATGTATTAATCGAAAATGCTTAAAGCGCCATCCTCGAAATATGAATAGTTAACAAGATTTACTATACTGCAGTAAGACCAAACATACTCTGATCCAAGCTGGATATTATCGTAGTATAGAGCCTCAACATTATCATAATTTAATGAGATGTAATCAGAATGCAGGCTAAAGCCTTTGATATTATCAACAGCAGCATTTATTATTGCTGTAACTTCCTCGGAATTTGGATCAAGTACTATTTCCTCACTGGTTCCATCATCGTGATAGATATTTCTAACTCCGTCCATCTCTACGCTCTTATGCATTGCTGCCTTAAGCGCATCCTTATAGTTATCCTTGTCTGTAAACATATCAGAGATATAAAGACGATCCGGACTTCCTTCCTTAAAGACGTAGGAATGTGATTCATCAAAATTCACAAACTCACTAGACTCATAGTCACTTACTGAAATTGTTCCGACATAGCCTTCCCAGACGGTATAGTATTTTCCAATCCTGCTAACGTCAGTGTAGATATTTAAATCTCCCCAAGCCTCTTTTCCTTCTGAAGCAAATTTATCATAAGCTGCAATTGAATCGTCATAGAGCTTTTTAATGCTCTGTTCATTGCCCTTGGCTATTTCATTAATATAGTCTGGGAGATTATCATATGTGACGCATTGTCCCATTGCCCACAGATTTCTTGTACCGAAGTCAAGATTTCGTCCCATATTAACAGGCTTTCCAATTCCAAGGTCTTGCGATACAAGGCCCTTTACCACCTTTTCATCTTCATAGATGGCCTTCTTTGAAACAAACTTACCAAAGTCTGAGTAGCCCTCTAATGAAACACTTGCACTAACTGGATAGTCATTAACATAGATATATGGGGTTTCGTAATCAAACACTAAAGTAACTATGCCATTTTGGAAATCACAGAAGAATTTCTGATCTTCTGTAATGCCAGGGAATGGCGCAGCAAGGCAAAGCCTATCAAACATGTAATCTTCTGTATCACCATTTTTCCTGAGCTGTTCCCAAAGACTTGCATTAATATATTCAAGCCCATTTGTTTTATTATCAAATAAATCCGTAATCTTAAGAAGCTTTCCGGTATTTAAATCAAAGTTGAGGCATGCAGTTTCCTGGTATGAAGGATCAAAGTCAGGTCCTTCAAAGCCAGCAAGCATCTCTATTGAAAGAATATTATTGCAATTGTTTTCAATATTCGTCCATAGAGTTTTTAGTTCAACATTTTTGCCCTCGCTCTTTTTAGCGCCGCCAACATATTTTGAAACGGCAGGCTCTGATACAAACTTGTTGTATGTATCTAAAATTGTCTTGTTGATCTTTTCTTGCACCTTTGTGTCCTTAAGACCACTAATCTGAAGATAGGACATATCAGCATATCCCCATTCATTAGTCTTAGTAACAATCCTTTCAGTGCTTATGTTGTTATATGTAATAGTATTTATAATTTTCTTTGTTGGCTTTACTGTCTTATATGCTGGGATAACGGTCTTTGCATCTTTACTTGGAACATAGCCAAGATCTTCTGCGAGCTTTTCTCCAGCACTGCTTGCACACCATGCAACTATCTTTCTTACAACGCTGTCTTCTGCTACATCCTTATTAAAGAACACTGAGGTTCTTGAAATGAAAGGAT
Organism: Clostridia bacterium; assembly: GCA_024403215.1. Lineage (GTDB taxonomy): Bacteria > Bacillota > Clostridia > Peptostreptococcales > Anaerovoracaceae > RUG13409. The sequence goes on from JAKSSJ010000002.1 coordinate 29,742, forward strand.
ACAAGCCAGCAGAGATGGTTTCATTGTTTGGAACAACTCCATCAATGGCGATAAGCTTTACATCGTCTTGGTAGTGCATCTGGGTAACGTAGTAGTAATATGAATAGCCGATGGCAGCGCTGCTGTTATTATATTCAGCGACAGCATCAACTATGCCAGCCATAGCTTCAATCTTGTATTCAGTAGGAGCTTCCATTACCTCGTACTGAGGAATTACATGCTGGTAAAGTCCAGACTGGCTTCCTGATCCTTCAGAGCGCTGATAAGCAATAATCTCTTCGTCATTTCCGCCAACTTCTTTCCAGTTAGTAATCTTGCCTGCGTAGATATCGTGAATCTGCTGCTTGGTTAAACTCTTTACAGGGTTTGTTTTATTTACAAAGAAAACAAAGCCTGAATTTAAAACCTGCTCAGATCCAAAGGTAAAGCCAGCATTCTTTGCAAAGGCCATTTGATCCTCTGATGGAGGTGCACAGAATATCATATCTACATTGCCTTCAATCAGATTGTAATATGCATTGTTTGTTGTTGTGCACAGAATATGAGATGCAGCCTCTTCCTCTGTAACTCCACAGATTCTTGCAACCATCTCCTTGTAATATGGGAGCATGGCTGTTGCACCATCTATTCTTGGGAGCTGGGAAAGCTCAAGCTTAAGCTCTGCAGCTGGATCCACAAGAGCAGGATCATCTTGCTTTTGCTCTTCACCGCTCTCATTTTTCTTGCAAGCTGCAAGGCAAAGCGCCATAGCCATAGCAAGCATTAAAGCAAGTGCTCTTTTTCCAATTCCTCTCATATTTAATTTATTTTTTTCAATAAGTTCTTGTAATTTGTTTTTCATGTCTAAATCATTTAGGCTTCTAAGATATCAAAGCCTTTAAAATCTTTTAATTTTTCTTCAGGTCCTATTACACAAAGACTTCCGTCTTCTGCAAATTTATCAAAGACATCGGCAGCATGCATTAGCTTTTCATATGATGTGCCAAGCATCTGTTCTCTTTGAAGATTGACATCCTCTTTGGTGTATCCAGTGAAATAATCTCTATCCGCAAAGGCTAAAGCCATATGAGGAGAAAGCAATGGTTCTGTTGCAGCAATAGCCGAGATAATATATTTATCTATTTCAGCCTTCTCTTTGCAGAGCTTTCTTAAGTGGTCACCCGCGCCCTTATTAACCTCTATGGAATCGAATAGATTTGGATCTCTATACGAATACGAATAAATTGAGCCACCAATAAGAGCTTTTATGCCAGTGCCGTAGGCACCTCCTTGTACTCTTACCTTGTTCCAAAGATAATCAAGAGTAAGAATATTGGAAGCAACGGCTAGGCTGCCATCATACTTTTCATTAATTGCCGCAAGGCTATTTCCCTGAACGGCAAATCCTACCTGAGCAGGAATCTTTATTGCAATCTTCTTTGGAAGACTTGGATGATAAGCAGTAGCAGCATCAATTGGACCGCCCTCATCAAACTTTGATACTAAAGAGCTAAAGTCTATTTTCTCATTTGATGCGTAGGTAATAGTAAGTCTAGACCTAGAGCAAGCCCTAGAAAGTGTATGCTCCATTAAATCGGCAAACGCATCATAGAGCCTATCGTACTTATCAACTATTTCATGAGACCAAGTAATTGCATCATATCCAGACAAAACCTCTGCAACAGCACCAGCTGCACTGTAATGCGAATCAACCACAAGCTTACCTATAGCATGTCCTGATACAGTCATAGCCTCTCTTGCATGAATATCATTTTGCTTTAATATGCTAAGAACCTTTTCTTTATCAAAAACTGTTGAGCTAAGTATTTCTTTAATAAGCTCTTCTGCATGGGAAAGGTTTTCCTTAAGCACGCTGCAAGATGCCGCAAGATACGGAGTTGCAAGTTTATTATCATTCTTCTTTGAAGCAACAGTAACTCTAAAGCTAAGATCTCCTATATAGGTTTTAATCTCCTGTTCAAGCTCTAAAGCACTATGCTCTTTAGTTGGAAGATACGACAGAAGCTGTCCCATTAGACCAATCTGTCTTAATTCTCCAAGGCTTCTATTGCTGAGGTTAAAGTACATATTAAAATGCACAATACCATTAGCATTAATGTTGTATCTTATCGTCTTTACTCCAAGGTTTTCTT
>JAKSSJ010000020.1 GCA_024403215.1 Clostridia bacterium
CTCCTCTTCTGCGATCTGCTATAATACGGCCATTGTCTATAGCAATTACTCGCTTGCCCATACGCTCAACTATATCTGTTGCATGAGTTACCATTACAACTGTTGTGCCTCTGTGATTAATCATATCAATAAGTGACATGATTTCTTTTGCGGTTTCCTTGTCAAGATTTCCTGTTGGCTCGTCTGCAATCAAAATCTTTGGGTTATTGATAATTGCTCTTGCAATAGCAACTCTTTGTTGCTCGCCTCCAGATAATTCATCCGGGAATCTATTAGCAGCATCTGCAATACCCATAACCTCTAGAATCTGAGGTACCTGTCTATTGATTAGTCTTTGGCTTGAGTGAACAACCTCCATTGCAAAGGCAACGTTCTCAAAGACTGTTTTATTTGGAAGAAGTCTAAAGTCTTGGAACACCATTCCTATTTCTCTTCTGAGCATAGGAATTTCCCTATTTGACATTGTTGATAAGTATCTGCCGTTGATACAAATCTCACCTTCATCAGGCTGGATTTGTCTTAGCATAAGCTTGATGAAGGTAGACTTGCCTGCGCCTGATGGTCCTACAACAAACACAAACTCTCCCTCATCAATCTTCAGCGACGCATTGTCAAGTGCAACGCAGTCACCGTACATCTTACTCACATTACTAAATTCAATCAAAATATACTCCTATCTTTAGCAAATACTTGCTAAACATTTTAGTGCTTAAATATTGCTTTAATCATAAAGAATGGAATCTTTATGATTCTTCCAAAACGCTTAGGCTCTGAGATTAATCTATAAAGCCACTCTATACCATGCTTTAGATAAAACTCAGGGGCTCTATTTATATTTCCAGACCAAACATCTAGGCTTCCTCCAATACCAACCCCAACTCTTACTTTGAGTTTATCTTGGTTATGAGCCATGAAAAGCTCTTGTCTTGGAGCACCCATTGCAACGCATAAAAACTCTGCGCCGCTATTATTTATTTCCTCAACGATTTCTAAATCTTCTGTTTCGTTAAAATAGCCATTGTGAGTTCCAACTATATTAAGGCCAGGAATTTCTGCCATGAGGTTCTCTGCTGCCTTTTCAGCAACACCTTCTTTTCCTCCAAGCAGGAAAACCTTAGTTCCTTTTTTAGCGCACTCCTTGCATGCGTTATAAGCAAAATCAATTCCTGCTATTCTCTCCTCAAATGGTGTTTTAAAGAATTTAGAAATGGTAAGAAGAGCTATACCATCAGCAAACACCATATCTGCATTTCTTACCACATGGGCAAGCTCAACATTTTTGCTTGCCATGTTTAATATCTCTGGATTTGCAGTAACAACTATGGACATCTTGTCCTTTTCAAGCATTGCACTAAATCTATTTATTGCAGACTCCATAGTAAGATTCATGATAGGAAAATCTAGTATCTTTACTACATTCCCTTTTGTGCCAAATAGATATTCCTTTGCAAGCTTTGCATTGTTCTTTTCTGCTTCAATAAATCTATCAACTCTATGTGAAAGTTCTAAGTCAGTTTCATTAAATGCAGATTCTATAGCCAAGATAAGATCTTCGGATGTAATATTCTCAACCCAAAGAAGATGTCTTCCTTCAAGATCTTTGTAAAAGCCATCAATTTTAACATCGTAAGAAAGTGCAATGGTTGGAACCTTAGCCTCTGTTGCAAATAAAAGTGAGTGAAGCCTCATGCCCACAACAAGCTCCATTCTAGAAAGCATTCCGATAAATTCAGAATCTCTATGCGAGCCAGTGCAAACAACGCAAGGAACATCTGGTATAAGTCTTGCTATATCTTTTCCAATCTGAATGTCAGCAGGAACTTCAACAGGAAGGAAAACTGGAACAAGGCCAGCCTTTCTATACGCATATTTTGCAGCGTCAGCAATAGCCTGATAGTTATAGAAATCCTTCCAAGGTCTTAAACAAAATGCAATAAGCCTTTGATCTTGAGGAATACCTTCTTTTTTAAAGGCCGCATCTATACTAGAAGCAGAAAGCTTTTCAAGGCTAAAGCTTGGATCAGCAGCCTGAACTATTTCTGGTTTATCTACGCCAATTTCTTTAAGAAGCTGACGAGTTGTTGTATCTCTTAATGTAATTACATCAACATTTTTATTTATTATCTTAGCAGCAAATTTCTTATGCGAATCCTTTTGTATAGGGCCAACACCGCAGCCATACATCATGCACTTGCATCCTCTTCTTTTAGCCATGGCAATAGTTAAAAGATAGAAGTAAAAAGATCTAGACGATGTAACATCCTGCACAAGGCTTCCGCCGCCGCTAATAAAGAGCTTCGCAGCCTTAACAGCTTTTAGAAAAGCAAAAGGATTAAAGGTAAAGATGCTGTCAACGTCAAACCGCTTTTTAAGCTCCGCTGGTTTTCTAGACATAACAACTATAGGCATGTTAGCATCCAAAGCTTTTAGCTCCGCTATCATAGCCTTAAGTATTGCCTCATCACCCGCGTTTCCTCTTCCATAAGCTCCGCAGATTACTACGCCATCTTTAAATTTATACGTCTTATCTTTTGCCATTTCTTATTAGATAACTATCAAAAATTGAATCACTTATATTTATCTTAATATAATATAGTTACAATAACCCACATTAAGACATTATATTATACCATATATTGTATTTAAATTGTGTAAAATGTGTAAATTCCACAAAAAAAGACCCGGCTTTTGTGCCGGGTCAGTTTTTTCATTTTTCCAAGCTATTGTTAACGCTTCAGATTAGCGTTCTTCTCTAAAATACGGGAGTCCTAAGGCTGCTGGAGGCTGATCCTCTCTTCTTTGCCTTGAGGATACTAAAATTAGCACTATTACAGTTACAATATATGGGAAAATCTTGTAAATTGGTGTTGGAATAAAGTTAAGGTGCAGGTACAAATACAATATTGTAAGTGCGCCAAACAGCACGGAGCCCCAAAGCGTATTGCCAGGTTTCCAAAGGCAGAAAATTACTAATGCCACAGAAAGCCAGCCTATTCCATCAAGTCCTGTGTGATTCCAAACACAAGCAGCCGTGGTCATGATATAAACCATGCCTCCTACCGCTGAAATGCCTCCACCAACAACAGTTGCAATATATTTATACTTCTCAACCTCTATTCCGGCAGAATCAGCCGTTGAAGGGTTCTCACCCACGGCCCTAAGCTGAAGACCAGTTCTTGTTTTATTTAAAACAACAGCCATAACTATTGCCATAACTACACCAAGATAAACAAAGATGTTATAGCTAAACAGGAGCCTGCCTATAACAGGAAGGTCTTGCAAAAACTTTGGAAATGGCGAACCAGCAAAATAGCCTTTAATATTGTTTGAAAGTGCAACATAGCCATTTGCCTTTATTCTTAAATACTCACCAACAAACTGTCCAACGCCTGTTCCAAACATGGTAAGAGCAAGTCCTGTTACATTCTGATTTGCCTTAAGGGTAATGGTTATGAAACTGTAAATAAGTGAGCCCACGCATCCCGCAAGAAAGGCGCAAACTATGGCCAAAATTACAGCAACAAAACCATTTGCAGCATCTCCTACGTTTTGCTCATAAATAAATGCACCAGCAAGTCCAAAGGCACCGCCCATGTACATAAGACCCTCAACCCCAAGATTAAGATTTCCAGCCTTTTCTGTTAGTATTTCTCCTGCCGTTCCAAACAAAAGAGGTGTACCGCTAACAACAGCAGCAACAATAAACGATAAAACTATGTTCATTTATTCTGCCTCCTTTGCTTTATCTCTAAAAATTATTTTATAGTTAATGAAAAACTCACTTCCAAGCATACATAAAAGTATTATTCCAGTGATGATATCTGATACCGAAGCAGGTACGCTAAGCTTAGTCTGAAGAGAACTTGCGCCCTTAGATAAAGCCGACATCAGAATGGAAATAAGTATCATAGCAAAAGGATTAAGCTGAGCGAGCCAGCAAACAGTTATAGCCGTAAACCCAGCTCCACCAGCAACATCAGCATTTAAAGATCCATTTGCACCGCATGCAATAAGATATCCAACAAAGCCGCATATTGCGCCCGAGAAAACAGCCGTGCGAATTATTATCTTCTTAACATCCATCCCTGCGTATCTTGCGGTATTTTCAGATTCTCCAAGTACGGCAACTTCATAGCCGTGCTTCGTCTTACTTAAGTAGATATACATAACCACTGTAAACAGCAGCACAATTATCCAGCCAACATGAATGCCCCACACCTTAGGGAGCACTGCGTTTTTATTGAAGTGCGGAATTATCTGAGAACCCGGCTGTCCTTCCCAAGGACCACCCTGAAGCCATCTTACAATACCAATAGCAATGTAGTTCATCATCAAGGTAAACAGTGTTTCATTTGTGCCCCATTTTGCTTTAAACAGCGCTGGTATTCCTCCCCAAATGGCCCCGCCGATAATTCCTGCAACAGCGCAGACCAAAAGAAGAAGTGGCCTTGGGAGCTTATCAGCCCAAAAGAGTGCAACATAAGATGCAAAAACTGCTCCCATGGTAATCTGGCCCTCACCACCGCAGTTCCAGTACTTCATCTTAAAGCAAGGTGCAAGAGCAAGAGCCGTACCAAGAAGTGGCACCGCATACTTTACTACCTGTTTAAAGCCAGAGATTTTTGTGAATGACGACTGAATAATAATTCCGTAAGCATTCAATGGATTGTTTCCAAGTAGCGCAAAAATTATTCCGCCAAATATTAACGCCAAAACAAATGAACCAATTCTTATTGCCCAAATCGAAGACTGCTTCATGTGTTCTCTTTTTGCAATTCTAAGTAAAGGAGTCTTCATTGAGCTATCTCCTTTCCTTCATTTGTCATAAGAATTCCTATTTCTTCTTTAGTTGCTGTTCTTGCATCAACTACTCCAGAAACTTTTCCGTCGCATAAAACAAGAATCCTATCACAAAGCTGCATAAGAACGTCTAAGTCTTCTCCTACAAAGATTACTGCAACGCCCTTACTTTTTTGAGCGCTCATAAGGTCGTAAATTACATACGAGGTATTAATATCAAGACCTCTTACTGCATATGCGCTCATAAGAACAGAAGGCTCTGTTGCAATTTCTCTTCCAACCAAAACCTTCTGAACATTACCACCTGAAAGCTTTCTTACAGGATAATCAATATCAGGCGTAACAACTTCAAGGAAGTCGTACACCTTCTCTGCAAGCTCTTCTGGAGCCTTTCTATCAACAAAAATACCCTTTGTTTTATTCCAAGATCTAAGCATCATGTTGTCTGTCATGCCCATGCTTCCAACAAGACCCATACCTAGTCTATCTTCTGGAACAAAGGCTAAAGCAACACCTGCTTTTCTAATTTCCATCGGAGATTTTCCAACAAGCTCTTCTGGATTTTTCCCTTCTGGAGCATACATAATAGAACCAGAAGAAATATCTCTAAGTCCAGAGATTGCTTCAAGAAGCTCCTTTTGTCCACTTCCAGCAATACCTGCAATACCTAGTATTTCTCCACCGTACGCAACAAAGCTTGCCTTATCTAGCTTTACAACTCCATCATTATCTTTTACTGTAAGATTTTCAATAGTAAGCCTTGGAGCTGTATTTACAGGCTCTGTTCTTACAATATTAAGAGCAACTTTTTTCCCGACCATCATCTCTGTAAGCTCTTCAGGATTTGTTTCCGCAGTTCTTACAGTACTTATGTGCTGACCTTTTCTTAAAACGGCAACAACATCGGAAAGACTCATAACCTCATTAAGCTTATGAGTTATCAAAATAATAGCCTTGCCATCTTGTCTCATCGCTCTTAAAACAAAGAAGAGTTTTTCTATTTCTTGAGGAGTAAGCACTGCTGTTGGCTCATCAAGAATTAATATATCTGCGCCTCTATATAGCACCTTAACAATTTCTACGGTCTGCTTTTCCGAAACAGACATTTCATAAACCTTTTTATTAAGGTCAATATTAAAGCCGTATCTTTTGCAAATGCCAGCTACCTTCTTTGACGCAGTTTTTAAATCATATTTTTCTTCTAGTCCTAATATGATATTTTCTGTAGCATTAAATACATCAACAAGCTTAAAGTGCTGATGTATCATGCCTATCCTGTGATCAAAAGCATCCTTTGGAGATCTTATTGTAACTGGCTTACCATCAATTAAAATTTCTCCTTCATCAGGAAAATAAATTCCGGCAAGCATATTCATAAGAGTGGTCTTACCTGAACCATTTTCACCAAGAAGTGACATGATAATTCCCTTATCAACGTAGAGGTTGATATGGTCGTTAGCAACTGTATCTCCAAAGCGCTTTGTTATTCCTTTTAGTTCAATTGCATGAACGTTTTCCATATTATTCGTCTATTCTTGTGATTCCGTCAACTTTAAGTGCAAAGTATGGAGCTGACTGATAGAAGCTTTCAACAAACTGTCCGCCAACTATAGCCTCTTCTGAATCTTCAATCCAGTCACCGTTTGTATCAAGTGCAAACTGGTGTTCAACCTTCTTGCCATCTACTGTGAACTTACTTGTATCAAATACCTTAATGCTTCCGTCTTTAATTCCTGCCTCAACCTCAGCAAGCTTTGCTTCTGTTCCTTCTGCGATAATAGCCTTGTTAAGGTCTGTAAGAACTACCTCTCCATCCTTATATGTTCCTGTGTAATCAGGTGGGATTGGCTGTCCGTTATATGCAAGCTTTATTGTTTCCACAAAGTATTTTGTCCAATCAATTCTTGTTGAAACCAAAGATGCATCTGGAGCAATCTTTGTCATATCATTGTTGTAACCTGTGTGGAATACATGTGCATTTTGAGCTTCTGTTGCTGCGTTAGTATTATCAGCATGCTGAGAAATCATTACAGCACCGCGAGCAATAAGAGCCTTTGCAGCATCGCCTTCTGCGGTTGCATCAGACCAGCTGTCTACCTTTTGTGTAATCATTGTTACGCTTGGACAAACACTTCTTGCTCCAAGGAAATATGCTGTATATCCAGAAACTACTTCTGAGTAGTAGTAAGCTGCAACATAACCGATAACTGCTTCTTCTGGCTTAATCTTTCCTTGCTCAATCATTTCGTTAAGTTTAAGTCCAGCAACAACACCTGCGAGATATCTTCCTTCGTAAATAGCTGCAAATGCGTCTGATGTATTATCAAGTCCATCGTTAACAAGTATGGAGTTTGTCATACCAACAAAATGAACATCTTCGTATTCTTCAGCAATTGCTGGGATTTCGTATGCATGATCAAAAGAGTTGTTGAAAATAATCTTGCAGCCCTCTTCAACAAGATCTCTATTTGCATCGCCAACCTCTGCGCCTGCAACCTTGTTATAAATAACATGTCCTTTTACTGGAATGCCTTCTTTTTCGAGCTGCTCAAGAGCTGCCTTCCAGCCCCTTAAAAAGTTATATGTATAACCCTGGTCGTTTTCATCACCTATGCAGATAAGGCCTACATCAAAAGCCTTTTCGCCATTGTTATCATCTGCATTTTCTTTTGAGCCACAAGCCGCAAAAGAAAGGACCATCACTAATGCTAATAAAATTGAAACTAACTTTTTCATTTTCAAAACTCCTCGTTGAAACACCTATGAAAAAATAAATACTATTTGAACTTGATATCGTTGTTGTTTATTGATTCAACGATAGCCAAGGATTCAACTCTGTAACCAAGGTCTTCGAGCCTTTTAGCTCCGCCCTGCCATTCCTTTTCAATAACAGCACCAATGCCTACGCATTTTGCTCCGGCCTGTCTTACTAAATCTAAAAGACCAATGGCAGCCTCACCTGTTGCCAAAAAGTCATCTATTATCAAAACCTTATCTTCTTGTTTTAGGAATGCTTTAGAAATACGAACTGTTGAAAGAGTGCCCTTTGTAAAGGACTTGACTGGAGCTGCATAATTACCATCTATCATGGTATTTGGTGCAGACTTTTTTGCGAACACCATAGGAAGATTCCCCATAGCTCTTGCTGTAGAAATTGCTGCTGGAATTCCAGAAGCCTCGACCGTCATAATCTTTGTGGCTCCGCTGTCTTTGAAAATTTCAGCAAAAGCCTCTCCGATTTTATCTGTTAGCTCAACGTCCACCTGATGGTTTAGGAAGCTGTCAACCTTAAGAATCTCCGTTCCAATGCCAACGCCATCCTTTTTAATTCTGTCTATTAATAGTTGCATAACGCCTCCAAAATAAATACAGATTAATTATATCAAAACAAAAAAACAGGATAAAGAATTTACCCTGTTTTTAGCAAGTTTTATGTAGTTTCTAAAGCCGAACGTTCGGTATATTCCGAACAATCACCAATTTATTGGCTCAAAACCTTCACTGATTAAAATCTTATTTGTTTTACTAAAATGCTTGCACCCAAAATAGCCCCTTGAAGCAGAAAGCGGGCTAGGATGAGCCGCTTCTAGTACGTAGTGCCAAGGAGATGTAATTAAGGCTTTTTTAGCCCTTGCAGGGTTTCCCCAAAGAAGAAATACTATTGGCTCTTTTCTTTCATTCAAGAGCTCAATAACCCTGTCCGTGAAGGTCTCCCAGCCTTTTTTGGCATGCGAGAAGGCTTCGCCCTTTCTTACTGTAAGCACCGCATTTAAAAGGAGTACGCCTTGCTCTGCCCAGTCATTAAGGCAGCCCGTTTCCCTTTTTACGCCAAGGTCTGCGTACAGCTCCTTATAAATATTTTTTAGACTAGGCGGAAGCTCCGTGCCTTCCTGCACGGAAAAGCAAAGGCCATGAGCCTGGCCAGGCTCATGATAAGGATCCTGGCCCAAAATAACAACCCTTACATCCTCATAGGATGCGGCCTTAAGTGCATTAAATATATTGTTCATATTTGGATAAACAATATGACTTGAATATTCTGCTTTTAAAAATTCTCTAAGTTTAAGATAATAGTCTTTTTTAAATTCGCTGGCTAATATCTCATCCCAAGAATTATTCAGCTTCACCATTGTCTTCGCCTAAAATAAACTTTTTAACATCTTCCATTGGAACTTCTTTTCCAAATTCATTTAAGATCTCATGACGCATTCCCTCATAGAGAATAAGGGATACATCGCTGCAACCCGCATTTGTAAGTCCTTCATGAACCTCTGCAGGACCTTTACCGTAAGCGCCAACTGGATCATCTTCACCTGATACGATAAGAAGAGGAAGATCCTTTGGAACTGAGTTATACCATTGCTCACCCTGAATATATCCAAGGAGACTAAATAGATCAATATAGCCTGCAACTGTAAATGTGAATCCGCAAGCAGGGTCCTTCATATAGGCATCAACTATTGCCTCATCTCTTGAAAGCCAATCATAATGTGTCTTTGCATTTGGAATGTGATCGCTGTATGAGCCAAAGGCCATAGCAGTAATAAGCTTACTAATGTGGCGGTCGCCCTTAAAGCTCTTAATAAGGCCTGCAATAGCTTTGCCGGCTCCTACTGCTGGATTTGGTCCCGATGTGCCCATGATAATAGCTCCATCAACGCCTTCTCCAAACATCTTGAGCCATCCTCTTGTTACAAAGGAACCCATTGAATGTCCCATGATATAGTACGGAACATCCTTGTACTCTTCCTTTGCAATCTTTCTCATTTCTTCAACGTCCTCAATAAAGAACTTCCATCCATCCTTTGGTCCAAAGTATCCCCAGTCATCCTGGCTTGCCACACTTTTTCCATGGCCAATATGATCATTGCCCACAACAGCAATACCAAAGGAATTAAGATACTTTGCAAAAGCATCATATCTTTCAATATATTCACTCATTCCGTGAACAATTTGAAGAACTGCAACTGGATTTTCTACGTCCCACTTATACCAATGAACTGTGGTCTTCTTGTCTGCACTTAAAAATGTGTACTCAGTCATACTTGCCTCCTTAAAGCATCTTCTTTAGATATTGTCCTGTATATGATTTTTTAACTTTAGCAACATCCTCTGGAGTTCCGGTGGCGACTATTGTGCCTCCCTTGTCTCCTCCATCTGGACCTAAATCAATTATATAATCTGCAGTCTTAATTACATCAAGGTTATGCTCAATTACAACTACAGTATTACCAGCATCTACGAGCCTTTGAAGAACGTCTATAAGCTTATCTACGTCTGCAAAATGAAGTCCTGTTGTTGGCTCATCAAGAACATAAAGTGTTTTGCCTGTTGAACGTTTTGCAAGCTCTGTTGCAAGTTTAATTCTTTGAGCCTCGCCTCCTGAAAGCTGAGTGCTAGGCTGACCAAGCTTAATATAGCCAAGTCCAACATCGTGAAGAGTCTTCATGTATCTACTAATGCTTGGAATGTTTTCAAAGAACTTCATGGCCTCATCTACACTCATCTCAAGCACTTCGTAAATATTTTTTCCTTTATACTTCACCTCAAGTGTTTCGTGATTATAACGCTTTCCGTGACAAACCTCGCAAGGAACATAAACGTCTGGAAGGAAGTTCATCTCTATTTTTATAATACCGTCTCCGCTGCAGGATTCGCAGCGACCACCCTTTACATTAAACGAAAATCTCCCCTGATCATAGCCTCTTACTTTTGCGTCCTGCGTTTCAGCAAACAAAGCCCTTATGTGGGTAAATACTCCGGTGTAGGTTGCAGGATTGGATCTTGGTGTCCTTCCTATTGGGGACTGATCTATATCAATTACTTTATCAATATTATCAAGACCTAAAATCTTCTTATGCTTTCCTGGCTTATCCTTTGATTTATAGAAATACTGCGACGCAGCTTTATACAAAATTTCATTGATAAGACTAGACTTTCCAGATCCAGAAACACCTGTTACGCAGGTAAAGGTTCCAAGCGGAATCTTTACATCAATGTTTTGAAGATTGTGTTCTGTTGCACCAATGATTTCAATTTCGTTTCCATTTCCCGGCCTTCTCATATCTGGCACCTTGATTTCTTTTTTGCCTGATAGATACTGACCCGTTATTGAATCCTTTGCTTTTTTAATATCTTCAATGCTGCCCTGTGCAACAACATAGCCGCCATTCTCTCCAGCACCAGGACCAATGTCAACAATATTATCAGCAGACTCCATTGTTTCCTGATCATGCTCAACAACTATTAATGTGTTGCCAATGTCAGTTAAATTTCTTAGAGCCTTTAAAAGCATTGCGTTGTCCTTTTGATGAAGACCAATAGATGGCTCGTCAAGTATATACATTACTCCAACAAGAGAAGACCCTATCTGAGTTGCAAGTCTAATTCTTTGAGACTCGCCGCCAGAAAGAGTTGCAGCTGCTCTTGCAAGAGTTAGGTAATCAAGTCCAACATCTTTTAGGAAGCTGAGCCTTGCTTTAATTTCTTTAAGAACAAGACGTGCTATGGTCATATCTTTTTTGCTGAGAGTTTTTTCAAGTGACGCTGTGAATTCTAAAGCTGCCACTACAGACATCTCAGTAAATTCAATTATATTTTTACCGCCAACTGTTACTGCCAAAATCTCATCTCTTAGTCTTTTTCCATGACATTTCTTGCATTCATCAATCGACATGTATTCTTCAATTTTTGTTCTTATAAGCTCAGAGCCAGTTGCAGCGTGACGTCTCATAAGATTTGGAATGATGCCTTCAAATCTATCTCTTCTATGAGATATAGAGCCATCTCTTCTTTCGTAATCATAAACTACTTGTCTGTCACCAGTTCCATACATAAGCTCGTTTCTAAACTGCAAAGGAAGCTTCTTATATGGAGTACTCATTGTAGTCTGATGCTCTTTTGCAAGCCCCCCAATGAGCTGATAATACACGCCCGCAAGCTCCATGCTGCTGAAAGCTTTTGCAATAGCTCCATCATCAATTGAGAGACTATCGTCTTCAATGATAAGATCTGGGTCTATGCTTTCAATAAAGCCAAGACCATTACAATCAGGACACGCACCAAATGGCGAGTTAAATGAAAAGCTTCTTGGCTCAAGTTCGCCAACACTAACGCCATGGTCTGGGCAAGCAAGGCTAGTACTAAATGTGAGCTCTTCCTTTTTGTCTCCGTTCTGAACTATGCAAACAACAAGACCCTCACCATGCTTTACAGCAAGCTCAACAGCCTCTGATAATCTTCCTAAAACACCGTCCTTTAATACTATTCTATCAATGACTATATCAATAGAGTGCTTATAAGTTTTTGCAAGCTTTATTTCGTCTTCATCAAGGTTTTTAATTTCACCATCAACTCTAACTCTAATAAAGCCTTCTCTTTTAATCCTATCCAGAACCTTTTCATGCTGGCCTTTTTGCGCTCTAATAACTGGAGCAAGAATTGTGATTCTTGTGCCTTCTTGAAATTCTGTAATCTGCCCTGTTATCTGATCAACTGATTGACTGCTAATTTCTTTACCACATACAGGACAATGAGGCACACCAATCCTTGCGTACAAAAGTCTTAGATAATCATAGATTTCTGTAACAGTACCAACAGTTGATCTTGGGTTTTTAGATGTTGTCTTTTGATCAATGGAAATTGCAGGAGACAAGCCATCTATTGAATCAACATCAGGCTTATCAACCTGACCAAGAAACATTCTTGCGTAAGCGGAAAGGCTTTCAACGTAACGCCTTTGTCCTTCAGCATAAATGGTATCAAAAGCAAGAGATGATTTTCCAGAACCAGATAGTCCTGTTATTACTGTCATCTTATCTCTTGGAATTGTTATATCAATATTTTTTAGATTGTGAGCTCTTGCTCCCTTTATTACTAAATCCTTTTGCATTTTCTTTCCTGTTATATCTTTGCTCTAACCTCAAGAAGCCTATCTCTTAGCATTGCAGCCTCCTCAAAGTTAAGCTCTTTTGCTGCTTTTCGCATCTGTTTTTCAAGCTTAGATGCATATTCTGAAAGCTCTTTTTTGGTAAGTTCCAAAAGACTTGCATCTTTATATTCTTCAAGACCTGCCTCGACCCTAGTTGTAACTTCTATTACATCTCTTACAGCCTTCTTAATAGTCTCTGGAGTTATTCCATGCTCTTTATTATATTCTTCTTGTATACCTCTTCTTCTATTAGTCTCATCTATTGCAGCCTTCATTGCAGGACTAATCATATCAGCATACATTATTACCCTGCCTTCTGCATTTCTTGATGCACGGCCAATAGTTTGAATAAGCGAAGTCTCAGTTCTTAAGAAGCCTTCTTTATCAGCATCGAGAATAGCAACAAGCGCAACTTCTGGAAGATCTAGCCCTTCTCTTAAAAGGTTGATTCCAACAAGAACATCAAACTTACCAAGTCTTAAATCTCTTAGTATTTCGTTGCGCTCTAATGATTCAATATCAGAATGCATATATCTTGTTCTTATGCCTGCTTCTTTAAGATAATCAGTCAGGCTTTCTGCCATCTTTTTAGTAAGCGTTGTTACAAAGACTCTGTGCTCCCTTGCCACCTCTTTATTTATCTCGCCAATCAAATGGTCTATCTGGCCTTCAGTTGGAACTATTTCAATATGAGGATCTAAAAGTCCTGTAGGCCTTATAACCTGCTCGGCACTGATGCCGCCACTCACTTCTTTTTCATAGTCTGCAGGCGTTGCAGAAATATATATTGCCTGGTTTACCTTTTGCTCAAACTCATCAAACCTAAGTGGTCTATTATCCAGAGCTGAAGGAAGTCTAAAGCCATAATCAACAAGAGATGTCTTTCTGCTCTTATCACCATTTGCCATGGCCCTAAGCTGAGGCAGCATAGCATGAGACTCATCGATTACTATTAAAAAGTCCTTTGGGAAATAGTCGATAAGAGTATATGGCGTTGCCCCTGGCGGGTTTCCAACAAGGTGCCTGGAATAGTTTTCAATGCCCTTGCAGCTACCTATCTCTCTCATCATTTCTAAATCATAACGAGTCCTTTGCTCAAGGCGCTGAGCCTCCAAAAGCTTTCCCCTGTCCTTTAGCCACACAAGCCTATCAGCAAGCTCTTCCTCTATTGAAATAAGGGCCTTATCCATTTTTTCCTTGGAAGTTGCGTAATGGCTTGCTGGAAAAATTGGAGCATGAGAAAGACTAGCAAGAACCTCTCCAGTCAATGGATTTAGCTCCTTTATTGAATCTATCTCGTCTCCAAAAAGCTCTACTCTTATGGCATTTTCACTGCCAGCTGGAACTATATCTATAATGTCCCCTCTGACCCTAAAAGTGCCTCTCTCGCCGCCTAAATCGTTCCTGGTGAACTGAATGTCAACCAGCTCCCTTAGAATCTCATCTCGGCTTTTTTGCATGCCAGGCCTTAGGGAAATCATCTGGTTTCTATATTCGTCTGGCGAGCCAAGGCCATAAATACAAGAAACAGAAGCAACTATTATTACGTCCCTTCTTTCAGCAAGAGCCGCCGTTGCAGAGTATCTTAATCTATCTATTTCCTGGTTTACGTCAGAATCCTTTTCAATATAGGTATCAGTAGAAGGCACATAGGCTTCAGGCTGATAGTAATCGTAATATGATATGAAATACTCAACTGCATTTTCAGGGAAGAACTCCTTAAACTCTCCGCAGAGCTGGGCAGCCAGAGTCTTATTATGCGAAATTACAAGCGTCGGCCTTTGAACCTGCTCGATTACATTTGCAATAGTAAAGGTTTTACCAGAGCCCGTAACTCCAAGCAAAGTCTGGTGCTTTTTGCCCGCGTTAATACCGTCCACAAGCGCCTTTATTGCTTGAGGCTGATCTCCAGTTGGGACAAAATCTGAATGTAATTTAAATCTACGTTCTTCCATTCTTATTATTATACCATAGAAAAAAATAAACGTGACATACTTCCGCCGCTTAAGGCTTCGCCTTTGAAGCGGGGGCTTCTCGTTCAATAGCACTGACGTGCCAAGTTTACACGAGCTGACACCGTGTGCCCCACGGCCTTTAATATTGCGCTTGCTATGCACTTAGCAGGCGCATTGCTTCTTTTTGAATGTTTATTGCAGCGTTATGATCCCTACTATGGAATTGACCACATTGAGGACAAATCCATTCTCTAACTGAAAGATCTTTAGTTTCAAGATTCTGATAGCCACAGCAGCTGCAAAGCTGAGAGCTCGGAAAACTTCTTCCAACCTTTACAAGGTACCCTCCTCTGTCTGAAAGTTTGTATGAGAGCATGCTTGTGAACATTCCCCAGCCGTTATCCATTGTTGCTTTTCCAAGCTTTAAACCTTTCGACATTGCTTTCATGTTAAGATCTTCAATTCCAACCAAATCATAGTTTTCTGCAAGTATTAAGCTTTCCTTGTTAAGAAAATCTGCTCTTTGGTTTGCAATCTTCTCATGGATCTTTGCGACTTTAACCCTCTGCTTTTCCCAGTTGTGAGATCCTTTCTCCATTCTTGACAGTTTTCGTTCTTCAAAAGCAAGTTTATCCTGGGCTTTTCTAAAGTACTTAGGATAGCCACAACAATTTCCATTAGAATCTACAAATAGACCATCAGACGCATAATCCAGCCCGATAGTATTTACTACATTCTTTTTTCTTACTTGTTTTTCGTATTCAAAGAGAAGTACTGCAAAATACTTTCCAGATGGAGTCTTTTCTACAGTCATTGATTTTAATATATATTCTTCAGGAATATCCCTGTGCTGTTTAATCTTTACTAATCCTACTTTAGGGACAGTAATTTTCTTTCCCTCAATTCGGATATTACCATTGATACAAACCGTGCTGTAGGAATAGAAGTGATTCTTCTTTGACTTAAACTTTGGATAGCCAGATTCTTTCATTTTAAAGAATCTTTGAAAAGCCATGTCAAGATGTCTTATTTCCTGCTGAAGGGAGATACTGTCAACTTCTTTAAGGAATGGATACTGCCTTTTTAGAATAGGCAATTCCTTGGCAAGGGTATTGTATGGAATATACTTTCCGCCTTTTTCATAATTCTCTTTTTGTAAATCCAGAAAATGATTGAATACAAAAATTTAGACAGATTGGTGTCAGGATGAGCAGTAAACAAAACATGAACATGGTCAATGTCATGATTCCATTCCTTAATTGATATATTGTAAGACTCCCCAACCCCTTTGAATATTTCTTTAAGCCTATCTGAGACTTTGTCATTAATCACTTTCTTGCGGTATTTGATGACCAGAACAAGATGATAATTAAGACAAAAGACACAGTGGCTTCCGTGTTCTAATT
>JAKSSJ010000021.1 GCA_024403215.1 Clostridia bacterium
GAGATCCTCGTCTGGCGTAAGAGCCGTGTAGCAATCATCTCCACCCGCCAGAGCCTTCCTGCCCTCTTCCATGAATTCTGCAGCGTCAGCAAAGCCCTCAGGAAGCTCCTTTGGCCTAAAACAAACAAAAAGCTTAACATTTAAAAGCTTATCCTTATTTGCTGCCAAAAGCTCTGCATAAGAACCTGTGCAAAACACAAGCTCTGAATCAGAGTGATTGATTACGTTTATTAGGTCCTTTTCAGGAAGCTCTTTATCTACAGGAACAAAGGCATTATCAGATCCAAGAACAGTAATCTGGGAAAGAATCCACTCATAGCAATTCTCACCAACCATTGCAATTTTTGAATTTGTAAATCCTGCGCGAATAATTGCTGTTCCTAAGGCATTAATATTATCATGATGCTCTTTATATGTAACTTGCTTATCCTGCTTATTTTCAGTAAATCTAAAAGCGACCTTGTCTGGATGAGCAAGGACCCTTTTAGCAATCATTTCCTTAAAGTCGGAAAATGGTTCAACCTCATAAAATGGATAATTGTGTTTTAGGTTTTTGTCCATAAAATTTCACCTTTATTTCATTGTATTATATCATTTTTTTAGTTAAAATTATAGTAATTTGTGGATGAGCCCGCTGCGCGGGCCCAGGCAAAATTTGTTGAAGCGCTGCCAGCAAATCAGCGCAAAAAGCTGCCAGAAAGGCAGCAATAGAAATCTGGTAATCAAAATGAAATCACTTTTATTAATAATTAATCCGGTTGCGGGTAAGCTTAGAGCCCGCTCGGCACTATTTGAAATCGTTAATGAATTCTGCAAAGCCGGCTACAAGGTTGAAACTCAAATTACCCAGTATCGTGGCCATGGCAGTGAGCTGGCAAGCAAGGCTGAAAAAAGAGGTTTTGATGCCGTAGTTTGCGTTGGTGGAGACGGAACTCTAAATGAAGTTATAACTGGCCTTCTTAAGAATAAGGACAAGGCTAAGGTTAAGCTTGGTTATATTCCAGCAGGTTCAACAAATGATTTTGCAGACACTTTAGGACTATCTCCTATTCCAACTCAGGCTGCAAAAAATATCACAAAAATGGATGCCGTATCCTTGGATATAGGAAGATTTAATGACAGCAGAAACTTTAGCTACATTGCCTCATTTGGCGCTTTCTCTGCAACTTCATATTCTGCACCTCAGGATTTAAAAAATGCATTCGGACATTTTGCATATCTGCTGGAGGGACTAAAAGAACTTGGAAATATTCACTCGCACAAGGTTTATGCAACTGCTGACGGAAAAGAATATTACGGAAATTATATTTACGGATCTGTAAGCAACACAACATCTGTTGCTGGAATCGTAAAGCTTCCAGAAAAGATGGTAGACCTTCATGACGGAAAATTTGAAGTCATACTTGTTAAAAAACCAAAAGATCTCATTCAGCTAAATGAGATCATTACTGGCATTACCCTTTCTGATTTTAATGGAGAGATGTTTGATTTCTTTACAACCTCGGATGTCTCATTCCAAATTGGTAAAAATGTGCCTTGGACGCTAGACGGCGAAAAGGCAGAAGGCAGCAACTTTGTTCATATAGAGAATCTAAGGTCTGCAGTTCAGCTTATGTGTTAAAAATAAAAACTCCGTGCCACATGGCACGGAATTTTTTATTTTACTAAATCTTTAAAGGTAAAGCCTTTGGCTCTTTGCTCCGCAAGAATTTGTTCTATATCTAGCTTTGATTGCATGACAATAGCAATAAACTCCCTAGATGACATTCTCATAATGCCTGCCCTAAGCGCAGCAAGCTGTATCATACCGTCTGAACTTACAATATTAACATTAAAGTTCTTTCCAATTTCTCTTGCAAGCTTTTCTATAAAGAAATCAGCGCTCTCTCCCTCTTTGGTATAAACAATATTTACGCCTTCCTCATTTTGTTTAGAGCCAACTCCGCCTTTTACCTTATATGCATCAAAAACAACAGATAGCTCGCAGGCTCTAAAGCTGCTGTAGTCTTTAAGGATATCAACTAAAGCATCTGCTGCTATTTCAAGGCTTAGGCCAGAAAGCTCTTTAAGCTCATCCCATGCAAAAATCAGATTATATCCATCAATTATGAAATAGTCTTTTTTGCCGCTATTCATCTTTTGCTTTTGCTCGTAAGAATCATAAGTTGCTTTAGAATATTTTGGACGTTTAATTGGTCCAAATTCTTTTAGCATTATCTCTTCCAATTCCTTTTCATCAAAATCAATATTTCCGCTTTTAATTTTTGGAGCTGTAATCTCTGGAGCATCGCCAGCAAAGCTTATGCCGCTATCAACATGCATAAACTCCTGAGCCTTATCCCAAGGCACATTAACTCCAGCGCCGTGTGAACAGAACACTGAATCCGCAGAATTCTCAAGATCTCTTTCTGGCTCATATCCAATTTCCTCAATTACCTTTTCGGTGTTGTGGCATGGATAGTAGCCGCAAAAGCTGAGCGTAATTTTTCCTTCTCCTTTTGTATAGGACAAAAGCGTATTTTGGTAATGAGAAAGCTCCGATGCAGGTCCTCTGCCTGTGATGCTCATTGCAGCATTTTCGCCTTCTCCAAAACTTATTGGCGCATCAAACACGCAGGCCATTGCTTTTGCATCTGAAATTGCTCGCCCTATTGCACTTTCTGGAACATCTATTGTAAAGTCATAGTAAGGCTCTAATAAAACATTCTTAGCCTTCATAAGGCCCTGCCTTACTGCGCGGTAAGTTGCTTGTCTAAAATCTCCGCCTTCTGTATGTTTAAGATGAGCTCTTCCTGCAACAAGAGTAATCCTCATGTCTGTGATTGGATTTCCTGTAAGAACTCCGAGATGTTTTTTCTCAGCAAGATTTGTTAATATGAGGCGCTGCCAATTAAGATCAAGAACGTCCAGGGAGCACGCTGATTCAAATACAACACCAGATCCAAACGGAAGCGGTTCCATAAGAAGATGAACCTCAGCGTAATGCTTTAGTGGTTCAAAATGACCCATTCCTTCTACTGCTTCTTCAATTGTTTCCCTATATACAATCTTGCCTGTGCTTATTTCAACTTCAATTCCAAAGCGATCCAAAATTATTTGCTTTAGAACCTCAATCTGAATCTCGCCCATAAGCTGCATTTCTATTTCTTTGTTCTTTTCATTCCAAACTATTCTAAGGTTTGGATCTTCTTCAGAGAGCTCTTTAAATTTTGTAAAGCAAACAAAAGGATCAGTGCCATCAAGAATTTTAATTCCATAATTTAAGACTGGCATAAGAAGAGGCTTTTTGGCATCCTTTGAAATTCCAAGTCCCTCTCCTGCAAAGCTTTTTTCAAGTCCAACAAGAGCATAAACATTGCCTTCTTCTGCCGCTTGCACTGCCTCAAATTTATTTCCGTTATAGATTCTTATCTGAGAAATCTTTTCATCAGCTATAACATCTCTTACGCCTATGCTGCCAGAATTAACCTTGATATGAGTAAGTCTTACTCCTTTTTCATCCCTTGTAATTTTATATACCGTAGCTCCAAAAGCTGCATCAGCTTTCTTTTGCATGCTATGAGCATTTACTAATTTTTCAAAGCTTTTTAAAAACTCTTCTATTCCATCAAGTTTTAAAGCAGATCCAAAATAGCATGGGAAAATTTTTCTTTCAAATATTAAGCGAGAAAGCGTTTCATCTGAAAGAGCTCCCTTTTCAAAGAACTCTTCCATTGCAGCCTCATCTGTTTCTGCAGCTTTCTCAAACGAGCCACTTATTTCTTCAATATCTAAAACAGGACTTTCCATCTTTTGATTGAGCTCAAGCAAAATCTCCTCACGGCTGCGTCCTGCAATATCCATCTTATTAACCCAAACAAAACATGGGATATTATATTTTTTTAGCAAATTAATAAGCGTCTTAGTGTGGCTTTGAACTCCATCTGGTCCTGATACAACTAAAATTGCACAGTCTAAAACTGCAAGCGTTCTTTCCATCTCAGACGAAAAATCTATATGGCCAGGAGTGTCCAATAGATTTACATGCAAATTACCTACATCAAAAACAGCCTGCTTTGAAAAGATAGTTATTCCCCTATCCTTTTCAATGTAGTTTGTGTCAAGGTAAGCATCCTTATGATCCACCCTGCCCTGTTTTGAAATTGTGCCTGTCGTAAATAGCAATGCTTCTGCCATGCTTGTCTTGCCAGCATCAACATGAGCAAGCATTCCGACTACAATGTTGTTCATTTTATGATATAATATTAAGAGTTTAAAGGCTGCGGCGCCTTATCGCTGCTATACAAAATGATTAAAGACGACGAATTACTAATTGCAACAATTGAAGATAAAATATTTCACTCGCAAAACCAAAACATTGTGACTCACACTGGCTTTCTAGATGGACGCCAATGCGCCTTGGTCCTTCAAAATTTTAAAGGCACTAAGTTTGTTCTTTGGGGAGGTTTTGAAGATGCTCAAAGACGAGTCATGGTAATCCTTCCAGACTACTATGATGCCATCAATGAGGATAATGATCCTCTTGCTCTTATAAGAGTTACCGCTCCAAAAGCAGCAAAGCCTCTTGACCACCGCGACTACTTAGGTTCAATTTTGGGACTTCAAATCACCCGCGATGTTATTGGTGATATTATTGTATCACAACATGGGGCCGATATCATAGTCCTCAAAAGCATTGCAGACTTTCTTCTTTTAAATTACACTCAAGTTGGAAACACTAATGTTACTTGCGAGCTTAAGCCTATCTCAGAAATTGATACTGGCATTGAAACAATTAAAGAAAAATCAGATACTGTAGCATCTCTAAGACTTGATAATGTACTTGCAAGCATCTACAATTTTTCTAGAACCAAATCACAGGGAGCTATCAAAAGCGGCCTTGTGTACTTAAATAATGTTCAGTGCATTAAACCAGATGCCACCGTTTCTGAAGGAGATAAAATTGTTTTAAGAGGCCGCGGCAAGGCTGTACTAAAAGAAGTCGGAGGAACTACTAAAAAGGGTCGCCTCTATATCAAAATAGATCAATATGTATAACAAAAAAGCAGGGCATCTGCCCTGCTTTTTAATTATAAACTATATTATGCTCTTGCCTTCTTGATTTCTTCAATAAGTACAGGGAGTACTTGGAAGAGATCTCCAACAACGCCGTAGTCAGCAATGTTGAAAATAGGAGCATCTGGATCCTTGTTGATAGCGATTACGCAATCAGCTCCGCCAATACCAGCAGCGTGCTGGATAGCACCAGAAATTCCGCAAGCAATGTAGATCTTTGGAGCAACAGTCTTACCTGTTTGTCCAACCTGGTGAGCATGTGAAATCCAACCAGAGTCTACTGCAGCACGGGATGCACCAACAACACCGTGAAGTGCGTCAGCAGCTTCCTTAATAATTCCGAATCCTTCTGGACCACCAACTCCACGTCCACCGGAAACGATGATTTCAGCGCCTTCAAGATCAACGCCTTCGCCTTCCATATCCTTGAGAACTTCAAGAATTTGTGTTCTGATTTGATCAGCAGCAACATGGAAATCTTCATTAACGATTTCTGCATGTGGAGCAACTGGTTCGGACTTCTTGAATACTGATGGTCTTACTGTACCCATCTGTGGTCTGCTATTAGGGCAAAGAATTGTTGCCATAAGGTTACCACCGAATGCTGGACGTGTCCAAGCAACGTTTCCAGATTCTTCATCAATATCAAGCTGTGTGCAGTCAGCTGTAAGACCTGTCTTAAGGTTGCAGCTTACTCTTGGTCCAAGGTCTCTACCGTTGTTTGTAGCACCGATAAGAATTGTTGTTGGACCATATTTTTCAATTAAGTGTACGAGTGCGATTTCATAAGCATCTGTTGAGTAATCCTTGTATTCTGGACCTTCAACAACGATAACCTGATCTGCATCGTGAGCAGCAGCAGCTTCTACTGCCTTCTTTGTATCTCCACCGATAACTACAGCAACGAGCTTTCCGCCCTGCTTGTTAGCCATCATTCTACCTGGTGTTAAAAGTTCGATACCTACATTCTTGTATCCGCCATCAGGAGTAGTCTCAACGAAGACCCATAAATCTTTTGTCTTTGCTTCCATTGTATTTCCTCCTTACATAACACCATTCTCAGAAAGCTTAGCAAAGAGTGTCTTTGCAGCTTCTGCTGGATCAGCTACTTCAATCTTAAGTCCTGCCTTCTTTCTTTCTGGGCAGAATGACTTCTTTACTTTTGTTGGGGAACCCTTAAGACCGCATTCTTCTGCAGCAAGTCCTAAATCAGCAAATCCGAGTGTAGGAATTTCTGCCTTGTTTGCAGCAAGTTTTCTCTTGATAGTCGGGAATCTTGGATCCCAAGATGGCTTTGTGAAAGTGAGAAGACATGGCATCTTAACTCCGATAATCTGAGCGCCTTCTTCTGTTTCCTTCTTAACTTTTACGATATCTCCAGCAACTTCGCACTCGAGACCGTAAGTAACCTGTGGATAACCGAGGTGTTCGCCAATTTCTGGACCAACCTGTGCTGTATCTCCATCGATAGCCTGCTTACCACAGAAAATGATGTCAAACTTTCCTTCGATTTCTTCAATCTTCTTGATTGCAGCGGAAAGAATTAAGCTTGTAGCAAGAGTATCGGATCCTCCGAATTCTCTTCCAGAAACAAGATAAGCCTTATCAGCAGCAATAGCTAAGCTTTCCTTAAGTACAGCTGTAGCCTGTGGTGGACCCATTGCAACTACTACGAGTTTAGCATCTGGGTTCTGATCCTTAACGCGTGCAGCAGCTTCCAGAGCATAACCATCAAATGGATTTAAAATGCTAGGTACGCCGTCACGGATAAGTGTGTTGGTAACCGGATCAATCTTAATTTCGGTTGTATCTGGTACCTGCTTGACACAAACAAGCATATTCATGATGTGTTCCTCCTTAAAAAAATGTAATTACATTTGGAGTTACCCTCAAATGGGCAACCTTAACCTATATTGATAAAATTATAGCATAATCAAGGGGTTTTTGGCTGATATTTTTTTAACGAGCTATTGAATTTAGCCTATACTTATGCCCGATTATTTTACAAAATATGTCAAGAATCTTCACTAAATATTCAATTTAGCAAAGTTGCTAATAGTACCTAAAACTACTATAATATTAAGCATGAAAAAGTTATCGGTTTACAAGAGGCTCGCCCTCTTTCCATTATTGTTTATTTATCTTGAGGTAGTTGTTCACGCCTTTATGGGCATGAGCTTTAAATACCTCCCTATTTATTTACTCTTTAGTATTGCCTATGGCGCAATAGTCACAGCTATTATTGGCATTTTCGACCAATCTAAATACGTAACAATCACAAGAATTGTAGTTCTAATCTTCTCTGTTATTTATGGAACCGAGTATTTTGCAAAGACAATTCTTTCTACTTTTTATCCGTTTTCTATCTTAGGAACTGCCGCAAATAACCATCTTGGCGAGTTTGAAGGCACCATAAGACAGGCTCTGATAAGCAAATATTATGTAATTATTCTCTTCCTAGTTCCTTTCCTTTTGACTTTGATTTTTATGCAAAGTCCAAAGCAGGCAAAAAAGCGCAAGGCTCGCAAAGGAAGATCTGCATCTAGGGCAAGCGGGCAGGACGAAGCACAGCCACAAAGCCGCACACAAAGAAAGAGCAAAAAGCGCCTCAAAAAAAGCGCCGTTATTATCATCTCTTTGATGATTGCAATAGTCAGCTATTTGCTTGGACTTTTCATTGTTTTTGTTGTTCCATCAAAGTCAGATTTAACTCCAAAGATGCTCTACAAGTCTGATACCAATTTTGATGATCAAGTAGAACAACTGGGCCTTATGAACATGATGCGTCTTGATATTAAGCACATGATTTGGCCAGTTGAGGGAGAAGAATTTACGGGTACAGAACAAACCCCAAAGATTGAGCCAGAAGCAAAATACAATGTAATGGACTTTGACATTGATAAAATGATGGAAGCCGCTGCTGGAAACAGCAACCTCACCTGGTGTACAAAATATGTTCAATCTGCTGCTGCAACAAAAGAGAACGATTATACAGCAAAGATTAAAGGCTATAACGTTGTGTTTATTACGGTTGAAGGAATGTCTGGTTATGGCATAAGCCAAGAGTACACCCCTAACCTTTACAAGATGAGCCATGAGTGCTTCATCTTTAATAACTTCTACACAGCGCTTCACTACACAAGTACTTCAAATGGAGAGTGCCAAAACCTTCTTGGACTTTATCCAAAGGGCGGCAACCCAATAACAATGAAGCGCACAGGAGAGCTTAAAACAAACTGCTACTTCTCTCTTGCGCCGCAGCTTAATAGACTTGGCTACAAGAGCCTTGGTTATCATAACAACCAATACAACCTTTACGGAAGAGAAGACTCGCACAAAAATCTTGGCTACGAATATTATGGTGGCCACATGCCTGAGGGTAAGTTCCTTGTTGATGGCAAGAGCTGGCCACAAAAGGATTCCTACATGATTGATCAAACAACAAGCATGTATGCAAATCCAGAGCAGCCGTTTAATATTTATTACATCACAATTTCTGGTCATACACCTTATGGCTGGAACTACGCAAACCAGGAATATAAAGAAGCTCTTGCTGATGCTCCATATACAGAGAAGACCAAGGGTTACATTGCAACACTCATGGAATTTGATAAGGCTGTAGACCACCTTGTTACTCAGCTTGGTGATGCTGGAGTTTTAGATAAAACCTTGATTGTTATTGTTCCTGATCACATTCCTTATGGAAGCGTAGAAATTCTTGAAGAGCTTTCTGGTAAGCATTTTGGAACCTCAGAGGATCTTTCTGCAATCAATGAATCATCAATTGATTTTGATGTTTATAAATCAACCTTAATTATGTGGAACAGCCGCATGGCAGAAGATAGACCAAAAGTAATTGATAAAGTTTGCTGCCAGGTAGATATACTGCCAACAATCTCAAATCTTTTAGGTCTTGAGTATGATTCAAGAATGCTTGCAGGACAAGACATTTTATCTGACTCTGAGGGCTTAGTTGTATTCTCATCAAAGAGCTTTAAAACAGATCTTGGTTTCTACAACAGATTTACTCAAGAGTTTACGCCAAATGAAAAGTGCACCCTTTCTGGCGATGCACTTGACGAATACGTTCAAAACAAAAAATCAATTGCTAATAATAAGCTCGAGCTTACAAGCCACTTAATCGAAAGCAATTTCTATGACTTTGCAATTAAGTATCTTGGCTCATCAAATTAATGTTTAATGGACTTCACTACAACTCAATAAGCACTGTATTAAAAGACACATTCGGCCGTCGCATTGTAAAACTCTCTGTCGACGGCCATTTTACATGTCCAAATAGAGACGGAAACACTGGTCTTGGAGGCTGCAGCTTTTGTTCTTCCCTGGGTTCCGGGGAATTTACAGCAAACGCGGCAGAGCCTCTTAGCATTACGGCTCAGCTTCAAAGCCAGGCTGAGCACTTGTCCTCCAAATGGGGCGATGACTGCCGATACATTGCATACTTTCAGGCGTTTACAAATACCTATGCGCCAAAAGAAAAACTAAGAGCACTTTATGACGAAGCCCTCTCCTTTCCAGGAGTTGTTGGCCTTGCTATTGCAACAAGGCCAGACTGCCTGCCAGATGAGGTTTTAGATCTTCTTGATGAATATAACAAGAAAACTTATCTTTGGCTTGAGCTTGGACTTCAGACTTCAAATGAAAAAACGGCCAAGGACTTTGGCCGGGGCTACGAAAATGCCGTTTTTGAAAAGGCTATGCATGAATTATCAACAAGAGGAATTAAGACCGTTGTACACATGATTTTAGGCCTTCCTGGCGATACAAAAGCTGATATGCTTAAAACAGCCAGCTACATAAATAGCTTTAATCCCTTTGGCCTTAAGATTCATATGCTAAATATTCTAAAGGACTCAAGGCTTGGGAAATTGTATTTGAAGGAAGCAAATAATCCTTCCTCCCAAGCTGTGGCCCTTCTTTCTAAGGAAGAATACGTAAATTTGGTTTGCGACATAATAGAACTTATGTCACCAAGCATTACTATCCATAGATTAACCGGTGATGGCGCTGCCCAAAACCTGCTGGCGCCACTTTGGGTTAAAAATAAGCACGCAGTGCTAAATGACATTCAAAAGGAGTTCTCACGCCGGGGAACTTGGCAAGGACAGAAATTATTGTAATAAAAAAATGGATTTTGAATACAAAATCCATTTTTTATTGCTCTAAGTTATATCGATTAGTGATAGCCGCTCAACCCCTTTGATGTAAGAGATCTTATTTAAAAGCTCCTTTACATCAGTATCAACACCGCTGATATCCATCGTAAGAACTACGGTTGCGCGGTCTGAGATTGGAGGGTTTTGTGTAATGGTAAGAATATTTGCTCCGCCATCACCTAGCACGCCAAGAACTCGGCCTAAGATTCCTTTTTCGTGATGCAAGATCATGGAAACAACGGCCTTTCTTGCAGAATCACCCTTTGCAGGTGCAAATATATAATCTTTGTACTTGTAATAAGTGCTTCTAGAAATGCCAACCTTTTGAACTGCTTCAGAAACATCCTTTGCAGCTCCAGATCTGATCATCTCTCTTGCCTCAACCACCTTTTCAAAGTAATCAGGCAATACTGACTTAGAAACAATTAGGTATTCGCTCTTGTGCATAGTTTATAAAATGTCCATTGCTGCGTGGTATCCAGTCCAAACTGCTCTTCTAACAGCTGCAACCTTCTCGCAGTCACCAATAAATCTAAAGAACTTAACATCGCAATCAGCAAATGCTTCAACAGCATCTCTATTTGATCTAAGACCAACGCTGTAGATAACAGTATCTGCCTTGATGAGCTCTTCCTTGCCATTGCAGGAAACCTTTACTCCGTCCTTTGTAACTTCAATAACGGAAGTGTTTTCTCTGTAGCTAATTTTATCAGAAAGTCTTTCAAATGTCTCAAGAAGCTGAGGACGAGTAATGTGATTTGCTTGAGGAGCAATCTTTGGACCCATCTCAACAACAGTTACATGCTTTCCTTCTTCTGCATAGGAAAGACCAACTTCGCAACCTGTAAGTCCACCACCGATAAGAACAATATTATCTTTAACCTTTTCAG
Source organism: Clostridia bacterium (assembly GCA_024403215.1). Taxonomy (GTDB): domain Bacteria; phylum Bacillota; class Clostridia; order Peptostreptococcales; family Anaerovoracaceae; genus RUG13409. The sequence goes on from JAKSSJ010000021.1 coordinate 11,123, forward strand.
GATGCTCTGCAATATCCTTGCAGCTTAATGCGCCATTATCCAAAAGTCCTGGAATTGAAGATGGAACATTGATATATGAACCAGCTGCAACGATTAATGCATATGGCTGCATCTTGTTAATCATCTCAGGTGTTGCCTCTGTATTAAGCATTACCTTAATATCAGACTTAGCAATCATATCAATTAAATGATTCTTAAATCCCATAAGTTGATGCTTGTGGCAATCATGTTCAAGATAATTTAAAGTTCCGCCAAGTCTATCAGCCTTTTCAATAAGTGTTACCTTGTGACCTCTCTCACTTGCAGTAAGAGCTGCCTTCATACCAGCAGGACCACCACCAACTATAACAACATCTCTCTTTTCATAAGGCTGCTGACGCTGCATTAAATCCATAAGCTCGTGGCCAACTGTTGGGTTAACGTCGCATCCAAACTCGCCGTGATCAAAATTCCCAAGGCAGTTCATACATCTTACGCACTTTGTAACCTGATCATCCTCTCCTCTAAACCACTTGTTTGGAGTTTGTGGATCTGCAAGAATCTGACGAGCCATATAAATAATATCTGCTTCACCATCAGCAATAATTCTGTCGAGCTCTTTTGGATCGGCACCATAGCCACCAACTGTTGCAACAGGAATGCTGACATGCTTTTTAACTTCTTTAGCAAGATAGAGGTTGCAAGCTTCTGGACCACCAGGAACAAAGATTCCAGGGAAGGTCCACTGATTTGTTGTGTAGTAGCAACCAGCAGAAAGATGAATGATATCAATGTACTCTTCTGCCATCTTTGCAAACTTGCAAACATCCTCTAATGTAATTCCGCCGTCAATATGCTCGTCACCGCTCATTCTAAATTCGATGACCATATCATTACCAACAGCTTCTCTTACAGCCTTTAAAATTGCGAGTGGGAAGCGTGCTCTATTTTCAATTGAGCCGCCGTACTCGTCTGTTCTATGGTTTGTTGCAGGTGATAAGAACTGTGCACAAAGCCAGCCGTGACCACCGTGAATCTGAATCATCTTAAAGCCGCAGCCCTTCATAAGAAGTGCAGCTCTTGCGTAATCTTGGCAAACCTGATCCATTTCCTCTTTGTTAAATGCAACAACCTGTACTCCATCCTTTCTAAGATAAGTATCAGGACCATGAGGATTTAATCCATTGATAAATTCTGGCGCTGTTGTATCACCGCCGTGGAAAAGTTGAACTGATGGAACAGCACCATGTCTTTCAATGAATGCTGCTTCCTTTGTATATTCACTACGAAACAGTGGCAGCGCCATATTACCTGCGTGCTTTCTGTTTGCGTATGGATTGTCGATAACTGTTTCTGCAACTGTAACTGCTGCAGCACCGCCTCTTGCCTTATCTTCAAAATACATAATCTGACGAAGATCAGGTCCTCTTCTACCTCTATTACCAGGAGTCATAGAACATGGTGCGGCAAATATTCTATTTCTAAATCTAACGTTTCTAATTGTAAGAGGACTAAAAAGATGTGGATAATACTTATGCATAACGTACTCCTTATACAAACAGTCTTCCGAAGTATAAACTTCGGAAGACTGCTTCTAATTTAATTAATATCCAAATTCCCAACCCTTAGCTTGAGCAAGTAAATCCTCAAGATATGGAGAGTCATTGAAATAATCAGTAAGACAAATTGGATCTCCTTCTGTTGTGAGGAAAGTATTTCCGTAGAGAAGTCCATCTGTATCACTTACGATACTTGGGTGAAGTGTAATGATCATGCCTGGAACGATGTCCATCTTAACTGATGCGCCGATATCAACAGCATCGCCAAGATCTGGTCCCATACCATGTCCACACCATACGCCTGTCTTGTATCCGTTTTCCTTAATTACAGCTTCAACTGCTTCGCCAAGATCACAGATCTTGTATCCAGGTCTTAAAACTTTAAGAGCTGCAGCTTCTGCAAGTTTGCTTACCTTAAGGATAGCCTGAGCTTCAGGCTGAGCATCTCTTGACATGAAGATTGGACGAACAACCTGTGTCCAATATCCACCCTCACCTGCAACTTCTGCAGAATAAACGAATACTCCGTCCTTCTTGATTGTTACAGGAAGTGCTCTTGAGATGAATGAATGTGGCTTTTGTGATCTGCAAAGAATAAGTGAATCTGTACCGCCGTGTGCTCTGATATAACCTTCTGCAGCGCCGATAAGATCTTGCTCTGTAGATTTTCCTGGTTCAAGAATTGAAAGAACATGAACGAGTGAATCTGCAGCCATCTTTGATGCCTTCTTTGTAAGATCGATTTCATACTCGGACTTTGTTCTTCTTGCTTCTGTGAACTGCTTTGTAATATCTACAAACTTAACTCCACAAGACATAAGCACATTATATACACCTACTGGAATTTCTTCTGGTTGATACCAACCAACAACTTTATGTCCAGCAAGCTTTTCTTTTACGATTGCCATCATATCGCCAGAAAGAAGATGATCTTCTGGGAGCCAGGAAATCTTCTTTGCGTGGAAGACCTGACCTGGTGTTGGAACGATTAAGTATGGCATTTCGCCCTTTGCACAGAAGACATAAGATCTTCTTGTGTTGAGCTGATAGTTGGAGAAGAACTTTGCAGGAAGCTGGAATGTTGCCATTGCAAGTGCTGTAAATAAAACAGCATCAAGGCCATTGTCTTCCATAACTTTGTTAATGAGTTCTACTCTTCTATCTCTTTCAGCAATCATTGCCTTTTCATCGATAACCATAATATCCTCCTATTAGAGTGCAACTGCTGCCGTCTTATATACTCCGAAGAGCTTTGGCAGGAAGAGTGAAATTTCTGGAACGAAGATCAGGAGCACTGTTATTGCAAGGCTCGAGCCAACTAAAATCCAAATCCACTTAAACATCTTGTTAACAGGAGTATGAGTAATACCGCCAGCGATGAACATGTGAACGCCGTAAGGTGGTGTTACGCAACCGATGTTAAGGAGTACGATTTCAATGATACCAAGCTGGAGTGGGTCGAATCCCATTCTAACAGCAATTGGTGCACAAATTGGTGTAAGGATAATAACTGCAGCGTTTGCAGACATAAGGCAACCAAGAACGAGAAGAAGTACTGATAATGCAAGTACAAATCCATACTTTGTGCTGAAGTGTGCAACGATGAAGTCGGAGAGGATTTGTGGAACGTGAGTAATTGTGAGTACCCAGTTGAATCCGTCTACCATTGACATAAGAAGCAGTGCTGTAGCAGCCATTACAGATGCATCAACAAGAATCTTCTTAAGCATCTTTCTGTCAATTTCCTTATATACGAAGATACCTACAACAAGACCATAGAGTACAGCTACACAACCAGCTTCTGTTGGTGTGAAGAGTCCAGAGTAAATACCTCCTAAGATAATTACTGGCATCAGAAGAGCAAGGAAGCTCTCTTTAAATCCAGCAACAAAACGCTTCCATGTAAGCTTTTCTGTTTCGATGACACCCATGCCCTTCTTCTTGCAAACGAAGTAGTTTACAATCATAAGGCCAATTCCAAGAACGATTCCTGGAAGGATTCCTGCTGCAAAGAGTGCACCTACAGAAACGTCTGCAAGTACTGCGTATGTAATCATTGGTAAGCTTGGTGGAATTACAATTCCAAGTCCGCCAGCTGTAGCAATGAGTGATCCAGAGTAAGCCATATCATAGCCTTCTTCTTCCATCAGTGGAAGCACGATGCATCCGATGGATACTACTGTTGCTGGACCAGATCCAGAAATAGCAGCGAAGAGCATGCAGGCAAGTACTGTTACCATACCAAGGGAACCATGCATTCTTCCTACAAAGAGTTTGCAGAAAGAAATAAGTCTCTTAGAAACGCCACCGTACTGCATGAGAGCACCAGCCATCATGAAGAATGGAAGTGCTACAAGAGTAAAGTTGTTAGTTGCTGCAAATACCTGTGTAGCAATAAACTGTGGTGTGATATGGCTGAATAATTTTAAAGATAAAATTGATGAGAACGAAATTGCCATTGCAATTGGAACCGAGAAGAACATGGATCCAAAGAATGAGATTAATAAGCACGCAAGCATTATTTGTCTCCTCCTTCCTCAACTACTTCTGCCTCTTTTGGGCCGAAGAATTCTTCGATTCCAATCATAAGGAATCTAAGTGCCATAATACCAAAGCAAATTGGAACAGATACAGATGCAGCTGGTGTTGGAAGACCAATCATAGCAAATGTTTGTTTTCCAGCAAGCTGTCCCTTTACCATATAAATTCCAGACCAGCAAATATAGCAGCATACTGCGATACTGATTAGAAGAACGAGTGCTCTTACAACCTTTTTGAAAGGTCCTTTAAGTCCATCATAGATGAATGTTACAACGAGGTGTTTACCTCTCTTAGTAACAATGCAAGCACCAATCATAAGTGTCCAAATAAGGAATACTCTTGAAAGCTCTGCTGTCCCTGTAGAGCAATACAAGTGCAAAAATGCCTGGTTTACAATCTGGCATGTAACGGTAGCAATCATGCAAACCATGAGAATCTCTGCACGGA
>JAKSSJ010000022.1 GCA_024403215.1 Clostridia bacterium
TTGCAATGCAGGTTGCAGCTATGAACCCACAGTATGTAAGCAGAAACGATATTACTGCTGAAGAACTGGACAAGCTTAAGAACATCACAGTTGAAAGCTCATTAAATGATCCTTTCAACCTTCCAAAGCCAATTCTTAACGAGCTTTTAGACAAGGCTGTTAACGGTGTTTGGAGCAAGGAAGATGTTGCTATCTTAGAAGAAAAGAGAGCTGATAAGAAGTTTAACTTCAACTTCATCACAAACTTCATTTCTGATGAAGCAAAGGCTAAGCTTGCTGAGCTTTCTCTTGCAAACAGAGAAGCAACAGTTGCAAACAAGATGTTTGCTGGCGCAATTGAAGGCCGTGTTTCCAAGCAGCTTAAGGAAATCTGCCTCCTTGACCAGACTTATGTAAAGGCTGAAGACGGAAAGCAGACTGTTTCCCAGTACCTCGCTTCTGTAAACAAGGACCTTGCTATTGCTAAGGTTGTTCGTTTCGAAGTTGGCGAAGGTATCGAAAAGAGAGAAGAGAACTTTGCAGAAGAAGTAGCTAAGCAGATGCAAGGCTAAAACTTGTTAATTTTGCGCCTGACTTTGTCGTCTGCGCTTGTTCGGTGCTCACGTAGCCATAAGTACGTTCCGCTCCTCACAAGCTTGACTCCTCGTCATGCATCAAAATTAACTGCGTTTTAGGGGACTTAATAATTAGTTCGGAATTGAACATTTTTACTACGAAAGCGAACCGAAAGGTTCGCTTTTTTATTGCTCGAATTAGTGATATAATTTATGGTATGGAAAATTTGTATGACATTATCATAATAGGCGGTGGGCCGGCCGGACTTTCTGCGGCACTTTATGCTGGGCGCGCTAAGATGAAAACCCTGGTAATTGAGCAGGGCACTTTTGGTGGACAGATTACTTCTACTGCAGAAATTGAAAACTATCCGGGATCGGAAGAAGAGGAGAGTGGTTCTTCTCTTGTTCTTAGAATGAGAAAACAGGCAGAAAAATTTGGTGCAGAATTTATTTCGGACCAAGTTATTTCGGTTGATCTTAAAAAGAATCCAAAGGGTGTCTTTACTTTTGGTGCAGATTATTTTGCAAAGGCAGTAATCATTGCAAGCGGTGCTACATCTTCAAAGATTGGTTGCCCTGGCGAAGAAGAGTTTACTGGCAGAGGCATTTCTTACTGCGCAACCTGTGATGGTGCTTTCTTTGAAGGACTTCCTATTTACGTTGTTGGCGGTGGCGATGCTGCTGTCGAAGAAGCAATGTATCTTACTAGATTTTCTGATAACGTAAGTATTATTCATAGAAGAGATGAGCTAAGAGCTGCAAAGTCTATTCAGGAAAAGGCCTTTGCTAATCCTAAGATTCACTTCCTTTGGAATAGCGTCATTACTGAGTTTAAGGGTAGTGATAAACTGGATTCCTTCATCTTAGAAAATACTAAGACTAAAGAACAAACAGAAATTAAGCATGATATGTTTGGTGTCTTTGTCTTTGTTGGTTTTAAACCTTCAACAGAAATTTTTGAGAATGATCTTCCTTTGGAAAAAGGATATATAAGAACTGATGAAAATATGAAGACTGTGCTTGACGGTGTTTATGCTGCAGGTGATTGCAGAATTAAATCTCTTCGTCAGGTAGTAACAGCAGTTTCCGATGGAGCAATTGCAGCAACTGAGGCTGCAAAATTTGTTGATAGTCAAGCATAATGGATAATAAGCAAAGAAAAACTGCAAATAATATTAGCATTATAGCAGAGTGTGCAGTACTAATTGCTGTTGGAACTATACTTGCACAAATAAAAATTTTTAGGATGCCAAATGGTGGCTCGGTAACTGCAGCTTCCATGGTACCTTTTCTTTTGATTAGTTATAGGCACGGCACAAAGTGGGGATTGCTTTCCGGATTTGTAAATGCGCTTTTGCAAATGCTGCTTGGCAGCATTTACCCTCCAGTAGCCCCAGGCGCTGCAGCCTATTTTCTTGAAATACTCTTAGATTATATTCTGGCCTACATGGTCCTTGGATTTTCGGGCAGCTTTTGTGCCTTTTTCTCAAAGCTTTTATCTAAAGATAGAGCTAAATCTCCTCAAAACGACAAATCGAAAATGCTTGTTAGCGTTGGAATTTCAACGTTTGCATGCTGTCTGTTAAGGTTTTTCTGCGCATTTTTGTCCGGTTTTTTGGTTTGGGACGACGTGCTCCAAAACGGTATGGCGGCTGTAATTTATAGCCTTGGTTATAATGCCAGCTACCTAGGCCCTGAAAGTGTTATTACAGTAATTGTTACATTAATACTATATAAGGCATACCCAGCCTTCTTTAAATCTGGTATAATATATAAGTAAAAATATGTATATATTTAGGAGGAATTATGGCTACTAAAAAAGCTGCAAAATACAAAAGAGTACTTCTTAAAGTAAGCGGAGAAGCTTTATGTTGTGAGGATGGAAAAGGTATCTCGCCAGAAAAGCTTGCAAAGGTTGCTAAAGAAGTAAAAGCATTGGTTAGAATGGGCGTTCAGGTTGGAATTGTTTGCGGAGGCGGCAATTTCTGGAGAGGCAGAAGCTCTGGCGATATGGATAGAGCAACAGCAGACTATATTGGAATGCTGGCAACCTGCATGAATGGGCTCGCACTAAAAGATGCTTTTGTGAACGCAGGTATTGATACAAGACTTCTTACAGCAGTTTCAATGCCAACAGTTGCAGAACCTCACACCATCAATAGAGCAAGAAAGCTTTTAGATGAAGGAGTTGTTTGCATCTTTGCTGGTGGAACTGGTAGTCCATTCTTCTCAACAGATACTGGCGCTGCATTAAGAGCCATTGAGGTTGAGGCAGATGTAATTCTTCTTGCTAAGAATATTGATGCTGTTTATGATTCAGATCCAGCAAAGAATCCTAAGGCAAAAAAGTTTGATAAGATTTCTCATACAGAAGTTTTGGAAAAGGATCTTAAGGTTATGGATGCAACAGCAGCATCACTTTGCAGAGATAATAATATGATGATTCACGTCTTTGGTCTTAAAGAAAAGGATGCAATTCTTAAGGCATGCAGAGGCGAGAAAATTGGTACAATTGTATACTAGGAGGATAATATGGGAGCTTTAGAAACCTATCAAGAAAAAATGGCAAAGACCTTAAGCGTACTTAAGGAAGATCTTAATACTGTTAGAGCTGGACGTGCTAATGCTTCACTTCTAGATCAGATTTCAGTTGATTACTATGGAACAATGACACCAGTAAAGAACATGGCAAACATTCAGGTTCCAGATCCAAGAAGCATTACAATTACACCTTTCGACCCTTCAATGTGTAAGGCAATCGAGAAGGCAATTCAGGTTTCCAACATCGGAATTAATCCTAACTCTGATGGTAAGGTGATTAGACTTGTAATTCCACCACTTACAGAGGAAAGAAGACTTGAGCTTGCAAAGACTATTAAGAAGATGGGCGAGGAGTCAAGAGTTGCAGTAAGAAACTGCAGAAGAGATGCTAACGAGCAAGTCAAGAAAGATCAAAAGGATGGTCTTATCACAGAAGATGATGAGAAGAATGATCTTGACGAAATTCAAAAGATGACTGATAAGTGCATGAAAGATATTGATAATATCCTTGCTACAAAAGAAAAGGAACCCATGGCACTGTAGTGAATACATCGCTTGATAAAAACAGAATACCACGCCACGTTGCCATCATTATGGATGGCAACGGGCGCTGGGCTAAGGCTAAAGGCCAGCCTAGACTTTTTGGTCATAATGCTGGTATGGAGGCTTTAAGGGAAATTGTAAGACACAGTCAAACACTTGGCGTAAAGTATTTGACTGTTTATGCTTTTTCTACGGAGAGCGGGAAGAGACCAGAAGATGAGGGTGCTGGTCTTTTTAAGCTGCTCGTAAAATATTTTGGCTCGGAAATTGACGAGCTGCATGCTAATCATGTTAAGGTAAATATAATTGGTGATTGGAGCAAGCTTCCAGCAGAATCCAAACAAGCAATTAATGATGCCTTAGAAAAAACAAAGAATAATGACGGCTTAGTATTTTCTATTGCACTAAACTATGGTGGCAGAGATGAAATAGCAAGAGCTGTTAAAAATATTATTGAATCTGGCGTAAATGCGGCAGATATTACAGAAGAACTTATGTCTAAAAATTTATATACTGCTGATATTCCAGATCCAGAGCTTGTTATTAGAACAAGTGGAGAACTTAGACTTTCTAATTTCCTCATCTGGCAGAGCGCATATTCTGAAATAGTAATTACACCAGTTTTATGGCCTGACTTTACTAAAGAAGAATATGAGAAATGCATTCTAGAGTATCAGGGAAGAGACAGAAGATTTGGAGGTATAAAATGAAGCAGAGAATCATTTCAGCTTTAATTATGCTTCCACTTTTTGCATTTATATATCTTGGAGGCATTCCACTTCTTGCAATTTGCATTATAGGTTCTGGCCTTTGTATGTATGAATTTTATAGAGGTTATGAAAATATCAATGTTAAAGCCGATAAGATTGTAGGCTTTTTACTGCTTGCAATGCTATATGTGATTATTATCTATGGCGAGTATTTGAACGCAAGAGGTTTAGTGTATTCTCATCTTTTGTTGCTTTGGACCTGCCTTACTATTGCCATTGGCCTTGCAATTACTCTGTTTAGAGCAGATAACAATATTGTTGATGGACCAATAACAAGCCTTGGTGTTTTGTACATTGGATTCTTTGCATCGCATCTAGTACTTATTGATAGACTTCCATCTACAAATGGTTTTGATAATGGTCATCTTGTTTGGCTGGTATTTTTAGCGTCCTTTGGCAGTGATATCTTTGCGTACTTTGTAGGCTGCGCTATTGGTAAGCATAAGCTTTGTCCAAATATTTCTCCAAAGAAAACTGTTGAAGGTGCAATTGGTGGAATCATTGGAAGCATGCTTTTGTGCTTTGCCTTTGGCTATTTTGTATGCCCTCAGTATTTAATCCATACTATTATTATCGGCTTTGTGGGCAGTTTCTTTGCAATGGCAGGGGACCTTATTGCATCTATATTTAAACGTAAGATGGGAATAAAAGATTATGGTGCAATTATTCCTGGTCATGGTGGATTTTTGGATAGATTTGATTCAGTAATCTTTGTAGCACCATTCGTTTATTACTACATATTAGTTGTTATTAAACCATAAGTTATGAAAAGAATTTCTGTTTTAGGCTCAACTGGATCAATTGGAACTCAGACTCTTGATGTTATTAGACATTGCAAGGGCGAGTTTGATGTGGTTGTTTTGACCTGTGGCCATAATATTGGTTTATTAGAAAAACAAATAATTGAATTCAGTCCAAAGCTTGTTTGCGTGTCAGAGGAGGCAGACGCTAAGAAACTTAAAGAAGAGTTTAAGAATCTTACAGTTTACTTTGGACGCGATGGACTTAACAAGGCTGCAGCTTTTGAGAACACTGATCTTGTTGTTAATGCTCTTATGGGACTGTCTGGCTTTGAGCCAACTGTGTATGCTCTAAGAGCAAAGAAAAATATCGCTCTTTCAAATAAGGAAACGCTTATCTCTGGCGGAGATATAATTATGAAACTCGCAAAGGATAACGGAGTATTTATTTATCCTGTTGATTCAGAGCATTCTGCAATATTCCAGTGTCTTCAGGGAGCGGGAGATAACAAAATTAAAAGGCTGCTTCTGACTGCATCGGGTGGTCCATTTAGAGGATATACAAAAGAGCAGCTAGAGAATGTTACAGTAGAAGAAGCACTTAATCATCCAGTATGGGCAATGGGCTCTAAGGTTACCATTGATTCTGCTACTATGATGAATAAGGGTAATGAAGTAATAGAAGCTTGTACGCTCTTTGATGTAGACCCTGACAATGTTACGGTTGTGGTTCACAAAGAAAGCGCAATGCATTCTGCTGTTGAGTTTGAGGATGGCGCTATAATCGCTCAGATGGGAGTTCCTGATATGAAGCTTCCTATCTCTTATGCGATTAATTATCCGAATAGAATTAATGGTGTATCAGAATCGCTTGATCTATTTAAGCTTTCTGCTATGCATTTTGAGGAATGCGATAGAAAAGTATTTAAATGCCTAGACCTTGCATTTTATGCAATGAAGAAGGGCTTATCATATAGAGTAGTTTTGAATGCATCTAATGAGATTGCTGTTGCTGCATTTTTAAAAGGGGAGATTAAATTTGTAGAAATAGCAGAAGTTGTTGAAAAGGCTGTGATGAATCATAAGGGAGAAGCTTTAAAAACTCCTGAAGATGTATTAAGACTAGACGAGGAAGCAAGGGGCCTCGCAAGAGAAATAATTTTGGGATTAAAGGTGAAATAAATGAAAGTACTTGGAATAATGATAGCAATAGTTTGCTTTTTACTTCTTGTAACAGGTCATGAGGCTGGACACTTTGGAGTAGCAAAGTTTCTTGGCATGAAGGTAAATGAGTTCTCAGTTGGTATGGGACCACTTATCCTAAGCAAAAAGAAAAAGGAGACTCAATATTCTTTAAGAGCAATACCACTTGGTGGTTATTGTCTTCTTGAGGGTGAAGATGATGATAGCGAAGATCCAAGATCTTTTTCAAAGCAACCAGCCTGGGCAAAGATTCTTGTGCTCCTTGCTGGTCCTTTTGTTAATATCGTCATTGGTATTTTAATTTTCACACTTCTTTATTGTTATAGAGGAACAGCTGTTCCAACTCTTGCAGATGTTTATGAAAGCACGCCTGCGTATGAGGCCGGCTTAAGAGCAGGAGATAAAATCATTGAAGTTGATGGCAAGAAGTACAACGACTTTGCATCAATAAGAAATGCAATTGGATATTCAACAGGGGATACTATTACCCTGACCATCGTTCGTGATGGTGAGACCATGCATGCGTATTCTGGTTATATGCTCAACGAGCAGAACTTAAGAGTTATAGGAATACTTGCAGGAAGCTCGCACAAATTTTCTGATTGTTTAAATAGTGGAATCAAAGAGACGGCAATCGTTGCAATAGATGTTGCGCATTTCTTTAGAAACCTGTTTAAAGGTAATGTTCAAATGAACGATGTCTCCAGTGTTGTTGGTATTGTAAAGATTGCTGGAGATGCTGCCGAGGTTGGCGGCCTTATCAACGTTATATACATAATTGCACTTGTCTCAGCAAACCTTGGGTATATGAATCTTCTTCCAATACCAGCACTTGATGGCGGAAGAGTATTGTTTACTCTATTAAGATGCATATTCAAAGGCGAAGGCGTTGATAAGTTTGAGACAGCGCTTAATGCTGTAGGCATGGTGCTTTTAATAGGTCTTATGATTGTAATAATGTTTAAGGATATTATTGGGCTGTTTTAGAAGGTTTTGTTATGCAAAGAAAACAAGTTAAGGTTGGAAATGTATTAATAGGCGGAGGCGCACCAGTATCAATTCAGTCAATGACTAATACTGATACTAAGGATGTTGCCAAAAGCTTAGAGCAGATTGAAAGATTAAAAGATGCAGGCTGCGATATCATTAGACTTGCAATTTTAGATGAGGAAGCAGCAAAATGTTTTGGCGAAATCAAAAAGAAAAGTCCGCTGCCTATGGTTGCTGATATTCATTTTGATTATAAATTAGCTATTGCTGCAATTGAAAACGGCGCAGATAAAATTAGAATTAATCCAGGCAATATTGGATCTGAGGATAAAGTAAGAGCAGTACTTGATAAAGCTAAGGCTTACAAAATTCCAATTAGAATTGGAGTAAACTCCGGCTCGCTGGAAAAAGAAATCATTGCAAAATATGGTGGAGTTACAGCAGAAGGCATGGTTGAAAGCGCAATAAAGGCGCTTGATTATGCTAAAAGCTTTGGCTTTGAAGATTTGGTAGTTAGCCTTAAATCCGCTGACGTGCAGATGAACCATAAGGCGCATAAGCTTTTGGCCGATAAGGTTGACTGCCCAATACATATTGGACTCACTGAGGCAGGCGTAGGCGAAATGGCAGAAATTAAGTCTGCAGCAGCGCTGTCAGCCCTGCTTTTGGACGGAATAGGTGATACAATGAGAATTTCTCTTACGGGCGACCCTATAAGAGAAGTAATTTTGGCTAAAAAAGTCCTAAAAGCCATAGGCATAAGGAAGAACGGCATTGACTTTGTAAGCTGTCCAACCTGCGGGCGAACCAAGGTAAATTTGCCAGAAATCGCAGCAAAGGTGGAAAAAGAATTAGCGCCACTCTCTGAAAAGCTTGAAAAAGAAGGGAAATCCCTAAGAGTAGCCGTTATGGGCTGCGCTGTAAATGGCCCAGGCGAGGCAAAATCAGCAGATTTTGGCGTTGCATGCGGCCAAGGAGAAGGCCTTTTAATCTCCCACGGTGAGATCCTATACAAAGTGCCAGAGGATCAAATCTGTAAAGAACTAATTAAGATCATTAGTGATTCGTAGCAGGCAGGCATAAAATACTTGATTTTTTTGTAAATTTGTACTATATTATATGTAATAAGTTATTGTTAAGTGAGCCTTGCGGCTCACTTTTCTCTTTGTTTAGCGCCCAAAAGCGCAAAATTTACAATTTAATATGGAGACAATTTAATATGGGAAAGAAAAAAGTAGGCGATTATATTGCCGAATGGATGAATGAGTTCAAACCCGATGTGTATGAACTACATCGAACTGAATTTGTCAAAGAAGTAGACACTTGGTACCTAAGGGTTTACGTAGACAAATTGTCGGACGGAAAGTATGAGTATATGGGATCTGATGACTGCGAAATTATCAGCAGATACTTAAGTGAAAAGCTTGATGCAGAGGATCCAATTTCGCAAAATTATTATTTGGAGGTAAGTAGCCCTGGTATGGATAGGCCTCTTATATCTGATAAAGATTTTGAGAGATTTAAAGGCAGCCTTGTTGATGTAAAGCTATATAAGGCGCTTGAGAAGAAAAAGAATTTTACCGGCACTCTTATTGAAAAGAGTGGCGATACAATAAAATTAAAATTAGATGAAGAAGAAATTTCACTGCAGTCTGAAGAGATTGCTAAGATAAACCTAGCGGTTGTGTTTTAAGGAGGCCAACTAAAATGAACAAGGAATTTATAGAAGCAGTAGAAGCTCTTGAAAGAGAAAAGCATATGTCAAAAGATATGCTTATTGAAGCAATCGAATCTGCTTTAGTATCTGCTTACAAGAAGAACTACGGAACTTCTCAAAACGTTCGTGTTAATATCGACAGAGAAAGCGGAGATATTGATGTATTCATGAGAAGAGACATTGTAGAAGAGGTTGAGGATGAATTTTCACAGTGCTCCTTAGAAGAAGCTCAGGAAATAGACCCAGAGTACGAGCTCGGAGATGTAATCGAGTACAGAGTAACACCGCAGGACTTTGGAAGAATTGCTGCTCAAACTGCAAAGCAGGTTGTAGTACAAAGAATTAGAGAAACTGAAAGAGGTATGATCTATGATGATTATATTTCTCGTCAGGGCGAAGCAGTTACTGGTGTTGTTCAAAGAGTAAGCAACAACACAGTATTTGTAAATATGGGAAGCGCAGAAGGTATACTTTCTGCTGGAGAACAAATCCCAGGAGAAAAGTACAATGTAAACGATAGACTCAAAGTATTTGTTATGGACGTTAAACGTTCAACAAAGGGTCCTCAAGTATTTTTATCACGTACCCATCCTGGACTTGTTAAAAAGCTCTTTGAACTTGAAGTTCCAGAAATTCAAGAAGGAACAATTGAAATCAAGAGTGTTTCAAGAGAAGCAGGTTCTAGAACAAAAATTGCAGTTTGCACTTATGATGAAAATGTAGATCCAGTAGGATCCTGCGTTGGTCCAAGAGGACAAAGAGTACAGGCTGTTGTTGATGAGCTCGGCGGAGAAAAGATTGATATCATCAACTGGTCAGATGACCCAGGCAAGATGATTTCCGCAGCACTTTCTCCATCAAAGGTAGAAATGGTACTCATTAACGAGGAAGAAAAATCCGCACTTGTAGTAGTTCCAGATTATCAGTTATCACTTGCTATTGGTAAGGAAGGTCAGAACGTAAGACTTGCAGCAAGACTTTGTGGTTGGAAGATTGATATTAAGTCTCACACAAAGTTTGAGGAAATGGAAGAAACTGAAACAGATGGTATGACAGCTATTATTGAACCAGAAATTGATGCAGAAGATGTAGCTGTTGCTGAAGAAGACTAACTGCAGGAGGTATTTAAAGTATGCCAAGTAATGAAACTAAAATTGTAAAGGCTACGCCAAAGAAAGAAGATGCTGAAAAGAAAGTAGGCGCTTCTAAGGTTACTATTAAGGCCGTAGACCTTGCTATAATAGAAGCTCAAAAGAAAAAGAAAACTCAGGCTGCTGCAAAGAAAACTGCAGCAACTAAAAAGACAGCAGCTACTGCAGAAACTGCAGAAAAGAAGACTACAAGAACAAAGGCTGCTATTCCTGCAGGTGCAACTCCAATGAAGAAGGCTCCTGTTGGAACACCTATGCCAAAGGCAAAGTCAGTTGGAACTGCTATGCCAAAATCTGCTGTTCCTCAGAAAAAGGCTGATACTCCTCAGACAGAAGAGGAAGCATTAGAAGTAAAAGCTAAGGCTTCCAAAAAGAAAGCTGAAGAAGCAAAAGAGGCTGAAGCTACTACAACTGAAGAAGTAGCTCCTGCTGAAAAGCCAAAGAGAGGAAGAAAGAAAGCAGGAGAAGAAGCTCCAAAAGAAGCTGAAGTCAAGGCTGAAGAAGTAAAAGCTGAGGAAGTAAAAGCTGAGGAAGCAAAGACTGAAGAAACAAAAGCAGCAGAAATAAAAGAAGAACCAAAGGAAGAAAAGAAGACCGAAGAAAAGAAAGTTGAAAAGGTTGACTATGTTCCTAATGTTGGTGTAAAGATTATTAGCCGTGCTGCTGATGAACCTAAAAAGCCTGTAGAACCTAAGAAAAAGCCTGCAAAAGAAAAGAAACAGCCAAAAGAATATGTTGGCAAAAAAGGTGAGGCAAAGGATTCTGATAACGCTCCAAGAAAGAAGACATTTACAAAGGGCGATAAGGTTATGGCCTTTAATTCTTCTCAGGATGGAGATAACCGCGGAAGAAAAGGCAAAGATAAAGATAGAGCAAAGGAAGGCAAGAAGAACAAGAATATGTTCGAGGAGATGCCAACCGATCTTCAGAGAAACATAAAGAAGAAGCACTCTAAATATAAGGAAGCAAAGGTTGAAGAAGTTAGCCAGGAAGTTGAAGAAGCAATGGCTACAGGCGGATACGTAATCAACGTTCCTATTACTGTTGCTGGTTTCTGCGAACAAACAGAAGTATCAACATCATCTGCAATCATGGCTCTCATGAAGATGGGCATTATGGCAAACGTAAACCAGAACCTCGATGAAGAGACAGCGGTTCTTCTCGGTATGGAGCTTGGCATTACAGTTGCTGTAAAGAAAGCAGAAGAAATTAAAGAAGAGGAAGGCATTGACCTTCATGAAGATAGAGAATCAGACCTTGTTCCTCGTGCACCTATTATCACTGTAATGGGCCACGTAGACCATGGTAAGACTTCTATCCTTGACGCAATCAGAAGTTCAAATGTAACAGCAGGAGAAGCTGGTGGTATTACACAGCACATCGGTGCATCTGAAGTTACGCAAAATGGCCACAAGATAGTATTCCTTGATACTCCGGGCCACGAAGCATTTACTGCTATGCGTGCAAGAGGTGCTCATATCACAGATATTGCAGTACTTGTTGTTGCAGCTGATGACTCTGTAATGCCGCAAACTATTGAATCAATTAGCCATGCTAAGGCTGCAGGCGTTCCAATTATTGTTGCAATGAATAAGATGGATAAGCCAACAGCAAATCCTGATCTTGTTAAGAAGGATCTTGCAGAGCAAGGGCTATTAGTTGAAGATTGGGGCGGCAATGTAATTTGCGTTCCATGTTCAGCAAAGACAAGAATGGGAATCCCACAGCTTCTTGATATGATACTGCTTCAGGCAGAAATGCTCGAGCTTAAGGCAAATCCAAATAGACTTGCTCAGGGTACTGTAATTGAAGCAAAGCTTGATAAGAATAAGGGACCTGTTGCATCCGTCCTTATTATGAACGGAACTCTTCAGGCAGGTGCTGCAGTTGTTGCAGGTACTGCATCTGGAAGAGTCAGAGTAATGACAAATGCTCATGGCGAGATTATCAAAAAGGCTGGTCCTGCTACAGCAGTAGAAATTACTGGTCTTACAGAAGTTCCAGAAGCTGGCGATGAATTCTACATGGTTAAGGATGAAAAGACAGCAAGAGAAATTACTGAAAGACGTAAGATGAAGATGAGAGAAGAAGTTCTTGCAAGGAACTCCTCAATGTCTCTTGAAAAGCTCTTCAGTCAGCTAGAAGAAGGTGAGGTAAAAGATCTTAACATCATCATCAAGGCCGACGTACAGGGTTCTGTTGGAGCTTTGGAGCAATCTCTTGAAAAGCTTCATAACGATAATGTAAGAGTAAAGATTATTCACACAGGTGTTGGTACTATTACTGAATCTGATGTAATGCTTGCTGGAACATCTAATGCTGTAATTATTGGATTCAACGTTCGTCCAAGCTCTGCGGTTTCTGCAATTGCAGATAGAGAGAATGTTGAAATCAGAACATACAGAGTAATTTATGAAATCATTGATGATATTGAAGCTGCTATGAAGGGTATGCTTGCTCCTGAGTTTAAGGAAGTTGTCATTGGTAAGATTGAAGTTAGAGACACATTTAAGGTTCCTAATGTTGGTATCATTGCCGGTGGTTATGTACTTGAAGGTAAGGTTGCAAGAGGTGCTAAGCTTAGACTCGTAAGAGATGGTATTGTAATTCACGAAGGTGAAATTTCATCACTGAAGAGATTCAAAGACGATGCAAAGGAAGTTGCAGCTGGCTATGAATGCGGTATAGGTATTGAAAACTATAACGATATCAAGGTTGGCGATATCATCGAAGCATACAAGATGGAAGAGGTTAAGAGAGAATAATGGGAAAGAATCATAGACCTCAAAGACTTGGTGAAGAAGTAAGAAAAGTTGTTAGTGAAATGCTCATAAGAGGGGATCTTAAAGATCCCCGCTTTAAGGGCATGATTGGTATTTCTGGAGTTGATGTTTCCGGAGATGGAAGCTATGCAACTTTGTATATTACTGCGCTTTCTTACACACCAGGCGTTGAAATGACAGCAGAAGAAAAGCAAGGCATACTTGATGCTTTTAAGCATTCATCAGGATATATTAGAGCTAATATTGATAAGGCTGTTAAAGTTAGATATGTGCCAGAACTTATTTTCAAATTTGACGAATCATTTGAATATGGTGCAAAAATGGATAAGATTTTAGATAATCTAAAATAGTATGAATAAGTGGACTGATATTATAAACTGCATAAATGACAGTAAGGATATTGTAATTCTTACTCACACAAATATGGATGGAGATGCCATGGGATCTACAGCTGCTCTTTGCTGTGCTTTAAGAAGGCTTGGGAAAAGAGCTGCCGTTTTAATTGAAGATGCTATTCCTGGTTATCTTAGCGTAATAGACCATAAAACAAATGATCCTTATTTTGTGTCCGAAATGCCATTTGACGCAGATCTTGCAATTGCTGTTGACTGCGGTGATGAAAAGAGAATTGAGAATAGAATTGATGCTTTTAAAAATGCAAAGACAAGACTTTGCATTGATCATCATATTCAAATGGAAGATTTTGCAGACTACTGTGTTGTTGAACCTCAGGCTGCTGCAACCGGCATGTTAATATTTGAACTTCTATCAGAACTTAATTTTCAAATTGATAAAGAAATTGCAGAGTATTTATATGTTGCAATAGTTACTGATACAGGAAGATTTAAGTATGATAACACAACTGCAGAAGTACATAAAACTGTCGCAAAGCTTTATGAATACGGAATTGATGGCTCGGCAATTTGCACTGCACTTTATGACAGCTATCCTATAGAGCAGCTCAAGGCCGAAGCTCATGCACAAGAAGTTATGGAGCTGTTTGCTGACAATAAAGCGGTAATTTCAAATATCAGAATTTCTGATATGCAAAGAATTGGTGCAGCATTTGATCAGATAGACACTTGCATTGACAGAATTAGAGTTACAGGCGGAGTAGAAATTGCAGCCTTTCTTAAAGAAAAGGAACCTAATGTATTTAAGCTCAGTCTTAGATCTAAAAGCTATGCTGATGTAAATAAAGTGGCTCAGGCTCTTGGGGGCGGCGGCCATATAAGAGCTGCGGGCGCAACTCTTGAAATGGATATTGATAAAGCCTACGCTCTTATCAAGGAAGAAGTAGAAAAAGAACTCAAAAGATATAATTAAGATTTATGACGGGAATTGTTGTTGTCAATAAACCTATGGACTATACATCTCACGATGTAATAGCTATATTAAGAGGTATACTTGGCGAAAAGAAAATAGGTCACACTGGCACCTTAGATCCAAATGCTACAGGTGTTCTTCCGGTATGCCTTGGCAAAGCAACAAGACTTATTGAGTATATGGAGAATTCTCCAAAGTCATATTTCTGTAGGTTAAGACTTGGAATGTCATCGGACACTGATGATATCTGGGGAAACCTAACAGATAACGGTTTATTTTCTTTTCCAAGTCAGGAAGAAGTTGAACATATATTAAAAGGCTTTCTTGGTGATATAGATCAAATTCCACCTATGTATTCTAGAGTTAGTGTTAATGGAAGAAGACTAATCTCCTATGCAAGAAATGGTGAAGAAGTTGAAGTAAAGCCAAGAAAGATTCATATCTATGAAATTAACATGACAGGATACTATCCTTGTCAAAATGAAATTACTTTTAATGTTGTATGTTCAAGAGGAACATATATTAGATCCATCTGTCACGATATTGGAGATATCATTGGCTGCGGCGGTGTTATGGCTGCATTAGTTAGAACTGCAACCTCTGGATTTGATCTTAACGATGCAATTGATTTTGAAGAGATCAGAAAAATGCCA
>JAKSSJ010000023.1 GCA_024403215.1 Clostridia bacterium
CAAAGGCAGGGCGCATCCCAGTACTAAAATTAGTACTATGGTGAGTATTAAAATGTTCTTAAAATTAATTCTCATAACCTATATATTATAGAATATGATATAATAATTGTAAAGTGGAGGGAGAAATGGAAAATATTCTTTTATACCTTATTGCAGCATTATGCCTAGTGCTCTTGGTAGTAGTAGTCTTTTTAATTTCTGCAGTATCAAATCTTAAAAAAGAGGTTTGGGAGAACGCACAGCAATCTCAGGCTGGAACTCAAAACCTTCAGAGCAATCTTCAAAACAGCATTATTCAATCTGTAAACCAAACTGTAAATCAAGGTTATGCTCAGATGAATCAAGCTTTTGACGTTAAGCTTTCCAATTCTTTTAATTCAATAAACAGAGGTCTTGGAGAACTGCAAAAGGGCATCGGAGAAATGCAGGGCATGGCAAACGGAGTTGAAGATCTTAAAAAGGTTCTTTCTAATGTAAAGACAAGAGGTATACTTGGAGAAATTCAGCTTGGAAATATCCTAGAACTAATCCTTGCTCCTGCCCAATATGAAACAAACGTAGAGACTGTTCCTGGTACAGGGAAAAGAGTAGAGTTTGCTGTTAAGCTTCCTGGAAATGAAGGCTCGCCAGTTTATCTTCCTATAGACTCAAAGTTCCCAGGAGATGCTTATGCTCATCTTGTAGATGCTGCAAAGATGGGGGATGAAGAGGCAGTTATCGCAGCAGAAAAAGTGCTAGTAAGGCAGTTTAAAGATGAAGCAGATGACATTCACACAAAGTATGTTAAGGCTCCATATACAACCGATTTTGCAATCATGTTCCTTCCTGTTGAAGGCCTGTATGTTCAGGCGGTAGAGCTTGGCATGATAGAAGAGCTTCAAAAGGAATATAACGTAATAATTGCTGGGCCGTCTACGCTATCTGCATTGCTTAATGCACTTGGCATGGGATTTAAAACTCTTGCAATACAAAATAATGCTGATAGAGTTTGGGAAGTTCTTTCCGATGTTAAATCAGAATTCGATACTTTTGAAGGGGTTTTAACTGATCTTCAAAAGGATTTAAACAAGGCAAGCGCAAATCTTGAAAAGCTTGTTGGGACAAGAACAAGAGCAATGCAAAGAAAATTGTCAAAGGTTCAATCGCTTGAAGATAAATGAGTTTATTTGCAATAGCTGATCTGCATCTTGCTACAGATCCAACAATTGAAGACAAGGCCATGGATATGTTTGGCGGTGTGTGGGTGGACCACCAAAAGAGCCTTACAGAAATATGGAATCGAATGGTATCAGAAGAAGACACTGTTCTTATTCCAGGAGATTTATCATGGGCATTAAAGCTTGAAGAGGTTCAAGCTGATTTTGATTATCTAAAAACTCTTCCTGGTAAAAAAATTATCATGAAAGGAAATCATGATCTTTGGTGGTCATCAAAAAAGAAAATGCAAAATCTTTTCCCGGAGGTTTTCTTCCTTCAAAACAATTGCTATGAGGCAGACTCCTACGTTATTGCAGGAAGCAGGGGATGGATACTCCCAGGTGATTCAAACTTTAAGGAAGAAGATAAGCCTATTTATGCAAGGGAGCTTTTAAGATTAAGAGCGAGCCTTGAAGAAGCAAAAAGGGTTTTGAACGGAAGAAAGCTAATTGCGGCTACTCATTTTCCTCCAGTAATGGAAAATGGCGAACCAACGGAAATTACAGATATGTTCAGTGAATATGGTGTAGAGATTGCACTTTACGGTCATCTTCACGGAGATGTAATATCGCAAAGAAAATTTGAAGGAAGGATAAACAGCACAGAGTATAAGCTGGTTTCCTTAGACAGCCTTGGTGCTTGCCCACTTAAGATATTGTAATATACAAATGAATTGCCAGATTAAAATTAAAATTCCAAGTGATATTGGCAGCGTGGTGTGTCCTAATAGATGGATATTAGTCAGCGGAGAAATTAAATCCGATGAGGAACTTCCAAAGGACACATTATTTGAATGCGGAATTTATGATCAAGATGGAAAGCTTTTAAGAAGAACATTTTCAAGTATAAAGAGTAATACAAATATTGACGTTTATAGAAAGGATTTTACTTGCTATCCAGAAGAGCTTGATCCTGGCAGAGAAAAGCTTCTTAAGGAAGGCTTTGCCGAGCTTATCTATGAGGATCCAAAGGATAAAGAAGGCTCAATTCATAAGGCAAGTATTAAAGCTTGGTATAGCGATAACTCCTTTAGAACAATAATTGGAGGTCCAACAGACACGGCTCATGGAGCTATCTTTAATGATGGGCTAAAGCTCGTATCTGATGATGGAGAGGCTTTATCATCACTTCCACTGGGCAGCTATAAGATAGTTGTTAGTCTTAAGTCGAATGATGGCAAGCTGCTCGCTGAAGATTCAAAAGATATAAAGATAGGCATAAAAAATGATGCTGTCATTTGCAGATTCAATCCTATTGAGCATAGACGTGCAATAGAAGCATGGGCAGAGAAGATGGGCTTTGGCATGGTAAATGATCCTGTGGCAGGTTATCAGGATCCATATATTAAGGCAAAGGATGGCAGCATGCTTTGGCTTTATCATATGGGGCTTTTAACGATGTATAGGGCAAATGATATCTGCCTTTATACGGATGGAAAGGTCCATATGTTTGTTTACATGATGGATGAAACAAGCACTTCATATAGAACTGAGCTTGCATTTTTAGAATCAAGAAATGAAGTTGGGAATCCAGATAGATTTAAGGCTTGGCGCTATGATATTGGAGAAGCAATAGTAGGAGAGGGCACAGAGTTTGAGAGGCACGGCAAAATAGTTCCTTTTGACGAGAGCCTCCATATTTACAGAATTGATGCAGTGGATGATGCCAAGGAGAATAGCTATAACCTAAAAGGCATAGGAGTAAAGAAATCATTTTATGCTGAGATGCAAGGCTTTAGGCTGCCGGCGGGGGAAAAGATTGCAATAACTGGTGTTTTAAGACCATATCAGCTCGAGCCGAGTGATTTTAAACTTAAGGATAATAATGAGTATGACATAGCAAATTACCCAGAAAAGCTGGTCTATACGTTTAGGTCTATAAAGCCCTTGGATGGGCAGAATCCATCAGGGAGTATTAGCGAGCCTGGCGGGAGCGTTGAAAGAAAGCTTGGCATGCTTCGCTATAAGGATGGGCCTCTTGAGGGCTCGGTCTTTGAATTCTATAACATCTTTGAGATTCCAAAGGATTACAGCGGGAAAAGCTTTGAAATCCAAATCGAAGCTTTCGATAAAAAAGGCTGCAAAACCCCTTGCAAGAATAGTATAATAGCCGAGTTTTATTGAAAGAATGCCTAAAATAGTGTAAAATATTAGAATGCACTTTGTACATATATATCTATATATCTTGTAGATATATGTCCTATGGATATGTTGAAAGGACTAAAGGTAATGAATATGAAGCACATTTTCATTGTTAATCCAGCTGCTGGAGTTGGCGCAGCTAAAAAGGTGAATATGTCTGAGCTAATGCAAAAGCTTAAAGATGCTGGTGTTGATTATGAGATTCATAGAACCTTAAGTAAAGAAGAGGTTGCTAGCTGGATAAAGGAAAGAGCAAGCTCTGGCGAGGAGCTAAGATTTTATGCTGTAGGCGGCGATGGCACAATTTGCGATGTTGTAAATGCCATCATAGCTTTTCCTAATGCGCAGCTTGCAATTATGCCATGCGGATCGGGAAATGATTTTGTGAAGAACTTTACTAACATAAAGAATTTCCTTGATATAGATGCTCAGCTTAATGGCAGCGTAGAAGTAATAGATGCTATTAAGTACAACGATGAATATTGCCTTAACATGCTAAACATTGGCGCTGACTGCGACATAGTAGTAAGGTCTGGAGAGCTGAGACAAAAAGGTGTTTCAAGCGGAGCTGCATCCTATGCAATTGCCGCTATGCAAATTCTAACAAAGTGGCCAAAGTATAGATTTTCATATACTGTGGATGGAGTGGAGCATGAAGAGGATTTAATGCTTGTTGCAGCAGGTAATGGAATGTTCTGCGGCGGAGGATTTAAATCTTGTCCAAAGGCAAGACTTCAAGATGGCCTTATTGATGTAGGATTTGTAAGACCATGCAAGGGAATAAAGTTTTTCTCACTTCTTCCTAAGTATCACAACGGAACTCATCTTGATTGCAAGCTTGCAGACGAGTTTTTGGTTTACAAACAGCTTAAAGAATTTGATCTAAAACCTCTTGATGATTGCGTTGTATCAGTAGATGGCGAGGTATCCAAATTTAAGCCGGCACACATCAGCATTGTTCCAAGTGCAATAAAGGTTGTAGTACCAAGAGGATCAGAAATTATTAAATAGGGAAGACTAAGGCTTCCCATTACATGGAGAAGTATCGAAGTGGTCATAACGGGGCGGTCTCGAAAACCGTTGGGCGCTCGCGCCACGTGGGTTCGAATCCCACCTTCTCCGCCAAGCGTTCAGCCACTGCAAGCAATTGCGGTGGCTGATTGAAAGTAGAGGAAAAAATGAATTACACAAGTACAAGAGGAATTGAAGAAGCTAGTGTTAAAGAAGCAATAGCAAATGGCATGGCAGCTGACATGGGCTTTTACATTAATGAAAAGGTTTCAGAGGTGCGCTTTACCGTTGAAATGCTTTTAATGCTAGATGCAAAAGATATTGTTGCAATACTTCTCAATGCTCTTCTTCCTGGCTTTGATAATATGAGGGATCATGTTGAAAAAGCTTATGCAGATAAATTTGATGATGAGAATCTTGCTGTTATCTTAGACTATGGCAAAGATTTTATGCTCGAGCTTGGACATGGACCTAATGGAAGTTATAAAGACTTTGCAAATCTTATGCTAAAGGAATTTGGCGCAGATGAAAGCTTAGGTGCTGCAAATATTGTGGGACTTGCTGCTCTTACTACTTGCTATTTTCTTGGGTATAAGCAACTACTTGAAAAGCAAAGAATAGAAATGGATGATGCAATTGACGTTATTGTTCCATCAGCTGATTTTGGGCTTGTTCTTGCAGCATTTTATGCAAAGGTGCTTGGACTTCCAATTGGAAAAATAGTTTGCGCAGAAGAAAACGGCAATAATCTTGCTAATTTCTTTAAGAACGGAAAATGCAGCAAAGAAATATTCTCTGCAAACCTCGAAAGACTTTTATATCTTGCATCTGATGGTGACTATGCGCTTATCAAAACTTATGCATCTTCGCTTGATAAGGATGACAGCATTGCAGTTAATGATAAGATTATGGGAAGACTGAGAACTGTATTTGAAGTTATCCCTGGAAATGTTAGTAGTGCAAACGAAAATTACAAAAGTAAGAATAGATGTATTTTAGTTGCAGATAGCAAGTAAAGGAAGCTGCCTTGTGGGATTACTTAAAAACAACTAAAAAACCTATAGTCTTGTATGGTATGGGAAATGCAGCAAAGCACATACTGGACGAATTAAGAATTAGAAATATACCAGTGGCTGGCATCTTTGCTTCTGATGGTTTTGTAAGGGGACATAGCTTTGAAGGTTTTCCTGTTAGCTCTTATTCTGAAGCAAAAGAAAGATTCGGAGATATGGTAGTTCTTCTTTGCTTTGGATCCCACCTTGATGATGTTCTTTTAAACATACAAAGAATATCAAAGGAGCAAGAGCTTTATGCGCCAGATCTTCCTGTTGTTGGAGAAGGATTATTTACAAGCGCATATGCTAAAGAGCATGAAGAAGATTTAAACTGGCTAAGGAGCGTGCTGGCTGATGATAAGAGCAGAGAAGTTTTAGATAAACTCATAGAATATAGAATTACAGGAAAGATTGAATACCTATTTGATATAGTAAGCTCGGATGAAGAAAACTATAAACTCCTTAATCTTAATGATAACGAGAGTTATTTAGATCTTGGCGCCTACACAGGCGATACAGTAAAAGAGTTTTTAGAGCTCACCGGTGGATATAAAAGCATAGTTGCTGTAGAGCCAGAAGAAAGAAATTTTAGAAAGCTTAAAGAAAACACAGCTGCTTTAGAGAATATCACCTTAATTAATGCAGCAATATCAAGTCATGATGGAACACTCATGTTTACTCATGGGATCGGAAGAGGCGGAAGCATAGGAAAAGGTATAACAAGAGAAATTCCTTGCGTCTTTGTTGATAACATATTAAGTAGTTCTAATTTTGAAGTGTCGTATATCAAAATGGACCTTGAGGGAGAAGAAATAGAAGCTTTAAAGGGCGCAGAAAAAACTATTGCTACTAAAAAGCCAAAGCTTCTTCTTGCGGCTTATCACAGAATTGATGATTACTGGGAAATACCAAAGCTTATTTTAAGGTATAACCCTGATTACAAAATATATTTAAGAAAGTCAAAAGGTCTCCCGGCCTTTGAAGTAAATTATTACTGCGTTTAATGATTATGAAAGAAACATTGATTCTTCATTCTTGCTGCGGACCATGTTCTACGGCGGTTATAGAAAGACTTCTTGAAGATTACAGGATACTGGTCCTCTATTACAATCCAAATATTCACCCAGAGGAAGAATATTTGCATAGAAAGGAAGAACAAAAAAGGCTCATAGAAGTTTTAAAGTCTAAAGGAAATGACGTAGACTTTATTGAAGCAGATTATGATCCTGATAATTACTTCAAGCTGGCAGAAGGACTTGAAACAGAACCTGAGGGCGGCAAAAGATGTCTTGTTTGTTTTAAGATGAGAATGCTAAAGGCAGCACTTTTTGCAAAAGAACATGGATATAAAATCTTTGATACAACTCTTTCTGTAAGTCCTCACAAAAACTATGACAATATAAAGCTTGTTGGAGAAGAGATAGAACAAGAAACTGGCATTAAATATCTTGGCGGCAATTACAAAAAGCAAGACGGATATAAGCGCTCTATTGAATTATCCAAAGAGTATAACTTATATAGACAAAATTACTGTGGCTGTATTTTTGCAAAAGAAGCCCAGGATAAGCTGGCAAAATAAAGTCGTTAATGAAATACATCAATGCAATAGTAGACAACAACACAAATGCAACTGATCTCATCTACACTTATGCATCAGATTTTGATGATATATGTGTGGGTGATAGAGTTGTTGTTCCATTTTCACTTGGAAATAGAAAGCTTGATGCATATGTTGTAGAAGTTTTTGATGAAAAGCCAGACCTAAGCAAAAGATTAAAGCACGTAGAATCTGTTGATTCAGAATTTAGATTATCAGAAGAAGCAATGAGAACTGCTCTATGGATGCATAAGAGATATCTTTGCAGATACATAGAAGCAATCAGGTGCTTTACGCCAAATACTGCTGGTAAAAGAAAAACCAAAGCTCCATTTGAAAACATAGAGCTCTTTGAAGAAGATAAGCTTCCAAAAAAGTTAAACAAGGAGCAGCAAGCAGCATTTGATAAAATAGAAAGCTCTATTGAAGAAGGAAAACATAAGATGATACTTCTTCATGGAGTAACTGGCTGCGGTAAAACAGAAATCTATCTTCAGGCTATGCAAAAGGTTATTGATGCTGGAAAAAATGGCATAGTGCTCGTTCCAGAAATATCTTTAACTCCTCAGCTTGTAAGTAGGCTCATAAGTAGATTCGGCGAGGGAAGTGTAGCCATTCTTCACAGCAAGCTTACTCCGGCTCAAAGAGCTGTTCAATACAAAAGAATTAAAAGCGGAGAGGTAAACTTAGTAATAGGTGCTAGATCTGCTATCTTTGCTCCTTTTGAAAATATTGGGCTTATCATATTGGATGAAGAACATGAGAGCTCGTACAAATCTGATAGCAGTCCAAAGTACGATGCAATAGAAGTTGCAACCAAAAGAGCAATAGACCATAAGGCTCTTGTAATACTTGGAAGCGCAACGCCAAGCATCAATGACTATTACAGGAGCGAGAAGGGCCTGTTTGAAAGAATCGAAATCAAGTCAAGATATAATAAGACTCCTCTTCCAAGCGTAGAGATAGTCGATATGTCAAAGGAAGCAAGAAACGGAAATAGAAATCTTTTCTCAAACGCTCTTGCTAATGAAATCAAAAATACTCTTGATGATAAAAAGCAGGTAATACTGTTTTTAAATAGAAGAGGCTACAACAGCTATATAACTTGCAGAGAGTGTGGATTTGTTGTTACTTGTAGTGACTGCGGAATAGCAATGCCTTATCATAAAGACTTAAATAAATGTCTTTGCCATTACTGCGGAAAGGGTGCGCCTCTTCCAAAGGTATGTCCGGAATGTGGCAGCAAAATAATTGGCAAGTACGGAGTTGGTACCCAACAGGTCGAAGAAAAAGCAATAGAGCTTTTCCCTGATGCAAAGGTTGAGAGATTAGATATTGATTCTATTAAGAAAAAAGGAGAGCTAGAGGCAGTCCTTAAGCGCTTTAGAAATCACAAAACCGATATACTGGTTGGTACTCAGCTCGTAGCAAAGGGACTTGACTTTGATAATGTTGGACTTGTTGGAATAGTATCCGCAGATGTAAGTCTTAATATACCAGACTTTAGATCATCTGAACGAACCTTTCAGCTTGTAACTCAAGCTGCAGGAAGGTCTGGAAGAGGAGAGCTTCAGGGCAAGGTAATTATACAAAGCTATAATCCAGAAGCATCTGCACTTATCTATGCTAAAAAGCATGATTACGAGGGCTTCTATGATAATGAGATTAAGACAAGAAAGGCGGTATGTTATCCACCGTTTTCTGATATTTATCAGCTAGTAGTATCCGATGCTGATGAACATAAAGTAAAACAGACTGCGGACAAGTATGCAAAGTTTTTAAGAAATGAGCTTAATGACGTAAGCGTTCTTGGACCTACTGCAAACGCTCTTGTAAAACAATCTGGAATGTTTAGATATCAGATTTTAATCAAGGCAAAACAATCTCAAAGAAAAGAAGTAAATTCAAAAATTGAAGAGCTAAAAAAATATCATACCAATTCAAAGGGAGAAGCAAAGCTTATTACGGTGGATATAAATCCATTCTCATACATATAAAGCATCAAGGAGAAAATCATGGCATTAAGAACAATAGTTAATTCAACAGAGGATGTGCTTCACAAGAAGTGCAAAGAAGTTCCAGAGGTTACAGATAAAACAAGAGAGCTTCTTGATGATCTTGTAGAAACTATGAGAGCTGCAAATGGTGTTGGACTTGCAGCACCTCAGGTTGGAATATTAAGAAGAATATGTGTAATTGAAGTTCCAGAGGATCCAAAAACCTACGAGCTTATTAATCCTGAAATCATCTTTAAAGAAGGTGATCAATATGGAGAAGAGGGCTGCCTTTCTGTTCCTGGCCTTTGCGGAGATGTTCATAGACCAAAGAAGGTAAAGGTTAAGTGCCTCGATAGAAATGGCAAAGAGGTCATTTATGAGGGTAAGGATCTTCTTGCAAGAGCTTTCTGCCACGAGATAGATCATCTTGATGGACATATCTATACAGAGATTGCAGACAATATTAGAGATGTAAATTACAGTGAGGAAGAATAATGACAGTAGTTTATATGGGTACTCCAGAATTTGCTGTACCTGCATTAGTAAAACTGCATAACAGTGGCTACGACGTTAAGCTTGTTGTTACAAAGCCTGATAGAGAAAAGGATAGAGGCAAAAAGCTTCAGCCTTGCGAGGTTAAAGCAAAAGCAATAGAGCTTGGCCTTGAAGTTGAAAGCCCAGAAAATATTAAGAGCAATCCAGAATTTTTGGAAAAGCTAAGAAGCATTGCTCCAGATTTTATCGTTGTTGCAGCTTATGGAAAAATCCTTCCAAAGGAAATATTAGAGCTTCCAAAGTACGGCTGCATTAATATTCATGGTTCGATACTGCCATCATATAGAGGACCAGCTCCAATTCATAGAGCTGTCATGAATGGAGATAAGGAAACAGGAGTAACTCTTATGCATATGGCTGAGGGCTGCGACACTGGCGACATGATAGCCTTTGCAAAAACCTTGGTGCTAGAAAAAACAACTGAGATGCTCCACGTTGAGCTCGCAAATATGGGGGCAGAGCTTTTGATTGAGCAGCTGCCTTTGATTGCAGAGGGAAAAGCAAAGCATATTCCTCAAGATGATTCCAAAGCAAGCTATGCTGCTATGGTATTTAAGGATGAGGGAGTGATTGATTTTAACAAGACGGCTGAAGAAATTTGCTGCCT
Source organism: Clostridia bacterium (assembly GCA_024403215.1). GTDB lineage: Bacteria > Bacillota > Clostridia > Peptostreptococcales > Anaerovoracaceae > RUG13409. The sequence goes on from JAKSSJ010000023.1 coordinate 10,161, forward strand.
TGTTAGGGGCTTTAATAGCTGGCCTACAGCGTCAACAAAGCTGGGCGGCCTTGTTATGAAGGTTCATGAGGCCAAAATTGGCCAAGGAAGTGGTCCAGCCGGCACTGTTTTGGCTGCAGGAAAAGAAGGGCTTGAGGTCGGCTGCAAGGGCGGAAGCGTTGTATTTACAAGGATTCAGATGCCTGGCAAGAAGGCCATGGACGTTTCGGCCTTTCTTTTAGGTAATAAAATTGAAATTGGCACAATTTTAGGTTAATATATATGGATAGGGACAGAAGAGCTGCATATTTAATATTGAAGGATATTGAAGACAACGATTCTTGGTCCAATCTTAGCGTGGCTAAGCAATTTTCGGAAGAAAATCCTGCTAGCCCAGCTTTTGTGCGTGAACTTGTCTACGGAGTCTTAAGAAATCAGATTCTGCTAGACTATAATATAGACTCATTCCTTGATAAGCCTAAGATTAAAATAGGGGCTAGAATACTTCTTAGGATGGGCTTTTATCAGCTGTCTATGATGGATGTAAAGGACCATGCGGCAATTAATGAGACTGTAGCTCTGGCCAAATCCTTTATGAAAGGCTCTGAAGGCTTTATTAACGCAGTGCTTAGAAACTTTCAGCGCAGCGGAGGAAGCCTAAAAAAGCTTGAAAATGCTCAAAACGAGCATGATATCATAAAACAGTTTTCTGTAAACTACTCTTGTAATGAAAGTATAGTACGTCTACTTTTAGGCTCGTACGGAAAAGAGCAGACAGAGGAAATATTAGGGGAACTTATTAAAGAAGCTCCGCTTTCGATAAGGGTTAATACTCTAAAAACCAGTAGCGATGAGCTTATAACGTTGCTTGATAAGGAAAGCTTGCAGGATGCTAATGAAAAAGGCTTTCAAATTACTAAAGCACAAGAAGATCCAGATGTTTTGTATGTTAAGGGCACTGGGCTTTTAGATACAAAGGCTTATAAGGATGGTCTCTTCTTTGTTCAGGGTGAAGCTTCAAGCCTCTCGGCAAGAAGGCTCGCAGCTAAAAAAGGAGAAAGCATTGCAGATCTTTGCGCGGCACCTGGCGGCAAGACTATGGCCATGGCTATGCTTATGGAGGGAGAGGGAAAGCTTTACGCCTTTGATCTTTATGAGCACAGAATCTCGCTCATTAAAAAGCAGGCCAAAAGGCTTGGTATTACAAATATAATTACAAAGACCTTTGACTCAACACAAACACTTGAAGATTTCAAGGTTGATGCAGTACTTTGCGACGTGCCTTGCAGTGGCCTGGGTACGGCAAGAAGAAATCCTGAGATAAAACTTAAGGCTTTTAATGATAGTGAGCTTCTTGGTATTCAGGAAAAAATCTTGCAAAACGCAGGTTTATATGCCAAGGACAGAATAGTCTATAGTACCTGCACAATTAATAAAAGGGAAAACGAAAATCAGGTAAGAAATTTTGTTCAAAATAATCCATCTTGGAAATTGGATTTTGAAAAGCAGTTTCTTCCAAAAGAAAATGCACAGGACGGATTTTATATAGCATTACTAAGGAAAAATGATTAGCGTAGGATTTAAAACAGACAGAGGAATAAGTAGAACAGATAACGAAGATTCAGTCTTTGTTATGCCAGACAAACAGCTGTTTATGGTTGCCGACGGAGTTGGTGGTCATAATTCTGGAGAACTTGCAAGCCGTATGACAGTAGGTTATATGGCTCAATTTGTTTCGCTTCATCCTATTGAAACAGTAAAAAGTGAGATAGCTTTAAAGGACTATTTCCTATCTTTGTTTGCAGGAGCAAATGAACTTGTCTTTAAGAAATCTCTTTCAGAAGAAGAGAATAGGGGCATGGCAACTACTGCACTTTTGTGTTACCTAAGAAATAATAAGGCTTACGTTATAAACGTAGGAGATTCAAGAGCTTATCTAATCAGAGATGGAGTATTAAGACAGGTAACTAAAGATCACACTCTTGTTCAGGAAATGGTTGATAAGGGACTTATCACAAATACTGAAGCAGAGCAAAGAACAGATAAAAATTTAATTACAAGAGCAGTAGGAGGAGATATGAGCGTATATCCAGACTTCTTTGCTTTTGATGTATATCCAGGAGATACAATCATCATGTGTTCTGATGGTTTGTATGGCGAATTAGAAGAATCAACAATGGCCGGCATGGCATATTCTGCTTCAACAATGCATAGTCTTGCAAAAGATCTTGTTGATGCAGCAAATAGACATGGCGGAAGTGACAATATCTCAGTAGTATGTATTAGGATTCAGTAATATGGCAAGTAGAGTACTAGCAGGTAGATATGACCTAAAAGAGAAAATTGGCGAAGGCGGAATGTCTGTAGTCTTCAGGGCTCAAGATATTGTTCTTAACAGATTTGTTGCTGTTAAGATTTTGCGTCCAGAATATACTCAAGACGAGCAGTTCATAGAAAGCTTCAGAAGAGAGTCTCAGCTTGCAGCAAGCATAGTAGACCCTAATATTGTTAATGTTTACGATGTAGGTAGAGAAGGCAATATCTATTACATTGTAATGGAGCTTGTTGAAGGAAGACCTCTTTCAGACATTATAAAAGCTAATGGAGCATTAGACTTTAAAGAGGCTGTAAGCATTACAAGACAAATTGCTATGGCGCTTTCTACAGCTCACAAGCATCATCTCATTCATAGAGATGTTAAGCCTCATAATGTTTTGATTTCAAAAGATGGCGTTGCAAAGATTGCAGACTTTGGTATTGCAAAGGAAGTTTCCAATGATACTTTAGTTGGAGATCAAAAGGAAGCAGTTATGGGTTCTATTCACTACTTCTCGCCAGAACAGGCAAGAGGCAAAGGTGTTGATGAACGTTCAGATATTTATTCGCTTGGTATAGTTTTATACGAGATGGTAACAGGTCAGGTTCCATTTGATGGCGAGACTGCTGTTGAAGTTGCAGTAAAGCACATCAGTGAAGAGATGACTCCTCCATCAAGAATTAATCCAAACATACCGCAAGACATTGAAGATATAATAATGAAGGCGAGTGCAAAAAATCCTGATGTAAGATATAGCACTGCCGATGAACTTATCACAGATCTTAGCTTTGTAAAATTCTCTAAGTCTTCTGACTACAGTCAAAGCCTTGAAGAGAGAAAGGCAAACGGAGAAGAAATAGATCTTAGCTTCCTTGATGAAAGGGAAGAGGATCCAAGTGAGAGACGTCAAAGAAAACGTGAAGAGAACGCTGCTAAAAAGCGTAAGTTTGAAGAAACAACAGAGCGTTTCCACATCCCAAATATTGTAGCAATTCTTGTTGCTATTGCTCTTGCAATTCCTGTATCGGGACTTGTGTATAAGCTTTGGTTCGATCCAGCTAAAAAGGTTTCTGATGAAATTGCGCTTCCAAGCTTTGAACATATGAGTCTTGAGGCAGCAACTGCTCTCGCAGATGATAATGAGCTTACGCTTGAAATTGAAATGGAAATCAATAGCGATGAATATGCAGAGGGAGAAATCATATCGCAGACTCCTTCAGCTGATGCTGTTGTAAAGAGAGGTTCAACTGTAAAGATTACTTTAAGCAAAGGAACCAATGATGGAGCAATTCCAAACGTAATTGGAAAGTCTCAAACAACAAAGCGTCCTAATGCTCAGAAGCTTATTGAAAGCTATGGCTATAAGCTTGGAAAGATTACATATAAGAGCAGCACGTCAATTCCTGAGGGCTATGTAATTTCTCAAAACCCAGAAAAGGGAACACTTGCACCTGCAGGAACAAAGATTAATCTTGTTTTATCTTCTGGTCCTGATACAAGTGAAGGAACAGGAGAAGGTACTGGCGAGGGAACTGGCCAGGGCACTGAAGGCGGAGAAGGCTCGGAGATAGTTGATAATGGAGAAACTATCAGAATCAGTATTCCAAATGGAACATCTGGTAAGAAGATAGGAGAAATATTAGCAGAAGCAGGTCTTGTAGAATCATCTAAGGCATTTGTTGATAGATCGATAGAGATGAAGCTTGATAGCAAGCTTAGATCTGGTGATTATACTATTAACAAGTCTGCAAGTTTGGATGAGATTATAAAGATTATTGCACATTCTAAATAATGCAGGGAACAATAAAAAAAGGCATTTCCGGTTTTTATTATGTAAAGGCTGGAGGAACAACATATGAATGCAAGGCCAAGGGCGCGTTTAGAAAAAAGGAGCTTACTCCTCTTGCGGGCGATGTGGTTTTGTTTACACTAAACGAGGATGGAACAGGAACAATTACTGATATACTTCCTCGCTTAAACTTTTTTGATAGACCTCCTGTTGCAAATGTGGAGTGCTTTGCACTCGTTGCAGCAGCTAAAGATCCTTTGCCAAGCTTTCTTATGCTAGACAGATTTGCTGTTATGGCTGAGAAAGCAAATGCTAAGCTCATAATCTGTGTCAATAAAGACGAACTCTCAGATGATAAAACAAGAGAAGACTTTAGAAAGGCTTATGAGAATGTTTATCCTTTATATTTTATCAGTGTAAAGGAGAACAAAGGAATTGCGGAACTAAAAAAAGCTTTTGCTGGTCTTAAGGTTGCACTTGCTGGACCTTCTGGTGTTGGAAAGTCTTCGCTTACAAATCTTCTTATTGGTGAAGGAGTAAGCAAAGCTGGGGAAATTTCAGAAAGACTTGGAAGAGGTAAGAATACCACAAGGCACACAGAGCTTTTTGAAGGAGATGGCTTTTTCCTTTTTGATACACCTGGCTTTACTTCTGTTGAGGCA
>JAKSSJ010000024.1 GCA_024403215.1 Clostridia bacterium
AGAAGGCTGTAGCAAAGAAGGCTCCAGCAAAGAAGGCAGCTCCAGCTAAGAAGGCTGTAGCTAAGAAGGCTCCTGCTAAGAAGGCAGCAGCAAAGAAAGTTGCAAAGAAGTAATTAGACTTTCGTATTAAAAAATCCAGACCATTGGTCTGGATTTTTTATTTCTTTTTATTTTTTGCCGCCCTGCGGGCGGCGCGGGCTTTAAAAAAGTTATTTTTTGCAGGACAAGTTTAACTAAATCAAATTTCTACGTCAACTACAAGTGGCTCACGCTTGAAGAGGATGTCGTAAATGACTGGTACTATGTACAATGTCATAAGCGTTGCGTACAGAAGGCCTCCCATTATTACCAGTGCCATTCCGCGTCCAAGCTGGCCTGAAAGGTCTGTCCCAAGGGCCATCTTAAACATTGCCAGAATGGTTGTAAGAGCCGTCATAAGTATTGGTCTCATTCTGGTCTTACCTGTTTCAATTAGAGCTTCTCTTCTTTCCATACCACCAATTCTGAGCTGGTTAGCGTAGTCAACAAATACTATTCCGTTGTTTACTACTGTTCCCATCAGGATGAGGAAGCCCATAAGTGAGAGTATTGAAAGCTGTTCGCCGCAAAGCCACAGGGCTATAAGGCCTCCTGTGAAGGCAAGCGGTATAGTAAACAGGATGATAAATGGTGATAAGAGGCTTTGGAACTGAGCTACCATTACAAGGTAGATGAATAAGAAGCCAAGTGCCATCATCTTAGCCATTTGAACAACCATGTCGTCTACTGTATCAGATTCGCCACCAAGCTCAATTGAGTAGCCAGCCGGAGCTTTGTATTCTGCCAAAAGCGGCTTAAGCTCTCTGGAGAGCAGGGTTGCGTTTTCTCCCTCTCTTACATTTGCTGAAACAGTAATGTATCTTGCAAGGTTCTTTCTCTCAACAGAGGCAAGACCCTCTTCTGTAACTACAGTAGCAAAGTCTGATAGCTTGTGGATTACAGTTACGCTGTCGCCATCAGAATCTGTTTCTTTGGTCTTAAATTCCATATCAAGGATGTTTTCTACATTAGGAATGCTGTATTTATTCCTTATAAGAACGTCCATATTTTGGCCGTTAACTGTCAGTGTTGTAGAAGTAACCTCTTCTGTAAGTTTGGTGTTGATATCTGAATAAATCTGAGCTACAGGAAGGCCGCATCTCATTGCAGCATCCTTATCTATTACGAGGTGAACAACTCCAGCACCTTCTTCTTGGGCATTAGAGATGTCTACGTAGCCATCAACCTTTGCAACTATGTCCATGACATCGTTTGAGATTTCCATGAGCTTATTCAAATCGTTGCCATAGATATTAATTGAAAGTCCAGAACCAAGAAGGGCAGAGGTATCAAGCGATTGAGATGAAAGACTAGTTTCAACATCAATACCCTCTACAAGGCTAGAAATCTGGTCTGTAACAGCTTTTATCTCCTTTGCCGATGGATTATCCCCTTCAACCATAATATAGATAATAAAGTTGTGATAATCACCAGATCCGCTTTGACCTGACACGGTTGAAATAAGGGCCGAGCCTGGCATAGCGCCAACTGTATCAACTCCGTCTACTGTTAAAACCTTTTCTACTATATCATCAACCTTTTTGTAGGCTGTTTCCTTATCCATTTCATCTGGAATTGTTACTGTCATCTCAATAGGCTCTGTAGCCATATTTGGAACCATGACTATGCCCATTCTAACAACCTGCCAGATGGATACTCCAAGAAGCGCAATTGCAACAAGGAGAGGAACCACTTTAACCTTAAGGCACCAAGAAAGTGTCTTTGCATACTTTTCCATAAGCTTGTCAAAGAGAGGATGCTCTTTTGCCTTAGAGTTTTTAAGGAGTGTTGAGCCTGCTGCAGGAACAACGCTTAAAGCAATAAGCAGTGATGCTGTTAAGCAGAAGGTTACTGTAAGGCACATTGGAAGTATCAATTCCTTAACAAGGCCTTTGGCAAATAGAATTGGTACAAATACGCAAATTGTTGTAAGGGTTGAGGAAATAATAGGTCCTGCAACCTCTTTTGCGCCAACAACTGCAGCCTTAGCAGGTGAATAGCCAAGGGATCTTAATCTATAGATATTTTCAATTACAACTATCGAGTTATCTACAAGCATACCAATGCCCAGGGCAAGGCCTGCTAGAGTCATCATATTAAGCGTAATTCCAGCAAAGTACATGCAGACAACAGCTAAAAGTACCGAAAGCGGAATGCTTACAGCTACTACTATTGTTGGAATGACATCCTTAAGGAAGATTGCCAGGATTATTATTGCAAGAACAGCACCTAAAATCATGGACTCAAGAACTGAGCCTACAAGAAGGTCTATATATTCACCCTGGTCTAATAACGGGGTAACCTTAAGTCCATCGTACTTTTCCTCAAGCTCAGCCATAGCCTTGGTTACCTTTTCGGAAACATCATTTGTTGAGGCTGTGCTTGCCTTAAATACGGCAAGAAGAACGGCATCTTTTCCGTTCATCTTTGCGTATTGCTCGCCAAGATTATCTATTGTTATTACAGATGCAATATCTGAAAGTCTGACATCTCCAACATCATGGATATTGGTGAGGACTATGTTTTCTAGCTCGTCTGGGGTTTTAAAGTTCTGACCAACTTTAATAAGCCAGCTATTGTCATCCTTATCATCAATATAGCCGGCAGGCATTTCAAAGTTTTGAGCATAGATAAGAGATGATAGGGTCTTAAGGCTTACGAGCTCATCAGCGTTTGCTGACTTTAAGACCTCTGCTCTTTGCTTATTAAACTTTTTAACGCTGTCGTTGTACTGATCCCAGCCATCATCTATTTGCTTTTGACCATCATTTAGCTGCTTTTCTGCTGCTTCAATTTGATCATCTGCAGAATCAAGCTGAGTCTTAGCTGCGTCGAGCTGAGATTTTGAGGAGTCTAAAGACTTCCTTTGGATTTCTAGGTTCTGAAGCGAAGACCTAGAATATGCAGAAGCTGAGCCCCAAAGGCCATCCCAGTCGTTTTCGATTTGGTCTACATTGGCCTTAGTTATTGTTGCTGCGGTCCAGGTTACTGTTTCAAGACCAGCACCTTCTCTAAGTCCATTGTATGCTGCAATGCCTTCTGTAAGGCCGCTTTCAAGCTGGCCTGGAAGAGCATCTATCTTTTTCTTAAGCTGACCAAAGGTAATTGTGTCTTTGATTGATGCAGGGGTATAAAGTCCGGCGCCCTCTGCAATCGTATCAAGGACCCCAATGGTAGCAAGCATATCATCGCTTGTTTTTATAAGCAGCGGTGATATAAGTCCTAGGTCTGTTGCAGAAGCAATTGCTTTTAGCTCGGCATAATTTTTCTTTGCATCTGAGAGCTTAGTAGTTGATTTAATGACAAGCTTAGATGCATCTATTGGGACGCCAGCAGGAATCATGGCAAAAGCGCCCGAAGAGGCATTCTGGTAGAGCCCATTTATTATTGCATCAGCCTGAGTAACTGTAGTGTTTGTAAGGCTTTTTGTGGCTGGGTCTACTGCCGTTTTCATTCCGTTAATGATTATGGTCTTATTTTCAAGAAGAAGCGGCAGGGCATCTACAGCTGTTTCTATGCCATCAATCATGTCATCCATTTCATCTATGGCATCGTCGAGCTTTTTAACATTGTCCTCGTACTCTTCCTTTTTATCTATAAGGTCTGCCTTACTTTTTGCAAGCTCAAGCCAGCCATCGTTAATTTCGTCCTGGCCGTCTATAAGCTTTTGCTTGGCGTCCTTAAGCTGAGTATAGGCATCTGCAAAGCCCTTGTTTGCAACTCCAAGTATTCTGTCGTTTAAGTCCAAAACCTTTTCTTCGTCAAGCTCAATTACAACGCTTTTTTCAACAAGGCCTACGCTATTTACATTTGCAACGCCGTCCTGGCGCTCAATATATGGCACAAGCTCGTCCTCTACAAAGCTAGAGAGCTCAAACTGATCCTTTCCATCAAAGGATACTCCAAGGTAGGTAGAGGCCATCATATCCATGGAAATTTCCATGATAGTTGGTGTACCTGCCTCAGCTGGCAAATAGGTTCTTACTGTATCAATTGCGTTGGAAACCTTAACCAAGGCTGCAGACATGTCGGTTTCATCTTCAAATTCAAGCTGCACCATTGAATAGTTATCTGAAGAGCTTGAGCTGATATTTTTTACACCGCTTATTGTGCCAAGGGCTGATTCCATTGGCTGCGATACCATGCTCTCTACCTTTTCAGGACCCGCTCCAGGGTAGGTAGTTATAACTATCATATACGGCAGCGAAAATTCCGGCAGAAGATCTGCCGTCATGTTGCTAAGTGATACAAAGCCTAGGGCGATAACCATGATTACCGCAACTAGGACAGTAAAAGGTTTTTTTACACTTGTCTTAATCATAGTAGTCACATTATAATATAAATATGTGAAGTTTTGAAGGAGAGTATTATGGCACAATTTTGTATTGGACAGTCAAACGACGGAAATGTAAATATTAACCTTGGTATGTGCAATAGGCACGGCCTTATAGCAGGCGCCTCTGGCACTGGAAAAACCACAACTATGAAGGCCCTAGCTGGCAATTTTTCTGCCGCTGGAGTACCTGTATTTTTTGCTGATGTTAAGGGGGATTTGGACTGCGTTTCTAAGAATTATCCTGTTAGATTTTGGGATATTTTTGGAGCAAAGGGTCACCCTGTTAGGGTTACAATTTCAAGCATTGGCCCTGTTCTTTTGTCGAGGCTTCTTAGCCTTTCTGAGGTTCAGCAGGGAGTATTAAATATAGCTTTTAAGGTTGCGGACGAACACGGACTTTTGCTTTTAGACCTTAAGGATTTAAGAGCTATGCTTACTTATCTTAGCGAGAATGCCCAAGAGTTCTCTGCAGAATATGGAAATATAACTAGTGCTTCTGTTGGTGCTATTCAAAGGGCTCTTCTTGCCTTTGAGCAGGAGGGCGGCGAGTGCCTCTTTGGCGAGCCAGAGCTTGATATAAAAGACTGGATGAGGACAGACGTAGACGGCAGAGGCTTTATAAATATATTGGAAAGCTCAAAGCTTGTTCAAAGTCCAATGGTATATTCTACATTTATGCTTTGGCTTTTATCTGAGCTTTTTGAGCAGCTTCCTGAGGTGGGAGATCTTGAAAAGCCAAGAATGGTATTCTTCTTTGACGAGGCTCATCTTCTCTTTGACGATGCCCCAAAGGCTCTTGTTCAAAAAATTGAACAGGTTGTAAAGCTCATAAGATCTAAGGGAGTTGGCGTTTACTTTGTAACTCAGGCTCCAACAGATCTTCCAGATTCAGTGCTTGCTCAATGTTCCAATAAAATTCAGCACGCATTAAGAGCCTATACTCCGGCAGAACAAAAGAAGATTAAGGCCGCTGCTGCTTCATTTAGAGCAAACAAGGACTTTAATACAGAAGAAGAGCTCCAAAACCTTGGAGTAGGAGAAGCTTTAGTATCTGTTCTTGATGAGGCCGGAATCCCAGGCGTGGTGGCAAAAACAAAGATTCATTGCCCTGAAGATTTAATGGTAACTATTGATGAAGAAGAGGTAAAAAAGAAAATTGTATCCTCTGAATTTGAGCTTAAATATAGACAAACGGTAGATAGAGAATCCGCATTTGAAATTCTAGAAAAAGCAAAGGCTGAGCTTTTAAAATTAAAAGCAGAAGAGGAAGCAGAAAAGGAAGCAGCAAAGCTAGCAAAGGAAGAAGAAAAGGCAAGGCTGGCAGAAGAAAAGGAAGCAGCTAGGCTTGCAAAAGAGCGCCAAAAAGAAATTGAAAAAAAGACAAAGGCAATTTCAAAAGCTGCAACTAATGCCGCAAGTTCTGTTGCAAGATCTGTTAGCACAAACATGGTTAATTCCGTGCTTGGAGGAAATAAGTCCTCATCTAAGACCATTGCCAAAAGGGCTGCAACTAATGCACTTTCTTCAGTTATGAGAAGTGCTTCAAATGAGCTTGTTAGAGGAATTTTTGGAAATTTGAAGTAAAAAAGACCTTTTAGTATGGCTAAAAGCAAGAAAGCCTTGATTTTCAAGGGGCAAGTCTGTATACTTAATGGGTTGAAATTATATATATTTTATAAAATTATTTAATATTTTGGAGGATTTTTTTCGATGAATAAAAAGGGTAATAATGCGTTTGTCCTTATTGCAATCGCAGCAGTTATCATTATTGCTTCATCTGTAATTCCTTGCCCAGAAGGTCTTTCAAGACAGGCTATGCAGTCCTTTGGTATCATCATTGGTGCTATTGTGCTTTGGGTAGGAGAGGCAATGAACATGGCTGTTATTGGTATTTTCATGACAGCACTTCTTACGTTTATGGGCGTAATTACACCATCAGATATGTTTAAGGGCTTTGGTGGTTCAGTATTCTTCTTCATGGTAGGAACAATGTCTATTACAACAGCAATGGCATCCACAACAATTCCAACAAGAATTGCTGGCTTCATCATGAAGTGGGCTAAGAACTCCCCAAGAAAGCTTATAGTAGGCTTTGCTGTAGGAACAGCAGTCCTTTCATCTATAATGTCCAATATTCCAACATGCGCACTTTTCGCATCACTTGGTATGGCTGTATTAAAGGCAAACGGAGATCCAAAGCCAGGTACATCAAAGCTTGGTAAGTGCCTTATGATTGCTATCCCAGCAGGTTCTGTTATCGGTGGATACATGACACCAGCTGGTGGTCCAACAAACATTTTCGCATTTAACTATCTCCCACAGATTGGTCACCCAATTACATTTGTTCAGTGGATGGCACAGGGTTACCCAATTGGACTTGTACTCACAGTATTTGTAGCACTCTTCCTTTCATTTGTTCACAAGCCAGAAGCAATCTCTGATGAGGCTTTAAAGAAGGCAGATGAAATGGTTAACGGAAACGGACCACTCGAGCTTAGAGAAAAGAAGTGCCTTGCAGTTATCGCTATCATGTTTGTTGCATGGATTGCATCTTCATTTGTTCCAAATGGAAATCTTCTTAACGCAACTTGCATCGCTTTAGCTGGTACATGCCTCTTCATGTTCCCTGGAATCGAAGTTCTTACATGGGACGACTATTCCTCAAAGGGTGGCTGGGATGCAACATTTATGGTAGGTTCTGTAGGAGCTCTTGCAGATGCAGCTCTTAATACAGGCGCAGCAAAGTGGCTTGTAGAAGCAACGCTTGGTAACGCTGCAAACTGGAGCCCATTCCTTGTATTCCTCCTTATCTCTGCTCTTATTTGCATCATCCATATTCTTATTCCATCAGGACCAGCTGTTGCAGGTCTTGCTGTAATTCCAATCATCGATCTTGCAGTAAAGGCAGGAATCAACCCAGTAGCAGCTGCTATTCTGGTTTCATTCTGGTCAGCAGTAACATTTGTACTCCCAACAGACGCTGTACCTATGTTTACTTATAAGTTTGGATACTATTCATTCGGCGATATGATGAAATCTGGTATTCCACTTTCAATCATAGTAATAGTACTTGTAGCAATTATCATTCCAGGTGCTTGCACAATACTTGGTTGCTAATAAGCTTAAAAACAATACAAATAAAAATCCAGCGCGTATGCGCTGGATTTTTTAACTGTTGGTAGCCCCAACGAGAATCGAACTCGTGATTCCGCCTTGAGAGGGCGACGTCTTAAACCGCTTGACCATGGAGCCATATTGCCTTTTTCTTGCGACCATAAGATTATACCATAAAAGTAGAAAAAGTACAGCGATTTTATGGTATAATAAGAACGTAATATCTGAACAATATCCCGCATTTTAGCTCGAATTTTCGGCTTGGCGGGCGTTTTGTGCGTGTTTTGAAAGGTAAAACTATGGATTACGAAAAATTAGCAGATTTATTATTCCCTGAAATAGATAAGACTCCAGAGGACTATGAGGCAATGTACCCAGAAAGAAAAGGTCTTAAGGAAGGTGCTATTACAACACGTCTTGCACCAAGCCCAACAGGCTTTATTCACCTCGGAAATCTTTATGGCGCCTTAGCAGACGAAAGGCTCGCTCACAAAAGCGGAGGAGTTTGCTATTTAAGAGTTGAAGATACTGATGAAAAAAGAGAGGTCGAGGGAGCTATTCCAGTGCTTCTTGACACCCTTTCATATTTTGGCATTAATTTTGATGAAGGAGCTTGCCATCTTGGAACCGAGGGCAGCAAGCCATCCATTTCAGATCCAGAGGCTGCAGAAAGAGGAGATTACGGTCCTTACTGGCAGTCGGAAAGAAGCCATATTTATAAGGCTTGCGTAAAAAAGCTTGTAAGAGAAGGCAAGGCCTATCCTTGCTTTATGACAGAGGAAGAAATAGAAGAGCTTAGAAAATATCAGGAAGCAAATAAAATTAATCCTGGAGTTTGGGGCGAATATGCAAAGCATAGAAACCTTAGCATAGAAGAGGTTAAGGCTCATCTTGATGCCGGCGAAAAGCCAGTTATACGTTTCAAATCTAATGGCGACCCATCAAAATATTTTAAGGTAAGGGATGCTATAAGAGGCGAGATTTCTATGCCAGAAAACGTACAGGATGTAGTAATACTCAAGAAAAACGATCTTCCAACCTATCACTTTGCTCACGTTGTTGATGACCACCTCATGCATACTACCTATGTTGTAAGAGGCGAAGAATGGATGGCATCAGTTCCAATTCATGTACAGCTGTTTGATGCAATGGGCTGGGAATATCCAATCTTCTGCCACAATACAGTGCTCATGAAGATTGATGAAACAACTGGTCAAAAAAGAAAGCTCTCCAAAAGAAAGGACCCAGAGCTTGGACTTTCCTACTATAAAGAGCTTGGCTATTTCCCAGAAGCAGTAAGAGAATACCTTATGACTATTCTAAACTCCGATTATGAAGAGTGGAGAATTGCCAATCCATACAAGGACTATAACGAATTTAATTTCTCTGCAGACAAAATGTCTGATTCAGGAACTCTGTTTGATTTAAATAAATTAAACGATGTTTCAAAGGACGTTCTTGCTAAAAAGAGTGCAGAAGAAATCTTTGATTTTATGCAAAACTGGGCAAATGAATACGAGCCAGAAAAGGCAAAGCTTCTTTCTGATAATAAAGAAATGCTTCTTAAAGTCTTTGATATTGATAGAGGAGGCGAAAAGCCAAGAAAAGACCTCGTCTTTGCAAAGCAGATTTTTGAATTTGTGAAGTATTTCTTTGATGAATATTTTGTATATGAATCCGAATGGCCAGCAGAGGTTTCCGTTGAGGATAGAAAGGCTATTTTAGATGCATACGCAAAGACTTATGACCCAGCAGATGATAATTCTGCATGGTTCGCTAAGGTTAAAGAAATTGCAGTTTCTCTTGGTTATGCAGAAAAGCCAAAGGATTACAAAAAGAACCCAGAAAGCTTTAAGGGCCATGTAGGTCATGTTTCTTCTGTAATTAGAATTGCAATTACAGGTAGAGCAAATACTCCAGATCTTTGGACTATACAGCAAATCATGGGCAAAGAAAAAGTGATTAAAAGAGTGGAGATGGCAAAATAATGAATTTGAGAGATTATAGACATGTTCATTTTGTAGGTATTGGCGGAATAGGAGTTTCTGCACTTGCCGAGATTGCAAAAAGCCAGGGTATTACTGTCACAGGCTCTGATATGAAAAGCAGTGAAGTAACAGATCTACTTGAGAGAAATGGTATTAGGGTCTACATAGGACACGACGCTGAGAATGTGCTCGATGCAGATCTAGTTGTTTATTCAACAGCAGTAAGCCAGGAAAACCCGGAGCTTGTTAAGGCAAAGGAAATGATGATTCCTGTTCTAACAAGAGCAGAAGCCCTCGGAGCAATAATGGAAAACTATAAGACTTCCATTGCAGTTTCTGGTACTCACGGCAAGACTACCACCACATCGATGGTTTCCTTGATACTTGAAAACGCTAAGTACGATCCAACCATTCTGGTTGGAGGAATTCTCCATGAATTCAATAGTAATGTATCTGTAGGAGACAGTGAGTATTTTGTTACAGAGGCTTGTGAGTACATGGATAGCTTCCTAAATCTTAAGCCTTTTGTCGAGATTATCTTAAACATAGACGAAGACCATCTTGATTACTTTAAGAATATCAACCACATCGAGGAGAGCTTTAAGGAATTTGCGAGCCATGTACCAGACAATGGCTTTATAGTTGCTTATGATGCAAACCCTTATGTAAAGATGGCGACAGAGCAGCTTAAGTGCAATGTAATCACCTTTGGACTTAATGAAGGCTCAACATACTACGCTAAAAATATTGCATTTGATGAGTTTGGCAATGCATCATATGAAGTATACACAAAGAAAAAGAAATTAGGAGATATCCATCTTAGCATACCTGGTATGCATAATATTACAAACTCATTGGCCGCAATTGCAACATGCCATAAGCTTGGTGTTAGCATGGAGGTTATTTGTCAAACTCTAGAGAGCTTTACAGGGACTCAAAGAAGATTCGACATCATAGGAAAGACCTCAACCGGCTTTACACTCATTGATGACTACGCTCATCATCCAACAGAAATCAAGGCAACGCTTTCTGCGGCTCAGCAAAGAAGCCACTCAAGCGTGTGGTGTCTTTTCCAGCCTCATACCTATACAAGAACGCTCGCTCTTATGGATGAGTTTGCTGATGCATTTGAAAATGCAGACCACGTTGTTCTTGCTGAAATTTATGCGGCAAGGGAAAAGAATATTTACAAGCTGTCTAGCAGAAAGCTCGTAGAGGTTATAAAAGAAAAGCATCCAACCAAGGATGTGTGCTTCTTTAAAGATTTTGAGTCCATTGCGGACTTTGCGTATAACAACGCAGTTGAAGGCGACATAGTAATTACTATGGGCGCTGGAGATATCTTTAAGGTAGGCAAGATGATATTAGAAAAGGATAAAAATAATTCTCGCTAAAAATGAAAAGATCAGAAAGAGCATGTGTAATAATCGAAACGCTTGTGCAGCATCCAAATAGAGATTACTCTCTTGGATATTTTGCAGAATTGTTTGATTGCGCAAAATCATCTATTTCTGAAGATCTTCATGTGGTAAGAAGCGCTGTAAATACGGCAGGCTACGGATATATAGAGACAACAGCAGGCGCTAAGGGCGGAGTTAGATTTGTTCCGTATATTGATAATAGCAAAGCAATTGAAGTATTAGAAAGCTTAAAAAAAGAGCTTGAAAAAGAAGATAGACAAATTGGCGGAGGCTTTTTATACACATCAGACCTTATGTTTAATCCTGATTATATAAAGGCGTGCGCCATGCTGTTTGCAAAAAAGTTTGCAGCCTGTGAAGCTGATTTTATCGTGACCGTTGAGACAAGAGGTATAGGTGTTGCTATGCTAACAGCGGAGCTTTTGCATCGTCCTTTGGTAGTTTTAGGACGAGAGACAAGAGTTGCTGATGGATCTACTGTATCGATTAACTATTTTGCCGGCTCAACAGATAGAATACAAAAAATGAGTGTATCTAAAAGAGCTATAAAGCCAGGCGAGAAAGCCATTATAATAGATGACTTTATGAGGCAAGGCGGATCTATAAAAGGAATAGAAAATATGCTCAAGGAGTTTAATGCAGTTCCTGTTGGCACCGGCGTTGTAATGGTTGCTAACGGAATAGAAAATAAGTAGGTTAGAGATTTCTATCCTTTGACTATAATCGACCAAACTCAGGGTGGTTTAAGCGTAAAAATAAATCCTGAGATAAAATAAATCAAGCAAAGTTAGGAGCAAAAAATGAAAAACGGAGTTTATTCAGAATTCAAAGTTTTCGCAGGAAACGGAAACAGACCACTAGCAGAAGAAATTGCAAAGCTAATGGGCGGCCAGCTTGGAATTGCAGATGTAAAGAAATTCTCTGATGGAGAGGTTGCTGTAAATATCCAAGAATCAGTAAGAGGTAAAGATTGCTACATTGTTCAGTCCACAGCAGATCCTGTCAATGATAATTTGATGGAGCTTCTCATTATGGTAGATGCAATGAAAAGAGCTTCTGCCGGAAGAATCAATGCTGTAATTCCTTACTACGGCTATGGCAGACAGGATAGAACAGCAAAGGCAAGAGACCCTATCACAGCAAGACTTGTTGCAGATCTTATTCAGGTTGCTGGCGTTGACAGAGTTATCACTATGGACCTTCACGCATCACAGATTCAGGGATTCTTTACTATCCCAGTAGATCATCTTGCAGGCGGACCTATACTTCAAAGATACATCGCAAGCAAAAAGCTTGAGGACCTTGTAATAGTTTCACCAGATCACGGTTCTGTTACAAGAGCAAGAAATTTTGCTCAGCCTCTTAATGTCCCAATTGCAATCATCGACAAGAGAAGACCAAGACCAAATGTTTCTGAAATCATGAACATCATAGGAGAAATTGATGGCAAAAACTGCATCCTAGTAGATGATATGGTAGACACAGCAGGAACAATTTGCAATGCAGCAAATGCTCTTAAGGAAAGAGGAGCAAAGTCTGTTATTGCTTGCTCAACTCACGCTGTGCTTTCTGGACCTGCAATCGATAGAATTAAAGAGTCTGCTATTGATGAAATGATATTCCTTAATACAATTCAGATTCCAGAAGAAAAGATGCTTGATAAGTTTACACTGCTCTCTGTAGCTCCGTTATTTGCAGAGGCAATGAGAAGAGTATTTGACAACCAGCCACTCTCTTCAATCTTTGAATAATTTTGAATAAACCTAGAATATATTTATTAAATTTATGTATATAGTATGCGGACTTGGAAATCCAGGTAAACAATATGAATATACAAGGCACAACATGGGCTTTAGGACCATCGATGTGCTTTCAGAAAAGCTCGCTGCTCCTGTAAAGAACCTTAAGTTTAAGGCTCTTTACGGAGAGGCTAGAATTGGAATGGAAAAAGTGCTTCTTGTAAAGCCTCAGACCTTTATGAATTTATCGGGTGAGGCTTTAAGAGAAATGCTTTCCTACTACAAGGTTGAGCCTGAACACATCATCGTTATCTATGATGATATAGATCTTCCTTTAGGACAGCTTAGAGTAAGAAAGAGCGGAAGCAGTGGCACTCATAATGGCATGAAGTCTGTTATATACCAGCTCCAATTTGATAATTTTCCAAGAGTAAGAATTGGCCTTGGAAAAAATGAAGGCATGCCGCTAGATGCCTTTGTTGTTTCAAAACCTCCAAAGGAGGAGGAAGAGGTTTTAAGCACTGCAATAAAAGAAGCTGCAGAAGCTGTTGTTACTATTATTGAAAAAGGCATTGACGAAGCAATGCAAAAATATAATACAAAACATGCTGAATAATATTTACGGAATCAGCGAAAACCAAATAGCGCCATATATAACAAAGATATATACAAAGGGTCAAGCCTTAGTTATTACTACTAGCGCGCGCCGTGCGCAAAAGATAGCTACTGACTTGGCTTTCTTTTCTAATGCAAAGATTTTTGTGCTTCCTGATTTTGATCCAGACAGCTTTAAGTATGAAGCAAAGAGCAGGAATGATTTAGATGCCTATCTTAGTGCTTATGCTGCTCTACTCTCGGGCGAGGACTCTATAGTAGTTGCACCGGCTCTTTCTGCAATTAAAAAGCTTCAGCCAAGAAAAGCGTTTGAAAGAAACTGCTTTGAGCTTAAAACTGGTGAAACTGCAGAAAGAGGCGAAATAATAAGAAAGCTTGCCCTTCTTGGTTATGAAAGGATGCCACTTGTTGAGGCGAAAGGACAATTTTCGGCAAGAGGAGATATAATTGATATTTTTTCTCCTTGCGATGAAAACCCGGTAAGAATAGAGCTCTTTGATGATGAGATAGATTCCATTAGAAGCTTTGATGAAAAGACTCAGCGTTCAATAGAGAATCTAAAGCTTGCAAAGGTTTTCCCAGCAATACTTGTTACTTTGGATGAAGAAAAGCCTGATATAAAAGCTGCTATAGATGGAGGCATAAACTCTCAGTACATAGAGCATTATGTTGAAGAGTTCTATAAAGATTGCGACTTTATCTGGGATTACATGAATAGTATTAGTCTTGTCGCAATTGATGATCAGTCAAGAATTGCGGAGTTTGTTAGTCCAGATGATTTTAAAAAAGTAAATGAGGTGAATGCAGCAAACGGCATCTACTATTTTACGCCATTTGCTCAAAGCATTAAATTTGCAGATAAGCTTGATAAACTCGACAGTGTAAACGTAAGACAGGCTCCTATTTGCTCTGGGCATATGGACGTTTTTGAGGCCGAGCTTAGGCGTTTTCTTTCGGATGGCTACAAGGTAGTTATAGCCTGTGGAAGCGCAGAGCGCTATGAAAATCTTAAAGACTTTTTAGATAGAGCTGGACTTCATAATAATATTACTCTTAGCGAAAAAAGCCTATCATCTGGCTATGATTTTGCTGATGATAAAATTCTCTATCTTTCTGAGGCAGAGATTTTTAAGACAGTAAAGAAAAATAAAAAGCGTAAAAGCAAGGCTCAAAGAATTAAAGCCTTTACAGACATTGCAAAGGGTGACTATATAGTTCACGAGGCTCATGGCGTAGGGCAATTTACTGGAGTTGAAAGACTTACTGTAGATGGCAGTACAAGAGATTATCTTAAGATTGCTTATGCAGGAGCCGATGTCTTATACATACCAGTAGACCAGATGGATTCAATACAAAAGTATGTTGGATCTGAAGGAGTTGTGCCAAAGATATCAAAGCTTTCAGGCTCTGATTGGCAGATGGTAAAGGAAAAAGCCAAGGCATCTATTAAGGATATGGCGGCTGAATTTTTGAAAGCCTCCGCCGAAAGAGAAATTGCTCAAGGCTTTGAATATGGTCCTGATAAAAAAAAAAAAAAAGAACTTGAGGATTCATTTGTTTATGAAGAAACAGAAGATCAGC